>JAFKGG010000192.1 GCA_017307915.1 Burkholderiales bacterium | reverse complement strand
CCTGGCCCGGCTGGCGCTGCCGGCGGGCTCCTGATTTTCCCCACTGCACAGAGGAGTTGTTCGTGGTTTCACTGAAACTGCCGGTTTCGATCGCCGTCGGCGCCATGCTGGCCGCCGCCAGCCTGCCCGCCAGCGCCAGCCTCGCGCTGGCGCAGAAACACGCTTGCACCGCCTGTCACTCTCCCGACAAGAAGCTGATCGGGCCGGCCTATAGCGAAGTGGCCAAAAAATATGCCGGCCGCAAAGATGCCGCCGCCCATCTGGCGGAAAGCATTCGCAAAGGCGGCGTCGGCCAATGGGGCCCGATCCCGATGCCGGCGCAGCCCAATCTGAGCGATGCTGACCTGAAGACTCTCGTCAACTGGGTGCTCAGCGGCGCCAAATAAGACGCCGATCAGATGCCGATCGTGCCTGCCGTGAGGCAGGCACGAACGTCGCCGAAGCTTCATCAGCACATCCTGATAAAGTGATGGTCGATCGCGATTTTTCCATGGCGCATCATGGTCGACCATACCGAAGAAGACCAGGTATTCGAATCGGCAGCCGAACTGTTCGGCCTGCTTTCGGCACCGATCCGTCTGAAGATCATCAGTGCCGTCTGCCAGGGCGAGCGCAACGTTTCCGAGCTGCTTGACCGTATCGGCACCACGCAGTCGAACGTTTCCCAGCATCTGGCCACGCTGTATCGCGCCGGGGTGTTGGGCCGGCGCCGCGACGGCATGCAGACCTATTACCAGTTGCGCAGCGAGCGTGTCGCGATGCTGTGCCGTGCCGTCTGCACGCAGGTGGCGCTGGAGCTCGACGAAGATGAAAAGCGGCCGGTCGCCGATCGTTTGACCAAACCGACGCTGTATCGCTGAGCAAGGCACGTGGCCGCTCTGGCGGCATTGGCAGCCGGCTGATCGAGAGCCCACTGTGCTGCCGTTTCGACTCGACGCAAACCTGCGTTTGACCTGTCACTGAGCCTGGCACTGGGTCAAAGCCCCTGCCGTGGCCGCACCGCTACGCCCCGCCCGCCGGGTACGCCTCTTGCTGGCCTGACAGCGCGCGCAATCATTTTGATCGACCGGATCCGCCCTGCCAAGGCAACGGCTGCCTGCCACGGGCGGATCCAAGACGCACAGGAGTCAAAGCAACATGACCGCAGCAAACGGATGGCTCATGGCCGGCGCATCGATCGCGACGCTGGCCCTTGCGGGCTGCGCCAGCGCGCCGCCGCCGGTGGAACAGATGGCGGTAAGCCGCAGCACGATCGAGCGCGTGGCCTCGTCTCCCGAAGCCGTAAGCACGGCGCCGGTCGAACTGGGCATGGCGCGCGACAAGCTGCAGCGCGCCGAAAAGGCGATGACCGACAAGGACTATGTGCTGGCCAGACGGCTGGCAGCCGAGGCCGAAGTCGATGCCCGGGTGGCCGAGTCGCGAGCCAGTGCAACACGCGGAGAACGCGCGCTGGCCGAGGTGCGCGCCAGCATCCGCGCCTTGCAGGAGGAACTCGATCGGCGCAGCCGTGGGCGATGAACCTGCCCCCTGCCCCGCCCTCGAACGCAAGAACAAAGGAAGCAACGCCATGAATCTCCGCAACCGCCTGACCCTGGTTTCGGCGGCGCTGGCCGCCACTGCGCTGGTCGGCTGCGCCAGCAAATCGCCCAATCCGACGCTGGAAAGCGCACGCGCCGACGTCAATGCCGTGGCCAGCAATCCGGAAGTCGCCAGCCGCGCGGCCTTGGAGCTGCGCACCGCGCGCGACACGATCGACCAGGCCGACCGCATCTGGACGGACGATCGCGACGAAGACGAAGTCAACCATCTCGCCTATCTGGCGCGGCAACGCGCCGAGATCGCTCGCAACCTTGCGCGATCGCGACAAGCCGATGCACAGATCGCCGAAGCCAAGAACGCAGCCGACCGGTTGCAGCTGAGCGCACGCACGGTCGAGGCCGAGCAGGCCCGCTTGGCGGCGCAGGAGGAAGAGCGCAAGGCGCAGTTTGCGCGCAGCCAGGCGCAGCAGGCCCAATCGCAAGCGCAACAGGCGCAGTCGCAGGCCCAGCAGGCGCAGTCGCAAGCGGTGACCGCCCAGCAACAGGCCGAGGCGGCGGCACGCGCCGCCGCAGCCGAACGCGCGCAGGCGCAAGCCGCGCAAGACCGTGTGCGCCAGCTCGAAGCGCAATTGCGCGACATCGAAGCCAAGCAGACCGAGCGCGGCCTGCTGGTGACGCTGGGCGACGTGCTGTTCGCATTCGACAAGTCGGAGCTGCTGCCCAATGCCGGTCCGCGGCTGGACCGCTTGGCCACGTTCCTGAAGGCGTATCCACAGCGACGGCTGCTGGTCGAAGGCTATACCGACGGCGTCGGATCAGACGCGTACAACCTGCAATTGTCGGAACGCCGCGCCGCGGCGGTGCGCAATGCGTTGATGATGCGCGGCGTGGATCCGAGCCGCATCACCACGCGCGGCTACGGCAAGGCGTATCCGGTGGCCGACAACGGCTCGGCCGAAGGCCGTGCGCTGAACCGGCGCGTCGAGGTGGTGATCGCCGACGAACAGGGCGTGCTCAAGGGGCGCAGTTAGCCTACCCACGCATTGCGGGGCATCGGCGCACCGGCGTGCCGCCTCGACTGGGTGGCACATCAGACGCCCGAGCAGCCAATGGCCCGGTTCGCCCAGCCGCTGTAGCCGCCCTATTCGCCCGGCTGCAGCGGCCGTTCCATCGGCAGATCCGCCGTAGCGTCGATGCGCTGGCGTTGCCGCCATTCCATGATCGTCTTCAGGACCAGCGTCAGCAGCGCCATGCAGGCCAGCAGCGCGGCCGCCGTGAATGCGGCGGCCGTCTTGTAATCATTGTTCAACTGCTCGACCAGCAGCGGCAGCGTCAATGTCTGGTTCATGATCGTGCCCGACACGACCGACACGGCACCGAATTCGCCGACAGCGCGCGCATTGGTCAACACCACGCCGTAGAGCAGCGCCCACTTGATGTTGGGCAGCGTCACGCGGCGAAAGATCTGCCAGCCGTTGGCGCCCAGCGTCATTGCCGCGTATTCCTCGTCGGCACCCTGCGCCTGCATCAGCGGGATCAGAATGCGCGCCACATAGGGCGCAGTGACGAAGACGGTGACCATGACGATGCCGGGCCAGGCGAACATCAGCTGCACGCCATGACCGGACAACCAGCGGCCGAGCGTGCTTTCCACGCCATAGACGACCAGATAGCACAGACCGGCCACCACCGGCGACGTGGCATAGGGAATGTCGACCAGCGTCATCAGCAGCTTGCGGCCGCGGAACTCGTACCGCGTAACGGCACGCGCCAGCAGGATGCCGAACAACACGTTGACCGGCACGGCCACACCGGTGGCCAGCAGCGTCAGGCCAATCGCGTGCAGCATGTAGCCCTGGCCGAGGTTCTCGACCAGCAGCCGCCAGCCGCCGCTCAAGGCCTGCACAAAGATCAGCGCCAACGGCACGATCAGCATCAGCACGGCGGTGAGCAGGCCCAGCGCGATCAGCAGCCATTGAGACCAGCGTTGTGGCTTGTTCATGGCGCGCTCCGCTGCCAGCCCATCAGCCGCGCCTGCACCACTTGCAGGGTGAACAGCAACAGCAGCGACGCGCCCAGCACCACCGAGGCGATCGCCGCGGCAGCCGGATAATCGAACTCCTGCAAGCGCACGAAGATCATCAACGAGGTGACTTCGGTGCGATACGGAATGTTGCCGGCGATCATCACAACGGCGCCGAACTCGCCCAGGCTGCGGATGAACGACTGCGACGCGCCGGTGACCAGTGCCGGCACCAACGCCGGCAGCACCACGCGCCAGAACGTCTGCCAGTCGCCGGCGCCGAGCGTGCGCGCAGTTTCCTCGTATTCGGGGCCCAAGTCCTGCAGCACCGGCTGCACGGCGCGCACCACGAACGGCAGGCTGGTGAAGGTCATCGCGATCAGGATGCCGGGATAGGCATAGGCGATCTTGATGTCGTAGGCGGCGAACCAGCGGCCGATCCAGCCGCCGGGCGCCAGCAGCACGGCCAGCGTCAGCCCCGCCACCGCAGTGGGCAGCGCAAACGGCAGGTCGACCAGTGCATCGAGCAGCCGGCGGCCGGGGAAGTCATAGCGGGTAATGATCCAGGCCAGCAGAAAACCGCACAGCATGGCTGCGATCGTAGAGTACAGCGCGCCCGACAGCGTCACGACGTAGCTGGCCAGCACGCGTGGATCGCTAATCGCCCGCCAGTATTGCGCCCAGCTCAGGTCGCTGACGTACAGCAGCAGCGCCGACAGCGGCAGCAGGATCACCAGGGACAAATACAGCGTAGCGAAACCGATCGACAGCCCGGCCCCGGGCAGGGTCGGCGATCGGGTGAAGAACCACGAAGCGGTAGCCATTGACAGTGGATATCACGACGCCGCCTGGCCGGCTCGGTACCGGCCAGGCGGCGTTGCCTCGATGACGGATGAAGGGCGCAAGCCTGCGGCGCAGGCGGGCGCCCTTGCGCGGTGCCTACTCAGCGTTTCTGTGCCAGCAATTGGTCGAGGATGCCGTTCGAGCCGAAATGCGTGCTCTGGATCTTCTCCCATGAACCGAGCACGTCGTTCGGGTTGATCAGCCGGATCGACGGGAACTTGGCCGCATTGGCCTTGACCACGTCGGGATCGTGCACGCGATAGTTGAAGGTTGTCAGCAGTTGCTGGATTTCCTTCGTGTACTGGAACTGCAGGTAGGCGGTGGCTTCCTTGCGCGTACCCTTTTCGTCGACCACCTTATCGACTACGGCCACCGGAAACTCGGCCAGCACGCTGACCGGCGGCACGACGATCTGGTAGCCGCCGGCCTTGAATTCGTCGCTGTTGGCGATGTTCACGACTTCCGATTCGAAGGTCAGCAGCGCATCGCCATGGTTGTTTTGCGCGAACGCAACGGTAGCGCCGCGCCCGCCGGTGGGGAAATTCTCGACGTTGTGCAGCAGCTTGCCGACGAAGGCACGCACCTTGGCCTCGTCGCCCTTGAATTTCTCATGGGCCCACAGCCAGGCACCCAGGTAGCTGTAGCGCGCATTGCCCGAGGTCTTGGGATTCGGGAACACCAGCTTGACGTCGTCGCGAACCAGGTCGTCCCAGGTCTTGATGTTCTTCGGGTTGCCTTTGCGCACCAGGAACGCGATGGTGCTGTAGTACGGCGAGCTGTTGTTGGGGAACTGTTTGGCCCAGTCCTTGCGCACCAGCCCGCGCTGCGCCAGGATGTCGACGTCGGGCACCTGGTTGAAAGTGACGGTATCGACCTTCTTGCCCTGGATGATGTCCTGCGCCTGGCGCGAGGTGCCGGCAAACGATTGATCGATCTTCAGCTCCCGGCCGGTCTGCTGCTTCCAGTGCGCGATGAATTTCGGATTGATCGCGGCGAACAGCTCGCGCGCAATATCGTAGGAGGCATTCAGCAGCGGTTTGTCCTGCGCCACGGCCGGGCCCGCGCCCAGCAGCGCGGCGGCGACGGGCAGCGCGGCAAGCAGTTTCTTGAACGTCATCACGATCCTTCTGCGAAATCGGGGACACCGGCCCGCGGCCGGCACATCTGATCAAGCATAGGGCCGCGCCGCACCGGTGCCACGCTCATTCGCTTCGCGTATTTCCTAATACCCGGTCGACTGGACGGCGGCCCGCGCCTGCGCCTAGGATGGCGGATTGACCTGATTGATCCGTCTGCCTGAAACTGAATGAGCAAAAGCACTGTCTTGAAAGTCGATGTCCGCTTCGGCGATTGCGATCCGGCGGGCATCGTGTTCTTTCCGAACTTCCATCGTTGGATGGACGCCTCCTCTCTGCATTTCTTCATGAGCTGCGGCGTGCCGCCGTGGCACGAGCTGACGCCGCGCACCGGCATCATCGGTACCCCGTTGCTGGAGCACCAGACGCGCTTTCGCAAGCCGGCCGTCTACGGCCAGACGATCGAAATCCATACTTCGGTCGAAGAATGGCGCGAAAAGGTATTCGTCCACCGCCACGTCGTACGCCGCGGTGATGACGTGTTGTGCGAGGGCACCGAGACGCGCGCGTTCTGCATCCGCGACCCGGAGGATCCTTCGCGTATTCGCGCGATCACTGTGCCCGAAGACATCTTGCGGCTGTGTCAATAGGCGTGCGCCACGCAAGGGTCAGTGAATGAGTCGCGCGCAGCTGCACGGCCATGGGCCGTTTCGCGGCTGGATCGTGACCTGGGCCGCGTTCACCTGCCTGACGGTGATCTTCGGCGCTTCGTATTCGTTCGCCGCGTTCTTCAAGCCCTGGGCCCATGAGTTCTCGGCGACACGCGCCGAGATTTCATGGGTTTTCGGACTGTCGTCGCTGCTGTATTTCATGCTCGGCGCGGTGGCCGGCGCGCTCGCCGACCGCTTCGGGCCGCGCGCCATCGGTGTAGTCGGCGTGCTGATCCTGACCGGCGGCCTGGTTGCGTCAAGCCGGGCCGACGATCTGCTCGGTGTCTATCTGGGTTATGGATTGGGCACGGGGCTGGGCGTAGCGCTGGTCTATCTGCCGGCGATGGGTGCGGTGCAGCCGTGGTTCGTCAAGCATCGGGGCCTGGCCTCCGGCATCGCCAGTGCCGGCATCGGGGCCGGCACACTGGTGGTGCCGATACTGACCACCTGGCTGATCGATGCCCATGGTTGGCGTGCCGGGCTGCAGTTGATGGCGGCCGGCGCGCTGCTGATCGGTATCGCGGCGGCCTGGCTGCTCGAACGCGATCCGGCGGCTCGGGGATGGCAGGCTGATGGAGTGCCACTGCCGCATACACCGGCACAGGCGGCCGGGCCGGCATCAGAGGCGGAAGCGCTCGCCGAGCCGATGCGCGAAAACGCCCTGCCCGACATGAATCTGCGCAGCGCCGCCTCGAGCATTTCATTTCGCTGGCTGTACGGTGCCGTGATGGCCTGCAGCATATCGATGTTCGTTCCGGTCGCGCATCTGTCGGCGGCGGCGCGCGACCAGGGTATCGCTGATACCCCAGCGGTAGCGCTGGTCAGCCTGATCGGCATCGGCAGCCTGCTGGGGCGCTTCTTCACCGGCGCGATGGCCGACCGGCTGGGCCGGCTGCGGACACACGTGTTGATGCAGGCAGCGCTGGGCGCTTCGTTCCTGCTATGGGCATTGGCCGGCGGCTACCCGACGCTGGTGGCCTTCGCCTTGCTGTTCGGCCTGACCTATGGCGGCCTCGTAGCGATACTGCCGCCGATCTGCACCGACCTGTTCGGGCTGCGGGCCGTGTCGGCCATCATCGGCCTGCTGTATTCAGGGACCGGCATCGGTGCATTGATCGGCCCGGTAGCCAGCGGCGCCCTGTTCGATCACTTCCATCACTACGGCGCCACCATCGCGCTGTGCCTGCTGAGCTCGGCCGTGGCGACCGCCTGCGCCTGGCAGCTGGTGCGGCATGCCGAACACAGAACTGGCGGAAGAAAGTGGGAGTCGAACCCACCCGGGATTGACTGACAACCCCAACCGGGTTTGAAGCCCGGCCACGGCACCGGCCGTGATTTCCTTCCATTCATGCAATCGACTTCTTATTGCCGCCGGCCGCCTCGGCCGCAGCCGCAAGGCTGCTGTCGGGGCGGATGAAGCGACGATCGCCGACGCGCCGGGTCAGCCCGACGCGGTCGAAGTATTCGAGGATCTGGATCGCGCGCTTGCGACCCAGCGCGACGCGATCGCGATAGGCACTGGTCTCGATGACGCCGTCTTCGGCCGCCTGCTGGCAGGCGATGGCGGCCAGCGCCTCCAGCGCCGAGCGCCCGAAGAACAGATCGGGTACGACTTCGGCCAGCAGACCGGCACGCGCCAAGCGGCGCAGATACATGCGCGCACTGCGTTCGTCCAGCTCCACGGCGCGCGCAAGGTCGCGCATCCACGGCGGATCGAAGCGAGCCTGCTCGATCCGCGGCAGTACCTGCTCGCGGAACAGCTCTTCGCGCGGCGACAACTGCACGCGATGCGAAGGCAGCGCCAGCCACGGGCCACTGGCCACCAGATCGCCTTCCGCCAGCATCTCGGCGATCAGCGCCAGGTAGACCGCGCGCTGAATCGCCGGCACGGCGATGCGGCGCAGGCGATCACGATCGATGCCGGCTTCGTCCTGATGCTGCGCATGGAAGTCGGCCAGCGCCTGCGCCAGCAGCGATTTGCGCGCTTGCCACCACTGCGGATCAAACAGGTGTTCGTGGCCCTGGACGGCGACGCGGCGCGCACCAGCCTGCTGCGCCAGTGCATCGAGCTGCGGCTCGCTCAGGTTCCAGGCGGCGATCAGCGCATCGCGCGACGCGCCTTGTGCGCCCAGCCGCAGGATCTCGGCGAAGCGCTGCCCGGCATCAGACCGGCTCAGCGCCGCCAGCATCGCCAGCCGTTCGGCGCTGCGGCGCCGACGCAGCGGCGGATCGATGTCGAGCACACGGCCGCCGGCGATGGTGCGCTGCGCCGACTGGTCGCGCAAGATCAGCAGGTCGCCGTGCACCGCGTCGGTGGCGCGATCGAGCACGAGCTGCGCATAGCTGCTCGCCCCCGGTTCCAGCCGCTCATCGTCGTTCAGGATCGCCACGTGCGCCGGGATGTCGTCTGCGCCCAGATGGCAATGCACCGGCGTCCAGTGGCGCAGCGCACGCGCTTCGCTGCCCAGCAGCCGCAGTTCGACGTCGATTCGCTGCGTAGGCCGGTACAGCGCC
>JAFKGG010000191.1 GCA_017307915.1 Burkholderiales bacterium | reverse complement strand
CATCGCCCGGCTCGACCGCGACGTGGCGCGCCGGCGCGGCGCGGCGCAGCAGGTGCTCGATGCGGCGCACGCCGGCGAGGTCGACATCCTGGTCGGCACGCAGATGCTGGCCAAGGGCCATGACTTTCGCCGGTTGACGCTGGTGGTGGCGGTCGACTGCGATGGTGGCCTGTTCTCGGCCGATTTCCGCGCGCCCGAGCGCTTGCTGGCGACGCTGATGCAGGTTGCCGGTCGCGCCGGCCGCGACGCCGAAGCCAGCCGCGTCATCGTGCAGACGCGTTTCCCCGATCATCCGCTGTTCGGTTTTCTGGCGCGGCACGACTATGCGGGCTTCGCCGACGCGCAACTGGCCGAGCGGCTCGAAGTGGGTCTGCCGCCGTATCGCTACCAGGCGCTGCTGCGGGCCGAAGCGGGCACGCAGGAGGAAGCGATCGCGTTTCTGGCGCGTGCGCGGGCGGTTGGGGATGCGCTGATGTCGGGGGCGGCCGTCGAGGCGGCGTCTATCGATGACGGGGCCAACCGCGGCCGTGCCGACGCGGCCCATGCCCATGCCCGCGCCGCCGACACCGACACGGCGGCACGGCTGGCGGCGTCGCGCGGCGTCACCGACGCTGCGGTGGTGCTGCTCGATCCGGTGCCGATGGCGATGAGCCGGCTGGCTGGCCGCGAGCGTGCCCAGCTATTGATCGAAGCCGTTGCGCGCCCGCCATTGCATCGTTTCCTGACGGCCTGGCTGCCTGCGCTGCGCGAGATTCGCAGCTCGGCGCGGTGGCAGCTCGATATCGATCCGATCGAGATCTGAGCGGTCGCAGCAGACGCTCCGAGCCTTGATTTATCCGACGATATCCTCAAAATTGTTGGAGATATTAAAGAGTTCTTTCATTCTTCCTTGGTTTATTAAAGAATGGTTTAATATAAACGAGGGCAGTGAAAGCAAGCTTCAATGAGCCGCATCACAGGTACATATCTTCTCTCCACGACGCTAGGCGAATCCGTGCGAGCTTTCGTGCCGCACCCGCTACCACCCGCCAATCCGTCGCTGAATGCCGTGTCCTTCGCCGATCGCAATCGGCAGGCCGAGCTGGAGCTGGCCCGGTTGGCGGGGGTGTCGGGGCTGGTGCCTTCAGTGGATTGGCTGCTCTATAGCGCCGTGCGCAAAGAAGCCTTGCTGACCTCGCAGATCGAAGGCACCCAGGCGACGCTCGCCGACCTGTTCGACGAGGAGGCAGGCCTGAAGATTTCCAATGCTGACGACGTGACCGAGGTGAGCAACTACTTGCGGGCATTTCGTCTCGTGCAGCAGCAATTGCGCGACCCTCAGGGACTCCCCATCAGTGTGCGCCTGCTGCGTGATGCGCACCGGCTGCTGCTCGATGGCGTGCGCGGCGCCGGCAAACAACCGGGTGAACTGCGCAACTCACAAAACTGGATCGGCGGCACGCGCCCGGGCAATGCGGTGTTCGTGCCGCCGCCGCCGCAGCACGTACCCCAACTGCTGGCCGACCTGGAGCGCTTCATCCATGAAGAACGAGGCGATCTACCGCCGTTGGTCAAGATCGCGCTGGTGCATGCGCAGTTTGAAACCATCCATCCGTTTCTGGACGGCAATGGGCGCATCGGCCGCCTGCTGATCGCGGCATTGCTGGAGCACTGGGGCTTGTTGGCCGAACCCCTGATGTACCTCAGCGGCTATCTGAAGCGGCGTCAGGCGGAGTATTACCGTTGCCTCGGCGCCATCCGCACCGAGGGCGATTGGGAGTCCTGGGTGTCATTCTTCCTGGAAGGCGTGGCGGCTGCGGCAGCGCAGGCTGAACAGGGGATCGTCGCCGTGGCCAGCCTGATTGCCGTCGATCGCAGGCGCTTGCTGCAATGGCCCAAGGCCAATCCGGCCAGCTATCGGCTCTTCGAGCAGTTGCCGATGATGCCGCGCTTTACCGTGGAACGGGTCCGGCAGCGATTGGCCACCACCTTTCCTACCGCGAATGCCGCCGTACAGGTGCTCGAACAATTGGGCATCGTGTCGGAAATAACTGGCCAGAAGAAAAATCGCAGCTATAGCTACCAGGCCTACGTCGACCTGCTCACGCGCTAAGGCCGCCGCATCAGCAAAGCCCACAAGCCGGCGCCGGCCAGCAGCGAGCCGCCGGTCAGATGAAAGCGCCGCTGCGCCGTCGGCGAACTCAGCAGCCGCCGGGCCGATTGCGCGAACACCGCATACAGCGCCGCATTGAGCGCCGCCAGCACCACGAAAGTGATTGCCAGCAGCCAGAGCTGCGGCGCGGCTTCGGCCTGCGGCTGCACGAACTGCGGCAGGAACGCGACGAAGAACACGATGCCCTTCGGATTGAGCGCCGTCACTGCATAGGTGTTCAGGAACAGGCGCGTGCGCGACTCAGTGGGCGGCGGCGCATCAGCCGGCCCCGGCTGTGCCGACACCCCCGCGCGCAACATGCTCAGGCCCATATAGATCAGATACAAGCCGCCGATCCACTTCACGAGTTCGAACGCCAGCGCAGATGCCGCCAGCAGCCCGCCCAGCCCCACCAGCGACAGCAGTAGCGCCGTGCTGTCGCCCAGCGCCACCGCGGCCACCAGCGGCAGCCGCACCGATGGGCCCTGCGCGATCGAATAGCTGATCACGGTGAGAATGGTCGGCCCCGGGATCATCAGCAGTACGGTCGATGCGGCGACGAAGGCCAGCCATGTTTCGATGCTCATCGCGTGCTCCTGAGGGGCCTTGCTCAGCGCCGACAGCGCTTGTGGATGTCGTACTCGCGGCCGTTCCAGCGCCATACCGGAAAGCAGGCGCCCGGCCCTTCGATCTCGATGTCGGGGTAGCCGTGCTGCCCCGTTTTCAACACGCGATAGCCGCTGGCCGGAAAGCCCAGGTTGACGCGCCAGCGGCCGCTGCGGTCGCGGATCATCAGCGTCAGCATCGAGCCGACGCTGCCGTAGCAGGCATCGTCATCGGTGATGAACACTTCGGCGCGGCCGTCGTCGTTGAGATCGACCACGTCCAGTTCCGGTTCCACCCGATGCCCGCAGCCGTTGAGCCACTGCCCTTTCTGCTCCTTCATGCCGGCCGCCTGCAGCAGCGCACGGCGTTCGGCGGCGGTCAGCGGCGGCGGCTCCTTGGCGGCAGTGGCGGGCGCGGCTAGCGCGGTCGCCAGTGCAAATACCCAGGCGGCGGCGCAGCCGCGCAGGGCGGGCTGGATGATCATCGATCTCGATCGGAAGAGGCGGGGGCGAAAGGCTGGATTCTGCCATTGCGCATCCCGCATACCCATGTGGCCGGGTGAGGCGGCCCGATCGAGCGCCGCACAGAGGTGCGGGGCCGGCGCCTCCAAGCCGGGCGCCCCTAAGCCGGGCGCCCCTGATACCGCGTGCTCGCCGCCGGCTAGCCGCGCCGGCGCCGCTGCCAGAACGCGCCCAGCGCCAGCAGGCCGGACAGCAGGCCCAGCCCGAGGCCGCTCATCGTCGGTACCGCGGTCGGGCTCGGAATTTCCGAGGTGATGTTCACGCACCAGCCGTTCATGCTGCCGACATCAGCGCCCGCATCGTCGACGATGTACAGACTCCAGGTACCGTTCGGATTGCTGCCGTTGAAGCCGGCCAGTTGGGTGCCTGGCGTACCGGCCGGCGCAGGCGCCGGGAACGGGTCACCGGCGCCGGTGTTGCTGGGCTGATACGCGCCGGTCGTGATCGGGGCCGCGGGTGCCGAGGGGGCGCCGTCGTCGAAGATCAGATCGACGTTCGAGATATCGGTGCCGCCGCCGACATCCGACATCAAGATCACCTGGCCGCCTTGCGGGCCGACCAGCATGATGTCGAGATCGCCGGGAAACGTGTGCGACAGGCCGAGCAACTGCACGGTGATCTTGGTCACCGAAGGCGGCATGGCGCTGGCGGTGATCGTGGTCGGATAAAGCGACGCAACGCCTTGATCGCCGCTGACGGGAATCGTGATCGCCGTCGTGTTGCAGAATGCCTCGGTCTGCCCGCCGGCGCCCCAGGCGGCGCCGGCCAGTCCGATCAGGCCGATCGACACTGCCAGCGGCAGGCTGCCGAGAATTTTCTTCTTGGTCATGCGGATTCCCCCCGCGCGCGGAGCCGCGCGATGCCTCGGACACTAGCGGCCGTGGTTGATACCCGTCAAGCCAACAGCCTGCCGATGCGCGACGGCGGCGATATTGTGTTGCGGCAGCGATACTATCCGCGGCGCCAATGCCGGATGTGCGAGTGTCGCCCACATGCAGCGTGGCTTGCCCAGACCCAGTTGCTAGAATCCGGCTCCGCTGTCGCCCCTGGTCTTCGTTCCTGCCGATGTCCGCGCAACTGAATCCCGCCCAACGCGAAGCCATCCGCTATCTGGATGGACCTTGCCTCGTGATCGCCGGCGCCGGCAGCGGCAAGACGCGCGTGATCACGCAGAAGATCGTGCACCTGATCGATTCGGGCTTTCGCTCGAAGGCGATCGGCGCGATCACGTTCACCAACAAGGCCGCGCAGGAAATGGCCGAGCGCTTGTCGAAGATGGTCAAGCTGCCCGAGGCCGAGCGCCCGCTGGTCAGCACCTTCCACTCGCTGGGCGTGCAGATGCTGCGCCGTGACGGCAAGGCGCTGGGCCTGAAGAACAATTTCTCGATCATCGACAGCGACGATTGCATCAACATCCTGCAGACGGCGCTGGGCACCACCGATCGCAAGGTGGCGCGCACCGCGCAGCACAAGATCTCGCTGTGGAAGAACGGCCTGATCGACCCCGACGAGGCGGCGGCCAATGCGGCCGACGACATCGAGCACGGCATCGCACGCGCCTATCGCGACTATGCGGCCACGCTCAGCGCCTATCAGGCGGTGGATTTCGACGACCTGATCCGGCTGCCGGTGCAACTGCTGGCCGAACACGCCGACGTGGCGCAGGCCTGGCGCGAAAAGCTGCGTTATCTGCTGGTCGACGAGTATCAAGATACCAATGCCTGCCAGTACGAGCTGCTGAAGCTGCTGGTGGGCCCGCGCGCTGCGTTCACCGCGGTGGGCGACGATGATCAATCGATCTACGGCTGGCGCGGCGCCACGCTGGAAAACCTGAACCGGCTCGGCACCGATTACCCGAATCTGAAGGTGATCAAGCTCGAACAGAACTATCGTTCCAGCGTCAGCATCCTGACCGCGGCCAATCGGCTGATCGCGCACAACCCGAAGCTGCACGAAAAGAAGCTGTGGTCGGAGCACGGCCTTGGCGATCCCCTGCAAGTGGTGCCCTGCGACGACGACGACGCCGAAGCCGAATCGGTGGTGATGCGGCTGCAAGCGCACAAGTTCGAGCGGCGCACGCGCTTTGCCGACTATGCGCTGCTGTATCGCGGCAATCACCAGGCGCGCATCTTCGAGCAGGTGCTGCGCAAGGAAAAGATCCCTTACGTGCTGTCGGGTGGCCAGTCGTTCTTCGATCGCGCCGAGATCCGTGACCTGATGGCCTATCTGCGGCTGCTGGCCAACGACGATGACGATCCGGCCTTCATTCGCGCCATCACCACGCCCAAGCGCGGCGTCGGCACCGCCACCTTGCAGGTGCTGGGCAGCTATGCCGGCGAGCGCAACGTATCGATGTTCGAGGCGCTGTTCGAAACCGGCGCCGAGCAGCGTATCGCGCCGCGCCAGTTGGAGCCGCTGCGCGAATTCGGCAACTTCATCAACCGCATCGCGTGGCGCGCCGCCAAGGAACCTGCCGCGCAGGTGCTCGACGACTTGCTGGCCGCGGTCGACTATCGCTCGCACCTGTTCGCCACTGCCGACGACAAGGTAGCGGCTACGCGCTGGCAGAACGTCTGCGATTTCGTCGACTGGCTGAAGAAGCGCGCCGAAGACGACAACGCCACGCTGGTGAAGGTGGCGCAGACGGTGGCCTTGCTGTCGCAGCTCGATCGCAACGATCCCGACGTGGATGCGGTGCGGCTGACCACCATTCATGCGTCGAAGGGTCTGGAGTTTCCGCACGTATTCATCGTCGGCTGCGAAGAAGGCTTGCTGCCGCATCATGGCGGGCGCGCGCAGGCTTCCGATGACGATGGCGAAGGTGAGGCCGCTTCGGCTGAGTCGGGCGGGCGCGGCGCGGCGACCGGCAGGCGCGGCACGGCAGCGGAGAAAGGCCGGGGCGGTGCGAAGGCGAGCAAGGCAAGCGGTGCCGGGGCTGGCGCCGCGGCCATGGCGGCCGACGCCAGCCGCCGTGCTGCATCAGCGGTGGCGCCCAGATCATCGACCCCCGGCGGTGCCGCCGCCGACGCCGCGCGCATCGAAGAAGAGCGCCGGCTGATGTACGTCGCCGTCACGCGCGCGCAGCGCAGCCTGACGCTGACTTGGTGCCGCGCGCGTAAGCGCGGCAAGGAAAAGTATTCGCAGATTCCATCGCGCTTTCTGGAAGAGATGCAGCTCGACGCCAGCCCCGGGTCGGTGGCGACCGTGTCGCAGGAGGCGGGCAAGGCCAAGCTGGCGGGGTTGAAGGCGATGCTGGGGGCGCGGGCGTCGAAGGCGGCTTGAGGCGCTATCACGAGCGCGTGTGGCGCAGCGCGCAGAGCATATCGTCTCCATGTCATGAGTCATTTCTTCTCCCAGCCGGCCTTCTCCGTGCGCTTGGAATGGGGACGAGCCGCGATCCGCCATCTCGCGCCCGACGTCGATTGCGTGATCATCGTCGACGTGATGTCGTTCACCACATGCGTCGACATCGCCGTCGAACGCGGCGCGATCATCTATCCGTATCCATGGCGTGACGAAACGGCAAAGGCTTATGCTGCCGAGCGCGGCGCTGAAGTGGCGAGTTCGAAGCGGCGTTTCTCCGACGGCTGGTCGCTGTCGCCGGCGTCGATGTCGAATGTGCCTGAGGGATTGCGCCTGGTGCTGCCGTCGCCCAACGGCTCGGCCACGGCCTTCGATGCAATGCAGCTTGGCTGCGCCGTCTACTGCGCGAGCTTGCGCAACCTGCATGCCGCCGTTGCTGCATGCCGTCATCACCGCAGCATTCTCGTGGTGCCTTGCGGCGAACGCTGGCCGGATGATGATGGCCTGCGCCCGAGTTTCGAAGACTATCTTGCCGCCGGCGGCATCGTGTCGGGGCTCGGCCGTTCCGATAGTTCGCCCGAGGCCCGTGCCGCTGCCATGGCCTACGAAGGGTTCGGCGCTGATCGTTCGCGGGCACTGGCCAGTTGCGGTTCGGCCGTCGAACTGATCAACCGTGGGTTCGAGCGCGACGTCGCGCTGTGTCTGGAAGAAAACGTGAGCCGCATCGCATGTCGCTTGAGCGGCGATCACTTCGTTGTCGAGAGCCGGTGATCGTTGGTTCGGCGGTGTATTGAACAGCCTGCACCAGCCTCCATTGCCGGACGCTGTCGAGGCGGGCGCTGCGCTCCTGCTCCCGATTCGAATCCGCATAAATAGTCATACTCGCTGAATCGAACGATCCGGTGTAATCGCCGATCACGGTGTGATGCGTGGAGAGACTTCTTGCAGGCGGGAGTCAAGCGCGCGCCCGGCTGCGCACCTTCCTAGCGCGGTGCAGGTACTCGGCACCCAGTGACGCTCCCAATCTCAGCGCGACCGCCTCGTTGAGCAGCGCGTTCACGGATACCCCTTCGCTTTCCGCGGTGCTTTTCAGTTGCGCGTACAGGCTGCGTGTAGGGCGGAACACGAACGACGCTGGAGATTTTGCTTTGCCGGCAGGCACCGATTGCCCCCAATGCCGCAGTGCGGCCACGACGTCGTCGAAGGCGTCACGCAGATGTGCGATGGCTTCTTCGTGGGTTTCGCCATCGGAGGCGCATCCCGGAATCTCGACAATCGATGCGAGGTAACCGCCGCCTTCATTGGCAGCAAGTGGCCTGACCGTTACTGTGTAGTCATCGAAGTTCGGCTGTTTCATGAGCGGTTCTGCTCCTGGCTCGACAATCGGGAGACAAACGCCTTGATGTAGTGGGGTTTGACGGGGCGCTTGGCGGGCACGCTCAGAATCGAGCCATCTTGATAGCGAAAGATCCGATGGCTGCCGCCGGTCGGCAAAACGAATTCGATGCCGTGCCGTCTTGCGAGTGTGATCAAGTCATCGATTGTCCAATCGCCCTTCGGATTGGCTCGCATCCTGGAAAGCAGTTTGTCTACTTGCATTGAGGTGTCTCGAAGAGTTCGTGGTCATTGGGACGCTCCTTGGGGTTGACTAAGGTTTTTGCTGATGGGAAGTCGCTATCCCGCGATTTCCTGGCGAAAGCGTACCATGATATTGCTGGCGATATCATCAAGAGGCGGCCGATACGGACCGCTTCATATGCCATGCTGAGCTGTTCGAGTCGGTATCGAAATAAGCCGAAAGGCGTAGGAGTTCAGCAGCGTGCTGCCAATCGATACCGAGACAATCCACGCGTTCGTAGCGCACCAAGACGAAGCGATTCTCTGGCCCGACGGGACGGATCCGCAGCTTCACCGCTAGGGTGAACACGCCTTAGAGCAACAATGCAAGTCCCGCGCAAAGCGACAACAGCGCGACGCTGGCAACGGCATAAGGCAGCAGCACCACATAAACCGCGTGCTCCTGACCGATGCCGCGTGAAAGGCCCGCTGCGATCGACATCCTGACCGGCGCGAACAGGCCCAGCGAGCTTGCGCAGACGTGCTGTAGCGCTGCCACCGCGGGGATGCTCAAACCCGCCTGGATGGCCA
>JAFKGG010000365.1 GCA_017307915.1 Burkholderiales bacterium | reverse complement strand
CGCAAGCTGGGCCTGGAACGCCGCATCAGGCTGCGCTGAAAGGATTACACGGCGGCCTGCAGCATCGTTGCCGGCACCGATCTGCTGGCCACGCTGCCGGCGCGCTATGCCGAAGTGGCCAACGCCCCGGCCGGCAACCGTGTCTGGCCGCTGCCCTTCGAGGCGCCGCCGCTGCACAGCTATCTGTACTGGCACGCCGGCGCCGACAACGATGCGTCGAACCGGTGGTTGCGTGAAGCCTTGCTGGGTTTGCGCAGCGCGCCGCCCGGGGCGGCTGCGGAAAAAAGCCGGAACGGCGGCGCGAAATCGGCCGCGCGTCTCAGTCGGCGTGCCAATTGACGATCTGCAGACCTGCGATGCGGCCGAACTCGCGTGCATTGCGCGTGACCAGCCGCGCCTGATGGCGCAGGGCGGTGGCCGCGATCAATACGTCGTGCGGGCCGATGGGCGTTCCTTCCCGCTTCAGTGCGCATCGAATGGTGGCCGCCTGATCGGCGCAGGCGGCATCGAAGGCGAGCACCTGCAAGGGCCGCAGCAACTTGTCCAGGGCCTGAAGACGTGCTTGTGCCGCTTCGGGGGGCAGGCGGCGAAGGCCGTAGCGCAGCTCATAGACCACGATGGCCGGTACGCCCACCTCGGCAGGCGATAGGGCTTGCAGCCGCGGCACCACCAGGGGATCGCCGCGGAAGTAGTAACTGATGGTGTTGCTGTCCAGGGCCAGCATCGTCAGAAGCCGATCCGCGGCACATCGGCAACGAGCGCAGGCACTTCTTCGCGCAGCGGAAAGTCGGGAAAGGCGCCCGCCAGTGCCGTGCACTCGGCGGGCCAGGTATCGCGTGCGTGCTGGCGGATCAGCTCCGCCACCCAGCGGCTCTTGGACAAGCCGCTGGCTGCCGCCGCGCGGGTCAGCAGCGCTTCAGTGGCCTCATCGAGATAAAGAGTGATCTGGGTCATTGATATGAATGAGCACAGCTAACATATATGTGCAATTATATGTGTCGCTGAACCCCGGGGCAACGCCCTGGCTGGCCTGCCCCCACGCAGCCTGCGCAAGGCACGGTTTGACCCCCACCCCCGCAAACGCTAAAATCTCGCGTCTTTGCCCACTGCGGGCTAATGGTTAACCACATGCGGGTAAACCGCCATCGGTGCAAACCGACGGCTGGCGCGCCTGGAGAATGACCTGATCATGTTGGCGGCCATTGGTCTGCAGATCGCCGCTGTCGTTGTCTCGGTGTTGATCGCCGCGGCCACGGCAGGTTGGGAAAGCGCCCGGTTTCTGATGCTGGGCGGCGCCGCGGCGATCATCCCGAATGCATTGTTTGCGCTGCGCTTGGCGCTGCATAGGAACAAGGCGCCGGAATCCTATCCGGTGGTCTTCTTCCTGGGCACGTTCGTCAAGATCGGTCTGACGCTGGGCTTGCTGGCCTGGGTGATCAAGACCGAGCCGGACATCCGGTGGCTGCCCTTGCTGATCGGGCTGATCGTTGCGCTGAAAGCGCCGCTGTTCGCATTGCTGATCGTGCGCAAACCCGCGCCGGTGTCGGGTGAAGCGCCCCGCTGAGGCAAACACCTCGGCGAAAAACCGCGACCAATTCAACTGCCAACGCGACAGAACGGGAAAATATGGCCGCCGGCTCGAACCTACCGACCGCTTCCGAATACATCGTTCACCATCTGACGCACCTGAATTCATCCGGCGGTGCGCAGAAGAACATCATCGATTTCTCGATCGTCAACTGGGACACGGTGTTCTATTCGGTGTTGATGGCCGTCATCACCGGCTTTCTGATGTATCGCGCGGCTCGTCTGATCACTTCGGGCGTGCCCAACCGCTTCGTCGGCGCCATCGAATCGCTGGTCGAGTTCGTGCACGAGCAGGCCCGCTCGATCGTCAAGGGCGACCTCACCTACATCGCGCCGCTCGGCCTGTGCACGTTCGTCTGGATCTTCATGATGAACGCGCTCGACCTGATCCCGGTCGATCTGTTCCCGCGCATCGGCGAGCTGTTCGGCTTCCACTACATGCGCATCGTGCCCACCGCCGACCTGAACGGCACGCTGTCGCTGTCGATCGTCGTGCTGGTGGCTTCCATTTATTACGGCATCAAGATCAAGGGCGGCGGCGGCTTCGTGCACGAGCTGTTCTCGGCGCCGTTCGGCGCCAAGTGGTTCCTGGCTCCGTTCAACCTGCTGCTGCAACTGATCGAATACGCGGCCAAGACCGTTTCGCTGGGCATGCGGTTGTTCGGCAACATGTTCGCCGGCGAACTCGTGTTCATGCTGATCGCGCTGCTCGGCGGCACCGCCCTCTGGTGGGGTTACGGTCTGCACTTCCTGACCGGTCTGGGCTGGGCGATCTTCCACATTCTGATCATCACGCTGCAGGCATTCATCTTCATGATGCTGACCCTGGTGTATATCGGTCAGGCTCACGAACACCACTGATTCCGCGCTGCGGGCCCGCTTCGCCGTACCACTACAACTTCACACGCTCATACTAGGAGTTCCTCTCATGACCAACGTTGCTCTCGTCGCGATCGCTTGCGGTTTGATCATCGGCCTCGGCGCCCTCGGCGCTTGCGTCGGCATCGGCCTGATGGGCGGCAAGTACATCGAAGGCGCGGCGCGTCAGCCCGAGCTGATGGACAAGCTGCAGACCAAGATGTTCCTGCTGGCCGGCCTGATCGACGCGGCGTTCCTGATCGGCGTCGGTATCGCGATGATGTTCGCGTTCGCCAACCCGTTCGTCGGTTGAGCGGTTCGTCGACAGCAAGTTTCGCTCCCGTCGTCGCGGCGCCTGCGGGCTGCCGGCCGATGTGGCATCGACGTCGAACATTGAGATAGAAGGGAGTCCGTCGTGTATCTGAATGCGACGCTCATCGTCCAGATCGTCGTCTTCCTCGCGCTCTGGTGGTTTACCGCCAAGTTCGTCTGGCCGCCCATCACCAAGGCCCTTGACGAGCGCTCGAAGAAGATCGCCGACGGCCTGGCTGCCGCCGACAAGGCCAAAACCGAACTGGTCGCCGCCGAGCGCCGGGTCGAGCAGGAACTGCAGCAGGCGCGTGCTGGTGCCGCCGAAGTGCGCACCGGTGCCGAGAAGCAGGCCGCGACCATCGTCGAGAAGGCGCGTGCCGAAGCCGCTGCCATCGTCGCCGCGGCTCGCAAGTCGGCCGAGGAAGAGGCCGTGCTGGCCGCCCAGAAAGCCAAGGATCAGCTGCGCGAGCAGGTGGCCCAGCTGGCCGTGGCCGGCGCCGAGCGCATCCTGCGCAAGGAAATCGATGCCGGCAAGCATGCCGACATCGTGGCCAACCTGAAGAACGAGCTGCGGTAAGCGCCATGGCTGAGTCGCTCACGATCGCGCGGCCCTACGCTGAAGCCGTCTTCAAGCTGGCGCAGGAACGCAACGAATTGCCGTCGTGGTCCGACGCGCTGTCGCGGCTGGCGGTCGTTGCCGGCACCGATGTCGCGCGCGATCTGATCGGCAATCCCAGGCTGGCCGCCAAGCAGCTCGCCGGCGTGCTGGATGACGCTGCCGGGCAGCTCACGCCCGAGCAGAAGAATTTCGTGCAGGTGCTGGCCGACAACGAGCGGCTCGACGTGCTGCCCGACATCGCCAGCCTGTTCGAGACGCAGCGCAACCAGTACGAAGGCGTGCTCGATGCGCAGATCGGTTCCGCGTATCCGCTCACGCCGCCGCAGGTCGACGAGATCGTCGCCGCGCTGGCCGCGAAATACGGGCGCCAGATCAAGGCCACCGTCCATGTCGAACCCGAACTGATCGGCGGTGTGTCGATCCGTGTCGGCGACGAAGTCATCGACGCTTCGGTGCGCGGCAAGCTGGCCCAGATGGCCGGCGCCCTGAAGCTTTAAGGAATCACAGGGGAATCTCATGCAACTGAATCCGGCTGAGATCAGTGAACTGCTGAAAAGCAAGATCCAGAACCTGAACATCGCGGCCGATACGCGTAATCAGGGGACGGTGGTGTCGGTGACCGACGGCATCTGCCGCATCCACGGCCTGTCCGACGTGATGCAGGGCGAGATGATCGAGTTCCCGGGCGACACGTTCGGCCTGGCGCTGAACCTGGAGCGCGACTCGGTCGGCGCGGTGGTGCTGGGCGCCTACGAGCACATCTCCGAAGGCATGACCGTCAAGGCCACCGGCCGCATTCTGGAAGTGCCGGTGGGCCCCGAGCTGCTGGGCCGCGTCGTCAACTCGCTGGGCCACCCGATCGACGGCAAGGGCCCGATCAATGCCAAGGCCACCGACATCATCGAGAAAGTGGCGCCGGGCGTGATCGCGCGCCAGTCGGTGTCGCAGCCGGTGCAAACGGGTCTGAAGGCAATCGACTCGATGGTGCCGATCGGCCGTGGCCAGCGCGAGCTGATCATCGGCGACCGCCAGACCGGTAAAACGGCGGTGGCGATCGACACGATCATCAACCAGAAGGGCAAGGACGTCTTCTGCGTCTACGTCGCGATCGGCCAGAAGGCCTCGACCGTGGCCAACGTGGTGCGCAAGCTCGAAGAAGCCGGCGCGATGGCCTACACCATCGTCGTGGCCTCGACCGCTTCCGAATCGGCCGCGATGCAGTACATCGCCGCCTACTCGGGCTGCACGATGGGCGAATACTTCCGCGACCGCGGCCAAGATGCGCTGATCGTCTATGACGACTTGTCCAAGCAGGCCGTGGCCTACCGCCAGGTGTCGCTGCTGCTGCGCCGCCCGCCGGGCCGCGAAGCCTTCCCCGGCGACGTGTTCTATCTGCACAGCCGCCTGCTCGAACGCGCCGCGCGCGTGAACGCCGACTACGTCGAGAAGTTCACCAACGGCGAAGTCAAAGGCAAGACCGGTTCGCTGACCGCGCTGCCCATCATCGAAACGCAAGCCGGTGACGTGTCGGCCTTCGTGCCGACCAACGTGATCTCGATCACCGACGGCCAGATCTTCCTGGAAACCGACCTGTTCAACGCCGGTATCCGTCCCGCCATCAACGCCGGTATCTCGGTGTCGCGGGTCGGCGGCGCTGCGCAGACCGACATCATCAAGAAGCTCGGCGGCGGCGTGCGTCTGGCGCTGGCCCAGTATCGTGAACTGGCTGCGTTCGCGCAGTTCGCTTCCGATCTGGACGAAGCCACCCGCAAACAGCTCGAACGCGGCCGCATGGTCACCGAGCTGATGAAGCAGCCGCAATACCAGCCGCTGCAGGTCTGGGAAATGGCGCTGACGCTGTTCGCGGTGAACAACGGCTACTTCGACGACATCGAAGTGCCGAAGGCGCTCGACGCCGAGCGCGCGCTGCGCGAATTCGCCAAGACCAAGTACGCGTCGCTGGTGGAAACGATGGAGCGCGACAAGAAGTTCAGCAAGGAAGTCGAAGCCCAGCTGCACGAACTCGTCAAAGACTTCAAGAAGACCGGCGCTTACTGAGACGACTTGCACTGAGATCTGCGACGCCAAGGCGCAAGCGGCGGCGCGCAGCTCCACGAGGAACCGATATGGCCGGCAGCAAAGAGATCCGGACTAAGATCAAGAGCGTGCAAAACACGCGCAAGATCACCAAGGCGATGGAGATGGTCGCCGCGTCGAAAATGCGCAAGGCGCAGGATCGCATGCGTCATGCCCGTCCGTACGCCGACAAGGTGCGCAACATCGCCGCGCACCTGGCGCAGGCCAATCCCGAATACCGCCATCCCTATCTCGTCACGCGCGAGACGGTGAAGGCGGCCGGCGTGATCGTCGTCACCACCGACAAGGGTCTGTGCGGCGGCATGAACACCAACGTGCTGCGCGCCGTCACCAATCGCCTGCGCGATCTGGAGAAAAGCGGTGTGGCAGTGCAGGCCACGGCCATCGGCAACAAGGGCTTCGGCTTCTTGTCGCGGATCGGCGCCAAGGTCGTCTCGCACGTCACGCAACTGGGCGACACGCCGCACCTCGAAAAGCTGATCGGCCCGATCAAGGTGCAGCTCGACGCCTACGAGCGCGGCGAGATCGACGTCGTCTATCTGGCCTACACCCGCTTCATCAACACGATGAAGCAGGAGCCGGTGCTCGAACAGCTGCTGCCGCTGTCGGCCGATCGCCTGCAGGAAGAATCGCGCGACTATTCGTGGGATTACATCTACGAGCCCGACGCGCAAAGCGTGCTCGACGAACTGCTGCTGCGCTACATCGAATCGATCGTCTATCAGGCGCTGGCCGAGAACATGGCTTCCGAGCAGAGCGCGCGGATGGTCGCGATGAAGGCCGCCTCCGACAACGCCAAGAAGGTCATCGACGATCTTCAGTTGTCCTACAACAAGGCGCGCCAGGCCGCGATCACCAAGGAGCTGTCCGAGATCGTCGGCGGCGCCGCGGCGGTCTAGACGGCGGATCCGAGCAAGCTCAGCGCGAAACAAGCTAAACGCATATCAGGAACAGGAAGGCTGCAATGGCACAAGGTCAAATCGTTCAGTGCATCGGCGCCGTGGTGGACATTCAATTCCCGCGCGATTCGATGCCCAAGGTCTATGAGGCGCTGACGCTGGAAGACACCGGCTCCAGCCTGGCCGAGAAAGGGCTCACCTTCGAGGTGCAGCAACAGCTCGGCGACGGCGTCGTGCGCACCATTGCGCTGGGTTCCTCCGATGGCCTGCGCCGCGGCATGGCGGTGAGCAACACCGGCGCGCCGATCTCGGTGCCGGTCGGTTCGGCCACGCTGGGCCGCATCATGGACGTGCTGGGCCGCCCGATCGACGACGCGGGCCCGATCGCCACCGACGAGCGTCGCGCCATCCATCAGCCGGCGCCCAGCTTCGAAGAGCTCAAGCCTTCGGTCGAACTGCTGCCCACCGGCATCAAGGTGATCGACTTGATCTGCCCGTTCGCCAAGGGCGGCAAGATCGGTCTGTTCGGCGGCGCCGGCGTCGGCAAGACCGTGAACATGATGGAGCTGATCAACAACATCGCCAAGAGCTACGGCGGCTACTCGGTGTTCGCCGGCGTCGGCGAGCGCACTCGCGAGGGCAACGACTTCTACCACGAGATGGAAGAGTCGAAGGTGCTCGACAAAGTGGCGATGGTGTTCGGCCAGATGAACGAACCGCCGGGCAACCGCCTGCGCGTGGCGCTGACCGGTCTGTCGATGGCTGAGAAGTTCCGCGACGAAGGCCGCGACATCCTGTTCTTCGTCGACAACATCTATCGTTACACGCTGGCCGGTACCGAAGTGTCGGCGCTGCTGGGCCGGATGCCGTCGGCGGTGGGCTACCAGCCGACGCTGGCCGAAGAAATGGGCCGTCTGCAAGAGCGCATCACGTCGACCAAAACGGGTTCGATCACGTCGATCCAGGCCGTCTACGTGCCCGCCGATGACTTGACCGACCCGTCGCCGGCCACCACCTTCGGTCACTTGGACGCCACCGTCGTGCTGTCGCGTGACATCGCTGCGCTGGGTATCTATCCGGCGGTCGACCCGCTCGACTCCACGTCGCGCCAGCTCGACCCGCACGTGATCGGCGAGGAACACTACAACACGACGCGCAAGGTGCAAGCCACGCTGCAGCGCTACAAAGAGCTGCGCGACATCATCGCGATCCTGGGCATGGACGAGCTCTCGCCGGAGGACAAGCTGGCCGTGGCACGCGCCCGCAAGATCCAGCGCTTCCTGTCGCAGCCGTTCAACGTGGCCGAGGTGTTCACCGGCTCGCCGGGCAAGATCGTTGCGCTGAAAGACACGATCCGCGGCTTCCAGATGATCGTCAACGGCGAGTGCGACCACCTGCCCGAGCAAGCGTTCTACATGGTCGGCACGATCGAAGAAGCCTTCGAAAAAGCCAAGACCATCCAGTAAGTCCAGCTAAGGCCAAGGAGCCGGAATGGCACATACCATTCACGTCGACGTCGTCAGCGCGGAAAGCTCGATCTTCGAAGGTCAGGCCGAGTTCGTCGCGCTGCCCGGCGAAGCCGGCGAGCTGGGGATCTATCCGCAGCATACGCCGCTGATCACCCGCATCCGTCCGGGTGCGGTGCGGATCAAGGTGCCGGGCCAGGCCGACGAAGAATTCGTCTTCGTCGCCGGCGGCATTCTCGAAGTGCAGCCGAACCGCGTCACCGTGCTGGCCGACACCGCCATCCGCGGTCACGACCTCGATGAAGCCAAGGCCGAGCAGGCCAAGCGCGAAGCCGAAGAAGCACTGGCCAATCGCGAAGGCACGATCGACTACGCCAAGGCGCAGGCCGAATTGGCCGCGGCGATTGCGCAGATCGCGGCGTTGCGGAAGTTTCGCGGCAAGAAGTAATCAGCATCGGGCAGCCCGCCGGTTCGAGCGGGCTGCGCGGCGCCCATCCCCCGGGATTGCGGCATGCCACGCAGAGTGTTTGCGATACTGGCGGCCATTTTGGCTGGCTATGCCCTCGGCGGCCTGCTTGGTTATGCGCTCGTGACGAGTGCGTCGCCGAATACCCACGATAAAACCGTCGAAGCCGCGATGACTGCGGCCTTCGTGACGGGCCCCGTTTTCGCGATATTGGCCGGGTCCATTGCAGCCCTGCGCTCGCGGCGCAAATCGCGCTGATTGATCCGGTTGTCTATGGCCGGGTGAGTTGGCGTGAGTTCAAGCGCGTCGATTGAACCTATTTTCGGCCGACAGCCTTAGTCGTTCGAAGAGTAGGCAGGTAGGTGGAGGCGGGTTGAACACTTGAGCGTGCGAGTGGACCGTACAATCGGGAATGCAGTGAGCAGCACGCTCGTCATTCCAGATACTCCACGCCCGGGATCCTCGCCTTGACCATTCCTCGCGAACGTACCAACGGGAAAGTTGCAGCAGCGCAGGCGCAACGCCAAGGTCGCACTCGCAAGGTTCCTCCGAAAGACGCCCGGCCGCGGTACCTGCAGGTTGCCAGCGAACTGAAGCGCAAGATCGCCGACGGCACCTATGCGGTCGGCGATCGGTTGCCCACCGAGATCGAGCTTTGCCAGAAGTTCGAAATCAGCCGCTACACGGCACGTGACGCCGTGCGCGTGCTGTCTTCCGCGGGCCTGATCACGCGGCGACCGCGCGTCGGCACCGTCGTGGTGGCTACGCCGGATGACGCGCAGTTCAAGCAGGACGCCGCCTCGCTACGGGATCTGCTTCAGTACGCCCAGGATACGCAGCTTCGCCTGGTCTACGTCGGACGCGTGGCGCTCAGCAAGGCTCAGGCGCGCGAATTCGGTGCGCAGGCCGGCGAGGAATGGATTTTCGCGCTGGGAATGCGTTTTCAGGACGCCGCGGACACCCGAGGCAAAGGCAAGGGCGCTCTGCCGATCTGCGTGACGCGCCTGTTTCTCAACCCGATTCTCAAGGGCATCGAAGCGCGCTTGCGCGCGCCCGAGCCGGCCATCTACACGCTGATCGAACGCGAATACAAGATCGCGATCGAGCGCGTCGAGCAGGATCTGCAGGGAACCGTGCTGGCCGCCGATGACGCAGCGAATCTAGGCACCACGCCCGGCGCCGCCGCGCTGCGCGTCGTGCGTCGTTTCTTCAGCGGCGACGGAAAGCTGCTCGAAGTCGCCGAGAGCCTGCACCCGAGCGACCGCTTCACCTATCACATGCAGTTCCGCAAATAGAAAGCCGCGCCGATCGCCGCCCCTCGATGCGTGCCGGTCTGCGTCGCCGAGGGATTCAGTAGTTGGCGTCACCGTAAACAGCCGCAGCATCGCGCCGATAGACGAGCAGGCTTCTGCGGAACCGCAGCACCTCGTCGCCGCGCTGGTTGGTTGCCCGCGTGGCGACCATCAGAATGCCCTGCTCCTTGCGTGATTTCGACTCGCGCTTTTCCACGACTTCGGACTGGGCACGCAGCGTGTCGCCGGCCCGCACCTCGGCGCCGAACTCCACGTCGGTCCAGGCGAGATTGGCGGTCACGCGGCCGAAAGTACGCGTGGTCAGCGGCGTCACCATCGCGAGCAGCCAGGTCTGGGTGATCGCCGTGTTGCCTTCGCCATCCAGCTCGTGATGGACCGGGTTCCAGTCGAAGGATCGAAGCGCATGCGTGATGGCCTCTTCGCGCAGCACGCTGCGCGACGGCGTGTGCAGGAACCACTCGCCGGGCGTGAAATCTTCGAAGAACAAACCGGTCTGCTCGATCAGCCGCCCATCGGGAAGCCGGCGATGCGATTCGAAGCGCTGCTCTTGCGCGGAAGTACCCGCCTGCTCCCCGCCCTGGCCGGGACCATGGCCGGCGCGCCACACCTTGCACCAATAGACGATGCGCGCGACGCGTTCGCCATCCGCCTTGATCCCGGACACCGCAACCTGAACGCTCGCCGCCTCGGCGCCGTCGGCGATGGTCTGCAGGATCTCGCTTTCGGCGTACAGCGTGTCGCCGCCGAACACCGGCTTGGTGAGCGTGATCGAATCGATCCGGACAATTCGAGCGCGACGCGCGAAGGTCTTCCAGCCCATGCCGAACAGCCGCTGGACCGTGATGGTGCTGACCATCAGCGGGCGCTCGAACTGCGTTTGCTGCGCGTAGGCGGCGTCGTAGTGAAGCATCGCCGAATTGATCGTATCAAGCGCTTCGTCGACGTTGTCCTGCTGCGAAAGCGTGACGCCCGGGCGATGAACGAAGATCTGGCCCGGACAAAATTGCTCGAAATCAAGGCCGAACCGCTCCACGAACTGGCCGTCGCCGAGGAGATCGTAGGCGAACAGACCGGCATCCGTATTCGATGAAGTCATGGTGGTCTCGATGGTGATGGCGTTGTGCTGAAAGCTGAGAGCGTCTGCGGCCGTGGCGGATGGCACGCCATTGCGACGTGGCCCGCTATTGACGGTGGCCAGTGTACCTCTCTACAATTGTCCGGACAAGTTAGTAGAAATGGCCGGCGCAATGGCCGAGAGGAAGACCGGTGCGTGTACTCGAAGGCGTGACGATCGTGGACCTATCCGCCGGCGCAAGCGGTCCGTTCTGCACCCGGCTGCTCGCCGACTGGGGCGCGCGCGTGATCAAGGTCGAGCGCCCCGGAGGGGATCTGAGCCGCGAATGGGACACGGTGAGCGCCGGTTTCAGCGCGGCATTCGTATGGCTGAACCGCAACAAGGAAAGCGTCGTACTCGATCTCAAGCAGCCCGGGTCGGTGGCGGCGGTGAAGGCCTTGATCCGGCAAGCCGACGTGGTGGTGGAAAACCAGACGCCCGGCGCCGTCGACCGCCTCGGCGTCGGCTACGAAGCCGCGCGCGAAATCAAGCCGGACATCGTCTATTGCCACATCTCCGGCTACGGCCGCGATGGCCCCTACTCGAAGATGAAGGCATTCGATCTGCTCATGCAGGGCGAAACCGGCATCCTGGAAATGACCGGCAGCCCCGATGGCATGGCCAAGGTGCCGCTGTCGATCTGCGATCTGGCCACCGGCATGTATGCGGCATTGGCCATCGAGGGCGCCCTGCTGCACCGCGAGCGAACCGGCAACGGGCAGGAGATCGACGTCTCGATGTTCGACTCCATGATGGACTGGCTCGGCTACTACCCCTACTTCTTCTGGCATCGGGGCATCCTGCCGAACCGGGCCGGCGTCAAGCACCACCTGCTGGCGCCCTATGGTCCGTTCCCGACCGGCGACGGCAAGGCGATCAACGTCGCCGTGCTGTCGCAGGAACATTGGCGCGCGTTCTGCACGCGGGTGATCGAGCGCCCGCAGCTTCTCGACGATCCGCGCTTTCGCGACAACGAAGGCCGCGTGGCCAACCGCCAGCCGCTCGAAGCGCTGATTACCGAAGCCCTTGCCGAACATGGGCGCGACGAATGGATGCGGCGGCTGCAAGACGTGGGCATTCCCTGCGGCCGGGTCAACACGCTCGACGACGTGCTCGCGCATCCGGCGCTGCTGCAATCGGGCCAGATGCGGCAGTTGCCCTCCCGATCGGGATCGATGCCGACGATGGACAACCCGGTGCGATGGTCGACCGCCGGCAACCGGCTGGACGGCGTTCCCGAGCTCGGCGAGCACACCGAATCGGTGCTGCGCGAACTGGGCTACGGCCCTGAGCAGATCGCCGCGCTGAAAGCTTGATCTTGAACTGATCCCGAGGCAAACGAATGATCGAACAGTCAGAACAGCAACGCATGATGGTGAGCGAGATCCGCAAGCTCGCCGAGAGTTTCGATGCCGCTTACTGGCGCGATCTCGACCGCAAGCAGGAGTTCCCGTGGGCGTTCTACCGCGCGTTGTCGGAGGGCGGCTGGTTCGGCATCACGATTCCCGAGGAATACGGCGGCCACGGCCTGGGCATGGTGGACGCGGCGCTGGTGGCGCGCGAGCTGGCGCGTTCGCCGGGCGGCTTCAACGGCGTGATGTCGGTGCACACGAACATGTTCGGCCTGGAGCCGATCATGAAATACGGCACGCACGAGCAGAAGCTGCGCTTCCTCAAGCCGATCGCCGAAGGCCAGCACATGATGGCGGTGGCCATCACCGAACCCGATGCTGGTTTCGACACGACGAAAATCCGCACCCGCGCGGTGCGAGACGGCAAAGGCTATCGCATCACCGGCCGCAAGACGTGGCTTTCCCGCCTGCGTGAATCGAAGACGGTGCTGATCGTCGCGCGCACCACGCCGCTGGATGAAGCCGAGAAAAAGACCAAGGGCATCAGCCTGTTCGTTGCAAACGCCGACGATCCCGCGATCAGCGCAACGCGCATCCCGGCCCTGGGCCGGCACACCGTTCCGAGCTATGACGTCGGCATCGACGGCCTGTGGGTGCCCGAGGAAAATCTCATCGGCACCGAAGGCGAAGGCTTCTATCACTTGCTGAACGTGCTGAACCCGGAGCGCATTTCGGTTGCGGCCGAAGCGGTCGGCCTCGGCCAGCTCGCGCTCGACCGCGCCTGCCGCTATGCCCGCGAGCGCGTGATCTTCGATCGGCCGATCGGCGCCAACCAGGCGATCTCGTTTCCGCTTGCCGAGGGGTGCACGCGGCTGGAGGCGGCGTGGCTGATGGTGCTGCATGCGGCGACGCTGTATGACGCGGGCCAGCCGTGCGGCACGCAGTCGAACATGGCCAAGTACCTGGCGGCCGAAGCCGCTTACGAAGTCAGCCACCGCGCCATCCAGACCTTCGGCGGGCACGGCTATGCGGTGGACAACGACGTCGAGCGGCTCTGGCGCGAATCGCGGCTGGCGCTGATCGCGCCGATTTCGCAGGAGATGATCATGAACTACGTTGCCGAACACGTGCTCGATCTTCCGCGATCGCACTGAACGCCGTAGCGACCAGGCGTAGAACATGATGAACCAGGTCGCGCCTCGGCGCAGCATGCTGTTTCTTCCGGGGTTGAGGGCGGATCGCTATGCGAAGGCGTTGGCTTGCGGCCCGGACGTGGTCTGCCTCGACCTCGAAGATGCGGTGGCGCCGAACCTGAAGCCGCAGGCGCGCGAAACCGTGCTCGCGCTGCTCGAATCGGCCGATCGCGGGCAGACGAGCCTGGCTCTGCGGATCAATGCGGCCGGCACGCAAGCCGCGGTGGAAGATCTGCAGGCGCTTGCGGCCTGCAAGCGGGCGCCCGACATGGTGGTGCTGCCCAAGGTGCAGGGTGCCGACGATCTGGCATGGCTCGAATCGATGCTGCCTGAAGCGTTCGCGGCAGCCGAGATCTGGGCCATCATCGAAACCGCCGAGGGACTGGAGGCCGCCGCGCGGATCGCTCGCGCATCCGGGCGATTGGCCGGCCTGCTCTTCGGCGGCGCAGACCTGGCGGCGGAACTGGGCTGCGCCATGGAATGGGAGCCGCTGCTGTACGCGCGCTCACGCGTCGTGCACGCGGCCGCGATCGCGGGCATCGCCGTGATGGACGTTCCTTGCCTCGACGTGCACGACGACGGCGGGCTGCGGCGTGAACTGGCGGCGGTGCGCAGGCTCGGCTACGGCGGCAAGGCGGCGATTCATCCGCGGCAGATCGCGATCATCCACGAGGGGTTCGCGCCCGGCGAAGCCGAACTGCACGCCGCCAGACGGTTGCTGTCGGCATTCGATGCCTGCACGGACGGCGTGTGTCTGCTGGATGGAAGGCTCGTCGAACTGCCCATGGTCAGAGCAGCGCGCCGTGTCGTCGCGGCGGCGGCTGACGCGCAGCTTCGCTGAGGGGCCAGGCTAATCGCCTCTTCTTTATTGTCAGGACAAATCAAAAGGGCCGCATGATGTCCGTATCCGAGGGATCATCTCCAAACCCGCCGCTGATCGCAGCAAGGCTCGCCGAGTTTGCCGCGAACCTCGATGGCGCGAGCATTCCCGCCGACGTACGCCGGCGCGCGTGCTACTTGATCCTGGACGCCGTCGGTTGCGCGCTCGCGGCGCGGCGCCACGACTTCGCCTCGCGTTCGCTGCTGGCCATATCGGAGCTGGCCGGGCGCGGCGACGGCGTGGTGATCGGCCATGCGCTGCGCCTGCCGATACGTGACGCCGCGCTTGCCAATGGCGTGCTGATTCATGGGCTGGATTACGACGACACTCACATCGAGGGTCTGCTGCACCCGACGGCAAGCGCGTTTACGACCGCGTTCGCGCTGGCTGCGCATCTGGGCGCCTCGGGCGCCGAGCTGCTGACCGCATACATCGTCGGCGTCGAGAGCGCCGCCCGGCTGGCGTCGGTCGCCAAGGGCGGCTTTCACCAGATCGGGTTTCACCCCACCGGGCTGATCGGCGCGTTTTCGTCGACGCTCATCGCGGGGCGGCTGTACGGCCTGTCGGCGGCGCAGCTTGCCCATGCGCAGGGCATCGCATTGTCGATGTCGTCGGGCAGCCTGGAGTTTCTCGAAGACGGCGCCTGGACCAAGCGGATCCATCCCGGCTGGGCGGCGGGCAGCGGCATCACCGCCGCAGCGCTGGCGCGCCGCGATTTCGTCGGCCCTGCTCGCGTGTACGAGGGCCGCTTCGGCTTGTTCCCCAGCCATCTCGGGCCGCTGGTGCAAGGGTGCGACTACTCGTGCGCTACCGCAGGGCTGGGCGAAGTCTGGGAAACGCCGCGCGTCGCGGTGAAGCCCTTTCCGAGCTGCCACTTCACGCATGCCTTTGCCGACGCGGCGATCGCGCTGCATCGCTCGGGCGTGGATCTCGGCCGCATCACGCGGATCCGCGCGCTGATCGCCCGGGAAAGCGTGAAGACGGTATGCGAGCCGCTTGCCAACAAGCAGCGTCCCTCGAACGACTACGACTCGAAGTTCAGCGTTCCGTTCGCGATCGCGGCAGGCCTGGTGCACGGCCGGTTCGGCCTGAACGAGCATGAAGATGCCTGCCGCACCGATCCGCGCATTCTCGCGCTCGCCGAAAAGGTCCAGTACGAGATCGATCCCGGCACCGGATTTCCGCGGCACTACTCGGGCGAGGTGATCGTGCAACTGGATGACGGGCGCGAGCTTCGTCACCGCGAGCAGGTGAACCGCGGTTGCGCCGATCGCCCGCTGTCGAACGAGGAAATCACAGACAAGTTTCTCGAGAACGCAAGCGCGGCGGTGTCAGTACGCCGCGCACGCGAGATCCGCGATGCGGTGACCGCGCTGGACACCCATCCGAGCGCCCGCGCTTTCGCGGAGAGCCTGGGTGAACACTGAACCATGAAAAACGAAGGGAGAGAGTCGATGCACAGACGAGATTTCATGCTGCTCGCGCTCGCTGCAGCAGCGGGCAGCGCACACGCCGACAGCTATCCGACGCGGCCGATCCGCATCATCATCCCGGCCTCTGCCGGCGGCGGTACCGACATCGTCGCCCGGCTGGTGGGCAGCAAGCTGGCCGAGATGAACGGCTGGCAGGTCGTTCCCGAAAACAAGCCGGGCGCCGGCACCGCCCTGGGGCTCGCCGAAACGGCCAGGTCGAGCAATGCCGGATACGTGCTGGGGATGGGGCTGACGGATAACGTGACAGTGGCGCCGCTGCTCACCACGACGGGTTACGACCCGATCAAGGATCTGGTGCCGGTCGCGCAGCTCGCCACGACCTCGCTGGCGCTGCTGGTTCCGGCAAACTCGCCCTACAAGACGCTGGGCGACATGATCCGCGCGGCCAAGGTGGAACCCGACAAGCTGACCTATGGCACTTCGGGCACCGGCGGCTCCGTGCATCTGTCGATGGAAATGCTGCAAGCATCGGCCGACTTCAAGATGCGGCACGTTCCCTACAAGGGATCCAGCCAGGCGATCGCCGATCTGATCGGCGGGCACGTGCACGTCGCGGGCTCTTCCGTCACCTCGGCAGCGGCCTTGCTGGCCGCCGGCAACGTACGGGCATTGGCCGTCACTTCCGCGAAGCGCAGCAACATGCTGCCCAACGTGCCGACGGTGGCCGAGCTGGGCTACCAGGACTTCAGCTTCGACATCTACTACGGCGTGATGGCGCCTGTCGGGCTGCCGCAGCCGGTGCTGACGCGCCTGAACTCGGACATCAACAAGATCCTGCAGCGCTCCGACGTGCGCGCGACGCTGCTGGCGCAGGGCTTGGAGCCGAGTCCGGCCACGCCCGAGCAGTTTGCCGAGCTGATCAAGACCGACATTCAGAAGGCGAGGGACGTCATCAAGCGGGCCAACATCCGCGTTGGTTCGTAGCGGGCGGATGGGTTGGCGGCGTGCATGGCATGGCCACGCCGCCAGCCCGGGTGGTCTAATGACGTTTCGCGCGATATCGGGTGGGTCGCGCGCATCTGTTGTCCGACCAGGAGGTTGTACCATGCCGCGCGCGCTCGTGATACTGGCTGCCTTGCTGATCGGCTATGCCGCAGGCGGCGTGCTCGGCTACGCGATCGTGATGGGCGCATCGGCGAATGCGCACGACAAGCCGGTCGAAGCCGCGCTGATCTAAACTTCCGCGGTTCGCGCCGTTGCGTTCGCTTCGATTCCGGTTCCGCCATTGCCTACACTTGCCCGCGTCAACAACATCGACGATCTGCGCTTGCTGGCTCGCCGCCGGCTGCCGCGCGGCCTGTTTGAATTCATCGATCGAGGTGCCGAAGACGAAGTGTCGCTGGCCGGCAATCGGCAGGCCTTCGATCGCATCGCCTTTCGTTCGCGTGTGCTCAACGACGTGTCGCAGCGTTCGTTGCGCATCGAACTGTTCGGCCGCGAACTGGCGGGGCCGATCGCGGTGGCGCCTACCGGCGCCGTCGGGCTGACCTGGTATCAGGGCGAGATCGAAGCGGCCCGCGCGGCCGCGGCGGCCGGCCTGCCGTATACGGTGTCGACGGCGTCGATCACGCCGCTGGAGGCGATCGCCGAGCGCGCGCCTGGCGATCTGTGGTTCCAGATCTACGTCTGGCAGCGGCCGGAGCTGGCCGATGAGGTCGTCACGCGCGCCCGCGCGGCGGGTTTTCGCGTGCTGATCGTAACGGCCGACGCGGTCGTGCCCTCGAACCGCGAATACAACAAGCGCAATGCGTTCTCGGTGCCGATCCGCATCAGCCGCCGCAACGTCGGCGACGTGGTGCGGCATCCGGGTTGGGTATGGCGTGTGATGCTGCGCCATCTGCTGGCCGACGGCGTGCCCGAGTTCGCCAACCTGCCGCAGGAATTCCGTACCGATCTGCGCGGCAAGGGCAGCCGCTCGCTGATGCCGCCCAATGCGCCGATCACGCCTGCCGTGCTGCACCGGCTGCGCAAGCTGTGGCCGGGGCCCATGCTGGTCAAGGGGGTGCTCAGTGCCGACGATGCGCTGCTGGCCCGCGACTGCGGCGCCGACGGCGTCATCGTGTCGAATCACGGCGGCCGCACGCTCGACGGCGCGATGGCGCCGATCGAGGCACTGCCGGCCGTGGCCGATGCAGTCGGCGACACGATGACGGTGTTGATGGACAGCGGCGTTCGCCGTGGCGCCGACGTCGTCAAGGCGCTGTCACTGGGTGCGCGTGCGGTACTGGTCGGACGCGCCCCGATCTGGGGTACCGCGGTGGCCGGGCAGACCGGTGCGCGGCGGGCGCTCGACATCCTGCTCGCTGAAACCGATCGCGTGCTGGCGCAGATCGGGTGCTCGTGCGTCGCCGATCTGCACCGCGGTCTGCTCACGCCACGCGGTGGCGAAATCGCGTGGGCCCGCTAAGGCTTGTTCGGTACGAGCAGCCCACCGGCACGGTGATGAGTCTCGCCTTCATGGTCGAGATGGCGGTACGCAACGGCATGCTGCGCAAAGACGACTTCGATCGCTGCTACGGTGAACATCCGCTGCATCACGTCGTAGAAATACGGGTTCGTGTTGCCATGCGCCGATAGCGTGTCTTCGATCCGTTCGTAGCCTTCCTTGTCGAGCGGCCCCGATGCATGAACTCGTACATGCAGGCGGTGTACGGTATTGGGCTCCAAGTGCGTCATCAGGAGAATCCGTGCGACCGCCCATGCGGCCGCGCCGGATTCATCGACGTTACCTCACTTCGTCTTTGCTACCTGCGCCTGCCGATTCATGCTCACCGACGCCGCAGCCGGAAACTTCTCCGGCCGCGCATCCGGCACGAAGCCGTCGCGGTTGGGCATGCGCACCTTGGCCAGCGACGCCGCGTCGAGCACCGCATCGGGTGCGATGATCTTCGCTTCAGAGAGGATGTAGGCCGACACTGCATAGACGTCGTCGTTGCTCAGGCTGTCGGGCGCCGTCAATGGCATGGCGCGCTTGATGTAGTCGAACAAGGTCGTGGCATACGGCCAGTAGCTTTCCACCGTCTTGATCGGCGCCTTGCCGGCATCGCGATTGACCAGCGATCCGCGCCCGCCGATCAGCCGATCGCCGATGCCGCCTTGCAGCTTGTCGCCATGACAGACCGCGCAGTCCTTGTCGTAGATCACCTTGCCTTGCGCGACGCTGCCCGAGCCTGTCGGCAGACCGCGCCCATCAGGCAGCGATGAGACGAAACGCGACAGTTCCTCCTTCGTGGGTTCGGTGCCGAAGCCGAAGCTTGCCTGCGTCGTTGCCGGCTTGGACGATTGCGCAAGCGCAGGCATCACGCACAGGGCGTAGCAAGCGGCGGCGCAGGCCGTCGCACAGACGAAGGCGCGGGTCGTCGAACAGCTGGCGGCGCTGGGCGTCGCAGCGGCGACGCGCGGACCCTGAGACTCAGTATTGATGGACATTGGACACACTCCCGTCGCTGGCCACGCGCCAGCTCTGGATGGCATTGAGGTGATAGATCGATCCGGTCGGGCCGTTCAGTGCCCCGCCGCGTACTGCGATCAACTGGCCCAGCGTAGGCTGCACGTAGCCGGTTTCGTCGACGCAGCGGCTTTGCAGGATCGCTTCCTTGCCGTCCCATTCCCAGGGGATCCGAAAGCGCGTGTGACAGATCGGCAGGATCGGCCCTTGCAGCGCGGCTTCGCGCCAGCTCTTGCCGCCGTCGACCGATACGTCGACGCGTTTGATGCGACCGCGGCCGGACCAAGCCAGGCCGGTGATCTCGTGAAAGCCCTTGTCCTGCAACACCATGGCGCCCGACGGCGAGGTAATCACCGACTTGGCTTCCATCTCGAACGAGAACTGCCGCGCTTTGCCGTTGGGCAACAGGTCGGTGTACTTCGACGTCTCTTCGCGCGTCATGAACGGGGTGTCCGAAACTTCGAGCCGGCGCAGCCACTTGATGTGCGTATTGCCTTCGTAGCCGGGCACGATCAGACGCACCGGATAACCCTGTTCAGGCCGCAGCGCTTCGCCGTTCTGGCCGTAGGCGATCAGGCAATCCTTCATCGCCTTGTCGAAAGGAATGCTGCGCGTCATCGCCGCGCCGTCGGCGCCTTCGGCCAGGATCCATTTGGCGCCGGGGCGCACGCCGGCTTCCTTGAGCAGCGTGGCCAGCGGCACGCCGGTCCATTCCGAGGTGGACGTCAGGCCGTGCGTTTCCTGAACCGTTTTCAAGTTCGGCTTGGCCCATTCGGTCAGGCCGTTGCCCGAGCACTCGATGAACATGATCCGCGACACCGACGGAAAGCGGCGCAGATCACGCATCGACCATTTGCGCGGCCGCGCCACCATGCCATGCAAGTACAAGAAATGCTTGTTGGGGTCAACTATCGCGGTGCCGGCGTGGCTGCGTTCGAAATGCAGGCCCGACGGCGTGATGATCCCCATGCCGTTCTGCAGCGGCGTGAAGGTCCACGACGATTGCGGCGTGGACGTTTTGTAGCGCGTGCGAACCTCGCTTTCGAACTGCGAGCGACTGCCGTAGCCTTCGTCGGGCAGCGCGATGCCTTGTTCTTTGCTGGGGTCGGCCGGCACTGGGTGCTCGACCGCACCGGGCGGTGCCGCGGCGTGGCTGGAGGCATGCCAGGCGGCTGCTGCCGACGCAGTGCCGGCTGCGGCGCCGAGCACGAAATGCCGGCGCCGCAACGCAGGCAATGACGAAGGCGAGCCGGCACCGACCGTATCTCGATAGGACATGGCCTTGTTCTCCTTTTGAATGAATGGAGCAGGCACGCGGGGCGCAGTAGCGTCGCCCGCGGCCCACTCAATGATCGAACTGTGGGGCTGTCAGGGATTCCATCTCCCTTTCATTGACGTAGGCTTGCTCGCCGTTGGTGGCACCAAGCGCTCGCTCGCACTGTCCGGCAACATCGACGGCTGCATATGCGACGAACATGAATGGACATCAAACTATCGTCAGCATCCGGGATTAAACTGAGATCGAACGGTGCATCGACATGCCGTTCGCCATTCATGTCTCTCTTATCCGTTAGAGGAGATGACCATGCCTCGTCTTTCCGTTTATGACCCGTTTGCCGACGTCTTTCCCGAGCTGTTCCGCGGCGTATTGCAGCCGATGAAGTCGAGCAACGGCGAGCCCTTGGAAGTCCGCATCGACGTGAAGGAATCGGAGAACGACTACGTCGTCAGCGCCGAGCTGCCCGGCGTCAGCAAGGACGACATCCAGGTCGACATCGATCGCAACCGCGTCTCGATCAGCGCCGAAGTGAAGCGCGAAAGCGAGAAGAAGGACGGTGAGCGCGTATTGCGCAGCGAGCGTTATTACGGCGCGGTGGCGCGCAGCTTCGCGCTGGCCAGCGAAGTGGACGAAGCCGGCGCCAATGCGAAGTTCGACAACGGCGTGCTGACCTTGACGCTGCCGAAGAAAGCGGCGCCGTCGACCAAGCGGTTGTCGATCGGTTGATGGGTGAAGCTGCGGTCGCGCTGCACGTGGGGGGCGCCCGCAGCACGCCGTGCAGGCACGCGCTTTGCACCACGCGGCGTTAGCTGTGCCGCGTGCGCATCAGTCGTGCGTCGCGTCAGCCGTGCGCCACTCAGCCGTGCGCCACTTAGCCGTGCGCCACGATCGGCGTGCGCGGCTTGGCGCGACCTAGTTCGCGTGGACTGATGCCCAGCGTCTTGCGAAACATCGCGGTGAACGCGCTCGGGCTGTCATAGCCGAGGTCGAGCGCGACTCGCGCCACCGCCGCGCCGGCGCTCAGTCGGTCGAGTGCGGCCAGCACGCAGGCACGCTGCTTCCATTGTCCGAAGGTGAGCCCGGTCTCGCTGATGAACCAGCGTGCGAAGCTGCGTTCGCTGATACCCAGCGATTGCGCCAGCGGCGCGGCGGCGGCACCGATATCGGGTGCGGTAAGCAATGCTTCGCACAGTTGCGCCAGCGCTGCGCGCCGCGGCAGCGGCAGCCACAGCGGCAGCGTCGGCAGCCGTGCGACTTCGGCCAGCAGCAGACGCATCACCAGGCCGTCGATGCTGTGTTCCTCATACAGCAGCGGTGCTTCGGTGGCGCGGATGATCAGCTCCTGCGCCAATGGCGTGATCTCGAGCGCCACGCAGCTCGACGGCAGATCGACGCCGCTGCCGGGCTCGACGTACAGCGTGCGCATGTCGACGCGGCCGCGCATCGTCACCGAATGCGGCAGGCCGGGCGGTACCCACAAGGCGCGGCGCGGCGGGATCAGCCAGCGCCGGTCGGTCGTGTCGACGGCCATCGCGCCGGTCAGCGAGAACAGCAACTGCGCGCGCCGATGCGAATGCCAGCCGGTGCTGGCCCGGTCAGGGAAGGCCTTTGGCATGGCTGCCACCGGCCGCGGCACGTGCTGGTAGTCGTTGGCGTTGGTCGAGCGCGCGGCGCGGGCCTCGGGTGAGGCGCCGGCATCCGCGCGGCGGCGGGCGCGGGCGGCCGGGCTGGACGCGGGCATGGCGCCGATACGGTGGGCTGCACGAGTCATGGCAGTTTCGCGACGATTTCTGGCAGTTTAGCGCGAGACAGCCGGACCGGGCGGCGGCATCATTGGCACAGCGTCGCCATGGCCCCGTTGCCGCCGCGCTTGCCGGCATCACGGTTGCTTTCGACGCCCGATCATCCCCGGCCATTCATCACGTTTTCTCATCGCCCCGGCACCCCATGACACACGCCGTTTCACGCCCTACCGCATTGCTGCTGAACATCGCCCATGCGCTGGACCATCTGTTCCTGCTCGTCTTCGCCACGGCGGTGGGCGCCATCGCCGCCGACTTCGGCGTGCAGCGCTGGGAAGACCTGATGCCCTATGGCGTGGGCGCGTTCTTCCTGTTCGGCATCGGCGCCTTGCCGGCCGGGCGCCTGGGCGATTTGTGGGGCCGCCGCAGCATGATGCTGATCTTCTTCTTCGGCATCGCCGCTGCCGCGCTGCTGGCGGCCTGCGCCACCGGCCCGTGGCAGCTCGCCATCGCGCTGACGCTACTGGGTGCGTTCGCGGCGATCTATCACCCGGTGGGCATCCCGATGATCGTGCAGGGCGCGGCGCGCCCCGGCTGGACGATCGGCGTCAACGGCCTGGCCGGCAACCTGGGCGTCGCCGCCGCGGCCGTGCTGACCGGCGTGCTGGTGCAGGCCGCCGGCTGGCGCACCGCGTTCGTGGTGCCTGCGATCATCTCGATCGTGGCCGGCTTGCTGTTCATGCGCTACGCACCGCGCGAAACCGAACCGCCGTCGAAGCGCCCGACCAAGGCGGCGGTGCAGTTGTCGCCGGCCATGTTGGCGCGCGCCTTCGTGGCAATGACGGCCGCCGCCGCCAGCGGCAGCCTGCTGTTCAACTTCAGCACCAACGGCAATGGCCAGTTGCTGGCCGAACGGATGCAGGCGGTGGTGAACGATCCCGCGCTGCTGGGCACGCTGTTGGCGCTGATCTATGTGATTGCGTCGTTCGCGCAGCTGGTCGTCGGCAAGCTGATCGACCGCTTCTCGCTCAAGCGCTTGTACCTGGTCATCGTGCTGACGCAGATCCCGGTGCTGCTGGCGGCCATGCACGCGCACGGCTGGTTGCTCTATGCGCTGCTGCTGCTGGAGATGACGCTGCTGTTCGGTGCGATTCCGTTCACTGATGCGATGATCGTGCGCTACGTCGACGATCGGCTGCGCTCGCGCGTGGCCGGCATGCGGCTTACCGTGGCCTTCGGGCTCAGTTCGGTGGCCGTGTGGGCGCTGGGCCCGCTGGTGAAGTCGGGCGGTTTCGCGTTCCTGCTCGGGCTGATGGCCGTCATCGCCGGTTGCACCGCGCTGGCAGTCGGCTGGCTGCCGGCGGAGCGCAGCGGCGAAGCGCTGCAGAGCGCTCCCGCTCGATAAGCATCAAGACCGCTTGCGGCGCCCGATTCTCAACGCGGCCATGCCCAGCTCGAGCAGGGCGAGCGAAGCAATCGCGCGATCTCTGCTGCTTGCGATGCGACACCGGCCACGTAGCGATCCGGCCGTAGCAGCACCGCCTGTGCGTTCAAGGCAGCAAGCCAGCGCTGCGCCGGCTCGCTGTCGGCGATGACGATGGCCAGCCGCTCGGCGTCGATCGCAGCAGCGCGCATCGCCTCTGTCGCCGCGCCGGCCAGCGCAGGAGCGACCAGCAGCGCATACCGATAGCCGATGGCATCGTCCAGCCGCTTGCCATCGCCCAGCCGCGGCTGCTCGCCGACGCGCCCGCCGAACTCACCGCCGTCATGCGTGCCCGGCCCCAAGGGCGGCTGCGGCGTGACGAAGATCTGCGGATTGGCCGACATCTCGGCATCGCGCCGCCGCGCCTCCTCGGGGTCGGTGGTCTGGATCACGCGGCCGAAGCGCACCGCTGCTTCGATGAACTCGCGCACGTGCGGCGATCGTTCCGACTCATAGGTGTCGAGCAGGCTGTCGGGCGCGACGCCTTGCAGCACGTCGGCCAGTTTCCACGCCAGGTTGGCGGCGTCGCGGATGCCGGCACACATGCCCTGGCCCATGAACGGCGGCGTTTGGTGCGCGGCGTCGCCGGCGATCATCAGCCGGCCGCGGCGCCAGCCGCGCGCCACCACCGAATGGAAGGTGTAGACGGCGGGTCGTTCCAGCTCGGCTTCGTCGGGCGACAACCACGGCGCGAGCAGCGCCCAGACCGATTCAGGCCGCGTGATCGTGTTCAGATCGTCGTGCGGCATCAGCATCAGTTCCCAGCGCCGGCGCGTGCCGACGCCGCGCACGTAGGTGGCCGGGCGCCGCGGGTCGCAATACTGGATGCTGTGATCGCCGAGGTCGGGGCGATCGTTCTTCAGCAATACGTCGACCACCAGCCAGCGTTCGTGCGAGCGCAGGTCTTCCAGCTCGGTGCCCATCAGTCGCCGCACCAGCGAGCGCGCACCGTCGCAACCGACGACGTAGCGCGCCGCGGTGGCGTGCAGCCTGCCGCTGGCCGTGTCTTCGTAGCGGATGGCGACGTGATCGGCGTGCTCGTCGAGCGCGAACACTTCATGGCGCAGCCGCAGCGTCACGTTGGCGTGCTGCGCCAACTGCTCGCGCAGCGTGTGTTCCAGCGACGGCTGGTGGAAGCGATAGCTGGGGTGCCAGCCTTGCGGCCCCACGTCGGTGGGCCGCTGCCAGTCGATCAGAACGCTGCCGTCGACGCCCAGAAAACGCATGCCGGGCGACACGATCAATTGCGGCGCCATCAGGTCGGCGATGCCGACGGTCTGGAATACGCGCATGCTTTCGCCATCGAAGTGGATGGCGCGCGGCAGCCGATAGATGTCGGCTTCGCGTTCGAGCACCAGCACTTGCAGGCCGCGCAGCGCCAGCAGGTTGGCCAGCGTGGCGCCGGTCGGGCCGCAGCCGACCAGGGCCACGTCATGGACGGTATCGGCGCCGGTGGCGCGCAAGGGGGAGTGACGTTCAGTCATCGGTGCATCACTTCAGAATCGTAGGCAGCCACAGCGTCAGCGCCGGAAACGACAGCAGCACTGCCAGGCGGATCAGATTGGACACGACGTAGGGCATCACGCCGCGATAGATGTCGGGCAGCGGAATCTGCGGCGCCACGCCCTTGACCACGAACACGTTCATGCCCAGCGGCGGGATCAGCATGCCGAGCTCGATGATCACCACGTTGATGATGCCCCACCAGATCGGATCGAAACCCCAACTGAGCACCAGCGGCAGCACGAACGGCATCGTCACCACCATCGCGGCCAGCTCGTCGAAGAACGCACCGGCGATGATGAACATGAACATCAGCACGATCAGCGCCGCCCACACCGGCATGCCCGAGGCTTCGACCGCCGCGACCAGCGCCTGCGGCGCCTGCGTCACCGTCGCGAAGTAGCCGAACAGCGAGGCACCGATGATCAGCACGTAGATCATCGCCGTGGTCGATGCGGTGCTGGTCATCACCGCTTTCATGCCGTCGAGCGTCAACGCGCCGCGCCGCCATGCGAACAGGAACGCCAGTACGGCGCCGACGGCGGCGCTCTCGGTGGCGGTGAACACGCCGGCGGCCATGCCGCCCACCACCAGCAGCGCCAGCACGATCACCTGCCAGCTCTGCCGCACCGCCTGCCAGCGTTCGGCGGCGCTGGCGCGCGCGCCCACCGGCGCATCGCCGGGGCGCAGCCGCGTATAGGCCGAGATCGTGATCATGTGCAGGCACACGGCGATCAGCGCCGGCACCAATGCGGCCATGTACAGGCTGATGATCAACTGCTGCGCCAGCACCGCATAGATCACCATGATCGACGACGGTGGAATCAGCGCGCCGAGCGTGCCGCCGGCGGCCACGGTGCCAGCGGCAAAGCCGGCATCGTAGCGGCGCGACAGCATCGACGGCAGCGCGGCGCGGCCGAAGGTGGCGGCGGTGGCTACCGAGCTGCCGCACACCGCGCCGAAGCCGGCGCAGCCGGTGACGGTGGCCATCGCCAGACCGCCGCGCCGATGGCCGATCAGCGCATAGGCAAGCCGATACAGGTCTTCGGACAAGCCGGCGACGCTGGCGAACCCACCCATCAGCACGAATAGCGGGATGGTGGCCAACTCCAGCGAGGTCAGATTGTTGGCGGTTTCGGAGGCGATCATCGCGAACGCCGGCTCGAACCCAGCCAGCAGGCCGAAGCCGACCACGCCGGCCAGGCCCATTGCTACGCCTACCGGCACGTGCAGCAGGATCAGTGCGAAGGTCGCGGCCAGACCCAGCAGCGTCAACATCACCGGGTCGTTCATGCGCTGGCTTCCTCGCGGTGCGTGAGCGTGGCCAGCGCAACCAGCGCCGTGATGAAGACGAACAGCGTCACCGCGGCCCACCACGGCCATACCGGCCAGCGCAGAATCGCCATCACTTCGCCGGTGCTTTTCATGTCGATCGTGTAGCGCAGGTATTGCCAGGCCATCAGGGCAAAGAACACGAACACCGCGAAGGCGCCGAAGACGTCGAGCCAGTATTGGGCGCGCGGGCCGATGCGCCGGCCGAGGAAGTCGACGGCGATGTTGCCGCGCGTTGCCACCACATGCGGCAGGCAGGCGGCCAGCAGCACCGCGCCGGCCAGCGACACCACGTCGACGAAACCGCGGATCGGCATGGCGAACGCATAGCGCAGCAGCACGTCGGCCGCGGTGGCAAAGGCAAGCACCAGCAGGCCCGTCACGGCCACGCCGGCCAGCGAGCGGGCCAACTGGCGGGCGCGTCGGTCCAGAGTGCTCACGCCACGCTCCTTACTTGCCGGCGCGCACGCGCTCGAGTTCGCCGACGAAGGCCTTCAAGGTACGTTCGTTGCGCGGCTTGGCCGTGCGCCACGCCTCGTTCACCGGCTGGATGACTTTCTTCCATTCGGCCAGCTCGGCCGCGCTTGGCGCCACCACGGTGTTGCGGCCCGACTTCGACACGCGTTCGCGCACCTCGCGTTCTTGCCGGTCGAAGGCTTCGCCGACCTTGCGCGCCAGCGCCTCGCCGCTGGCCTTGTCGATCGCGGCACGCACCGGCGGCGGCAGCGCGTCGTAGCGATCGCGCCGCATCACCACGCCGACCGCCACCGCGCCCAGCGGCATGTCGAAGTGCTGCGACGTGACTTCATTGACCTTGAAGTCGCCGACGAAGCCCCAGTTGTTCAGCGTCATGTCGACCACGCCGCGCGACAGGCCTTCGGCGATCTGGCCGCCGCCCAGTTGCACGGGCGCGCCGTCGAGCGCTTCGATGATCTTGGTCAGGTGATCGCCCGAGGCGCGTACGCGCTTCTTGCGCAGATCGGTCGGCAGGCGCACCGGCTGATTCGAATGGATCACCACCGGCGGGGTGGCCGCCAATGCCAGCATCTTCAATCCATCGAAGCCGACCAGCGTGCCGTTGGCATACAGCCGGTGCAGCGCGACGCTGGCCTCGGTGGCATTGCTGGCCACGAAGGGCAGGCCGACCACGTCGGTGTCGTCGAAGCGGCCCGGCGTATAGGGCAGCACGATCCAGGCGATGTCGGCGATGCCGTCGGTGACCAGCTTCAGCTGCTGCGTCGGATTGCGGCCCAGCGTGCCGCCGGCGAATACGTCGATCTGCAGCGCGCCGCCGGACGCCGCCGCGGCTGCCTTGGTGAACGGCACCAGCACGTTCGACGTGATGTTGGCCATCGGCGGCTCGAAGCTGGACAGCTTCAGCCGCACCGGATTGGCGGTTTGCGCCAGGGCAGGGGCCGCCGCCAGGCCGGCCGTCGCCATTGCCGAAAGCAGCAGGCCGCGGCGGGTGGTAAGCGCTGAACTCATCGTCGTCTCCTTGAATAGCGGATCGCAGTGAAGGGGAATGGCCAATCGTTGGCTCAAAGAACTTGCGGGGCCGTGCTCAGGCCACGGTGCTCAGATGGCCGCGTTCGCGCGTCCATACCGGCGGCAGCGCCACGTCGTCGGCCGGAAACTGGCCGACCGCGACACCAGGGGCATGGCGTAGCGACATCGTGTGCGGACGCGGATCCCAGCGCACGTCGCGGCCCAGGTAACGGATCGACAGGCCGATGCGCATCTGCGTGGCCGACTGGTTGCCGGCCGCGCCATGCACGGTCAGCGGGTGATGGCACAGCACGTCGCCGGGCTGCATGTCCCAGCTCATCGTCTGCATCGCCGGCGTGCCTTCGCCGGCGCCATAGTCCGGACACAGTTCGAGCGATTCGTCGAGGAAGCGCGGATCGTAGTCGGGCGTGACGGCGCGGAACATCTTGTTCCACCGGTGCGAGCCGAGCACGTATTGCACGCCGCTGGTTTCCCTGCTGACCGGCGTCAGCGCGATCCAGATCGATACCAGGTCGTTGCCCTGGAACGGCCAGAACGGCAAGTCGTTGTGCCAGGGCGTGGGTGCCGCGGTGCCGGGTGCCTTGATGAACAACTGGTCGTAGAAGAAACGCACCGTGTCGGCGCGCATCAGTGCGGCAGCGATCGCGGCCGCCGGCGATTCGTCGCGCAGCTTGCGAAAGCGCTCGTCGAGATCCGACAGATAGACGTTCGAATAAAAGCGCCCGGCGCCCTCGCCGAGCTTGGGTTCGCGCACGCGGCCGGCCCCCGAGGCCATCACTTCCAGCGCGGCGTCGTGCAGCAGCGAGCACCAGTTCGCATCGAACATGCCGCGCAGGCAGATCACGCCATCGCGTTCGTAGGCTGCGATCTGGTCTTCGTCGATCGGGTTCAGCGGCTCGCGGTGCAGGGCCGGTGCGCAAGCGTGGGCGGGCGGGGCGGAAGGAAACTGGGTCGGCACGTCGTCCTCCGTTGATGGGTGCTGGCTGTCGCGCGGCGCTGCCGGGCGCGTTGCGACGTTGCACGCCAATTTGTTTTATTGTCAAATCTCAATAAACGGGATTTAATGACTTAACCGGCGCTTTGTCAACTACGCTAGTCTTTGGCCGGTGCCCAAGCGCATCCGCATCGAAGGAGGAACCCAGGCGATGAGCAGCCCCGCGCGAGTGTTTGCGGTACTGAGCCTGTTCACGCGCGACCGGCCGATCTGGCAGCCCGACGAGATCAACGAGGCGCTCAGCTATGCGCGTGCCACCGGCTACCGCTACGTGAAGGAACTGGTCGAGGCCGGTTTCTTGCAGAAGTTGTCGGTCGGCCGCTATGCGCTGGGGCCGCGCATCATCGAACTCGATTACCAGCTGCGCCAGAGCGATCCGGTGCTGCTGGCGGCGATGCCGGTGATGGAGGAACTGGCGCGCAGCAGCGGCTATGACGCGGTGCTGTCGGTGTTCTTCGGGCGCATGCAAGTGATCGACACCTATCGCGCCAGCGTGCAGCCGGGGCTGAAGCTGACCTATGGCCGAGGGCGGCCGCGGCCGCTGTTCCAGTCGGGTGCGCCGAAGATCCTGCTGTCTAGCCTGCCGCGGCCGCGGCTGCTGCGCCTGTACGACCAGCATGCGCGCGAGATTGCCGAACAGGGCATGGGGCAGAGCTGGATCGAGTTCCGCGGCTATCTGACGCGCGTGCGCAAGCAGGGTTTCTATCTGTCGCGCGGCGAACTGGAACCCGGCGTGGGTGCCGCCGTGGTGCCGGTGCTCAACGACGAAGGCGACACCGTGGCGGCGTTGGCGCTGGTCGGGCCCGCCGAGCGGTTGGGCGATGAACGTGCACCACAGTTGCGCACGCTGCTCGATCAGGCCGCGCGCCAGATACAGGACCGCCTTGCCTGGCACGAGCCGGCCGGCCACGACAGCCGCAACGGTATTTGAGCTAGCGCAAGAGAGCTGTTCGCGGACACTGCTGCATTGGCAGCGCTATCGGTATCGTTGAACCCCCTTCCGTCTGAAGGGCGCACCAGCCCTCCGCGCTGGTGCCACGATTGCGGGTTGCCCATGTACACGAACATCCTCGTACCGATCGACGGCAGTGCGACTTCGGAACGCGCTCTGCTTGAAGCGACGCGGCTGGCGCGGCAATGCGGCGCCCGGCTGCGCTTGATCCACGTCGTCGATCCCACCCGCCGCATCAGCGGCTTCGAGCGGCCGGAAGTGTATGTGCACGACATCCTGCCGGCGATCTTGAAAGCGGGCACCGCGCTGCTGACGCGTGCCAGCGAAACGGCCGCCGCCGAAGGCGTGCCGGTCGATGCGACGCTGCGCGAAAGCCTGGGCGAGCGCATCGCGGACGTGATCGTCGAGCATGCCGCCGGCTGTGGTGCCGACCTGATCGTGATCGGTACGCATGGCCGGCGCGGGTTCAACCGCGCGTTGCTGGGCAGCGAGGCCGAGCAGGTGTTGCGTACGGCGCCGGTGCCGGTGTTGATGGTGAAGGCGATGGACGCCAAGGCAACTGACGCGAAGGCTGCAGATGCGAAGGCGGCCGACGCGCAGGCCTCGGGATAAAACCGCGGCGGCGCCGGAACGCCGCCCTCTCTTCGCGCCACGGCAGGCTCGGGATGACGTCAGCGCATCCGCCTGTTTCGCGCCCACGGTAGCAAAGCACGAATCGCACGCCGCACCAGAACGGTTCGCGGCGCTGTGCGTGCCTGTCACAGATGGTGTGCCGCCCGGCTCGTTGAAGCCGGCACCGCAGCGCTTTCATACTGCCTGCGCCGCACGATCACAACCATCCAGGAGACAAGACCGTGAACACCTCTCGCCTGTTCGGGCGCGCGCTGGCCGCCGCAACCCTCGCTGCGGCGACCGCCACCGTTTCAGCGCAGACCGTCCTGAAGCATTCCAACTGGTTTCCCGAGGGACAGGTGATGCGCGTCAAGGTCATCGATCCCTGGATCAAGGAAGTGGAGAAGATCACCAACGGCCGCGTGCGCATCGAAACGCTGCCGAAAGTGGTGGGCAGCGTTCCCGGTCAGTACGACGTGGCCCGCGACGGACAGGCCGACATCGTGGTGTTCTCGAACGGTTACACACCCGGGCGCTTCGACATCCTGGAAATCGGCGAACTGCCCTTCATGGGCGACAAGCCCGAGGTCTTCGGCCCGGCGTTGCACCGCTTCTATACGAAATACACGGCGAAGTACGGTGAATACAAAGGCGTGCATCCGCTGGCCGTATTCGTCGTGGCGCCGCCGCAGTTGTTCAACAACAAGCGGCCGCTGCGCGCGCTGGCCGACTTCAAAGGGCTGAAGATCCGCAGCAACTCCACCGGCACCACCACGGCCTTGAACCTGCTGGGCGCCATTCCGGTGACCAAGCCGGCGACCGAAACCTACGAGCTGATCGCCTCGGGCGTGCTGGACGGAACGGTGATGCCGCCCGAATCGATCCTGCCGTTCAAGCTGGTCGAGGCCTCGCCTTACGCGACCATCATTCCGGGCGCCCTGACCAACTCGATTCTGACGCTGGCGATCAATGAGAATCGATGGAAGTCGCTGTCGCAGCAGGATCGCGATGCGATCTCCAAGATCTCCGGCGAAGCGTTTGCCCGCGCGATCGGCCAGGCCTACATCGCCGGCAACGAAGCCACCTGGGAAGCGATGCGCAAGGCCAACAAGTCGATCGAAACGGCGAATCCGGCGCTGGTGGCCGACATGCAGCGAGTGCTCAAACCGATGGAGGCGAGCTGGGCCGAAAAGGCGCGCAAGCGCGGCGTCGAAGAGCCGCAGAAGCTGCTGGACGCGCTGCGCGCCGAGGTCAAGGCGGTCGAGGCGGGTCGCTAAATGCTGCGCGGGTACCCTGGCGCACGGCTGGTGTCCGTGCTGGAAGCGATTGCCGCCATCGTGCTGTTGATCATCATGGTGGTGGTGCTGGTGGACGTCGCCGGCCGCAATCTGTTGAACCAGCCGCTGCCATGGGGTACCGAGCTGGCCGAGCTGCTGCTGGCCGTTCTGATCTTTTCGCTGTACCCGGTGCTGGCCTGGCGCGGCAATCACATCACGGTCGATCTGTTCACCGTGAGGCCTACGCTGCAAAAGATCCAGCGAGGTCTGAGCAACGTGCTGGGCGCCGGGCTGTTCGCGGTGATCGCGTACTGCATGGCCCGGCAGGGGCTGCGCGCGGCCGACTTCGGCGAATCGTCGCCGCTGCTGCACGTGCCCACTGACTGGGTCATGTGGGGTCTGTCGATCATGGCGGGCGTGACCGTGGCCGCCTTCATCGTGCACTTGCGCAGCGTGTTGAAGGGGCACACCCGCGACGGATCGGAGGGCGCCGCGCACGCCGCCTTTCCCGCCCGAGCCGTGGAGGAGTGACCGATGCTCGCCGCATGTCTGGGCTTCATCTTTGCCTTTGCTCTGATCCTGTTCCAGGTGCCGATCGCCATCGCGCTCGGCACGGCGGGTTTCCTGGGGTATGTAGCGCTGAGCGGCTGGGTGCCGGCGTTCAGCATGGTGGCCACACTGACCCGCGACAGCACGCTGGTCTACACCTTGATCGTGCTGCCGCTGTTCGTGCTCATGGGCAACCTGATCGCCGGTGCCGGCATCTCCACCGACCTGTTTCGCGCCGCGCAGGCCTTGATCGGACGCCGCCGCGGCGGGCTGGCCATGGCCACGGTCGCCGCCTGCGGCGGCTTCGGCGCCATCTGCGGCTCCAGCGTGGCCACGGCCGCCACGATGGGCAAGGTGGCCATTCCCGCGATGCGCCGGCTGGGCTATGCCGATTCGTTGTCGGCCGCGGCGGTGGCTGCCGGCGGCACCCTTGGCATTCTGATTCCGCCGTCCATCATCATGGTCGTGTACGGCGTGGCCACGCAGACGCACATCGGCATGCTGTTCGCCGCCGGCATCGTGCCCGGGCTGATCGCGATTGCCGGCTACATGGTAGCCGTGCGCTACGTGGTCTGGCGCAATCCCGCCGCCGCGCCCGATGCCGATCACATCGAGAGCATGGCGCTCGGGCCGCTGGTGCGTTCGCTATGGCCCGTGGTGGCGATCTTCGGCACGGTGATGGGCGGCATCTATGGCGGCTTCTTCACGTCGATCGAAGCGTCTGGCATCGGCGCCGCCGCGGCGCTGGCGTTCGCGCTGACGCGGCACGATCTGAGCTGGCGCGGCATCTACGAGATTCTGGTCGATACCGCGCAGACCTCAGCGATGATGTTCGCCATCATCCTGGGCGCGGCGCTGTTCGGCGAGTTCGTGAACATGACGGGCGTGCACGAAGGCCTGTTGAAGGTGGTGCAGGGCAGCGACCTGTCGCCGCTGGGCATCGTGATGCTGATGGTCGTCATCTATCTGGTGCTCGGCAGCGTCCTCGAAAGCTTTTCGATGATTCTGCTGACGGTGCCGATCTTCTTTCCGATCATCAAGGCGCTCGGCTTCGATCCGGTGTGGTTCGGCATTCTGATCGTGGTGGTGGTGGAGGTTGGCCTCATCCACCCGCCGATGGGCGTCAACCTGTTCGTGATTCGTTCAGTGATGCCCGACATTCCGATGATGTCGGTGGTCAAGGGCGTGCTGCCTTTCGTGGCCGCCGACTTGCTGCGCATCGTGCTGATCGCCACCGTGCCGGCCATTTCGCTGTGGCTGCCGCATCTGCTGTTTCCCAACGTCCACTGATGCCATGTCCGAAGACCTGACGCTGTCGGCCCTGGATGATCTATTCGTTCATCAGATCCCCGAGCCGGTGCGGCACGTTGGCACCAGCGATCGCAACTTCTACGATCGGCATTATTTCAACGTGCATGCCTGCCGGCCGGACTTCTTCGTCATCCTCGGCTTGGGGCAGTACCCGAACCGGGCCACGCAGGACGGCTTCGTGTCGCTGCGCGAAGGCGATCGGCAGACCACCTTGCGCAGCTCGCGCGTGCTGGGCGATCGCGGCGACATGTCGTGCGGGCCCTTGCGCCTGGAAGTGCTGGAAGGACTCAAGCGCCTGCGGATCGTGATCGAACCCAACGACAGCGGCATCGAAGCCGATCTGATCTTTCACGGCACGCACGCGGCAAAGCTGGAGCCGCGGCAGGTGCAGCGTCGCAACGGCCGCGTGATCCACGACGTCATGCGTTACTGCCAGACGGCGAACTACACCGGCTGGATCAAGACCCCCACGCGCACCTGGCGCGCCGAAGAAACGCCGCTCAAAGGCTATCGCGATCGTTCATGGGGTATCCGTTCGATCGGCCGGCCCGAGCCGGCGGGCGCCGAGCCCGGCGACGCGGTGGCGAGCGGCCTGTTCGGCACCTCGGATTGGCGGCGCCTGCACATGGCCTGCCAGTTCGACGCGTTCACCATCAACATCAAGCTGCACGAAGATCGCGACGGCCGGCGTTCGCTGGAAGATGCGGTATTGCTGTTCAATGACGGCCGCGCTCCCGAACATCTGGGGCGCCCGCATCTGGAGTTCGTGCGCTTCAGCGCCGATCGCCGCTTCGTGGAAGAAGCGCGCGTGAGCTTCACCCAGCCGGGGCAAGCCGCCCGCGAGCTGCACATCCGCCAACTGCTGCCGGTGTATCTGGAAGCGGGAACGGGCTACGGCAATCGCCCGCTGCTGGAATGGATCCATGGCCAATATCGAGGCGAGCTGGTGACCGACGTGGTGCGTTTCGATTTGCGCGAACCCAGTCCGGTGCTGGCCGGGCCGATCGACTGCCTGGCTGAAATGCGGTTTGAGGATCAGGTCGGCTACGGCCTGTTCGAGTACACCATTTTCGGCCGCATCGACGGTTTCGAAGGGCCGGGCCACTTCAACAGCCTGCACGGCGCCTGAAAGCCATGGCATTGGTCGACCATGGCGATCCGGATCTGGTCGCCTTGCAGGAACGTTTCGCGAGTTGGCTGTCGCGCCAGCCCGGCGCGGCGGGCATCAGCGTAGCTGCGCTGCGCCAGGCAAGCCGCACCAGCGGCTTCTCGAACGAGACCTATCGGCTCACTCTGCGCGAACCTTCCGGCGGCGAGCAGGAGGTGATTCTGCGCTTGCCGCCGGCGCGTACCGGGTTCTTCCCGGACTACGACATGGCGCGCCAGTACACGTTCATGGATCGCCTGTTCGGCGAGCCCGGGCTGGCGATGGCGCGTTGCCGATGGCTGGAACAAGACCCTCAGCCGCTGGGCCGGCCTTTCTTCGTCACGGATTTCGTCGCCGGCGTGGTCGCCGCGGACCAGCCCAAATACGTCTGCGAGGGCTGGATCGTGCAAGCGAGCCCCGAGCAGCGGCAACGGCTGTGGGACACCAGCATCGATCAACTGGCGCAGCTTGCGCGCGTGCGCTGGCATGGCCGCGAGCTGGCTGGCGTGGATTGGCCGGATCGGCAGGTGCCGCGGCTTCTGCAGCACATCGCTTACTGGACGCGGTTGGGCGATTGGGGCGCGAGCACGCTGCCGCGAGAAGACGACCGGTTTCTGCGCGAGCTGGCCGGCTGGTTGCAGGCGCACGCACCGCGCGATGAAACGGCGGGACTGGTGTGGGGCGACTCGCGCTTCGGCAACATCATCTATCAGGACTTCAAGCCGGCAGCGCTGCTGGATTGGGAACTGGCGGTGATCGGCGACCCGATGATCGACTTGGCCTATCTGCTGTTCCACGTGTTTCTGACCGAGCTGTATCACGCCGACCCCGCAGCCGCAAACCCGCGCCTGACCGGCTTTCGCGGCGATGAAGAAACGGTGATGCGCTACTGCGAGGCCGTTCAGCGTTCGCCGCACGACTACCGCTATTACTGGTTGTTCAATGCCTACAAGATGCTGTGCATCTGGCAGTGCAAAGCCGCCTTGATGGTGAGGTGCGGCGTGTGGAGCGTCGAGCAGGCCTTGCAAGAGCGCCGCGGCGATCGGCTGCGCGCGTGGATCGCCCGTGTGCTGGAATCCGGCAGCGAGGCCGCTTATCTGCGCTGAGCCTCGGCTGCCGGGGAGGGCGCTCAGGCCGCCCGCACGCGCACCGGCAGGCGCTTGAGCCCGCCCACGAAGGAAGTCTGCACCCAGGCCGGCTGCCCGGCCAGCTCGAACGAATCGACGCGCGCGATCAGTTCGCGGAACAGGTACTGCAGTTCCGTCTTGGCCAGGAACATGCCCAGGCAGGCGTGCGCGCCGTAGCCGAAGCCCAGGTGCCGGTTCGGGTTGCGATCGATGCGGAAGCTGAACGGCGAATCGAACATCTCCTCGTCGCGGTTGGCGGAGGGGTACGCCATCAGCAGATGATCGCCGGCGCGGATCTGCTTGCCGCGCAGCGTGTAGTCCTGCGTCGCGGTGCGAAAGAAGTGCTTGACCGGCGACACCCAGCGCACCATCTCGTCGATGGCCGCCGGCACCAGCGCCGGGTTGGCCTTCAATCTGGCCCATTCCTCGGGGTGCTGCATCAGAGCCAGCAGGCCGCCTGCCGCCGTTGCGCTGGTGGTGTCATGGCCCGCGCTGGCCAGCGCGATGTAATAGGAATAGGCCTCGTAATGACCGATCGGCTTGCCGTCGATCTGCGAGTTGGCGATCAGCGATGCCACGTCGTCGGTCGGGTTGCGCCGGCGTTCTTCGCTGATCCCGTCGAAGTAGGCGATGTAATCCTGGGTGGCCCGGATCAGGTCCGAGCCTCGCTGCACTTCAGGATCGCTGCCGCCGAAATAGGCCTGGGTGATGCGCAGCAGCCGTTCTTCGTCCGAGGCTGGCAGGCCCAGGATCAGCATGATCACGCGCAATGGAAACCACGATGCGACGTCGTTGTAGAAATCGAGTTCCGGTCCGCGCGCGAGCAGATCGTCGACCGATCGTTTCGCCAGCGTGGCGATCCGCTCTTCCAGTTGCCTGACCTGCTTCGGCTGAAACCACGCCTGCGTGAGCTGGCGATACGTCTTGTGCTCCAGGCCATCCATCTGCGGCAGGCCCTTGACCAGATGCGGGCGGCCTTGCATCAGCTGCTTGATCTCCTGCTCGAATTCGATCGAGAAGAGCTTGGAGCGCGGTGCGTTGATGAACAGATCCTGCTGTTTCTCGACCTCGATGATGTCGGCATGCTTGGTGACCAGCCAGAACGGCCGATAGCCCTGCGGTTCGGTCCAGTGCACGGGATCTTCGGCGCGCAATTGGGTGAACAGCTCGTGCTGCCTGCCCTGATCGCCATAAGTCTTGGGATCGGCAATGGCGTCGTCGATGGATCGGTCGAGCGTCTGCATAGCTTGTCTCCTGGTTTATCGGAACGTCACACCACGGCCATCACGCGCCCGGCGACCTGTCCCTGACGAATTTCTTCGAAGATTTCGTTGATCTCGCTCATCGGACGCGGCAGTACCGGAACGGTGGTGACGCCCGGTTCGCGCAACAGCGTCAGCAGTTCCTTGAACTCCGCGAGCGAGCCCACGTAGGAACCCATGATCTTGAGATTGCGCATCGGCAGCAGCGGTACCGACAAGGCGACGCCGCCGCCGAACAGGCCGACCTCGATCAGCGAACCGCCCTTGCGCAGGGCCGCCAGGCCCCATTCGAAGGTCTGCGGCAGGCCGACGAAATCCACCACGGCAGCGGCGCCGCCGTCCGCCAGATCGCGCAGCGCCCGCGGCGCGGCCGCATCGGCGATGTCCAGCACCGCGTCGGCGAGCGGGCGCGCGAACTGCAGCTTGGCGGGATTGGCATCCACCACCACCACCCGCGCCGGCGTGAGCTTGCGTATCAGGCCCAGCGCCGCCAGCCCCAGGCCGCCGGCGCCGATCACCACCACCACGTCTTCGGGCGAGCAGGGGGGAATCTTCTTCAGCGCGGAATAGGCGGTCAGGCCTGAACACGCGGCGCTGGCGGCTACGAGCGGATCGATCCCTTCGTAGGGCAGCGCATAGCGCGCGTGCGGCACCAGCACGTGATCGCTATAGCCGCCGGCCTGGCGGGTGCCCAGCGAACGCGGTGTTTCGCAGTCCAGTTCCGCGCCGCGCAAGCAATGCCGGCAATGGCCGCAGCCGATCCATGGATAGACCACCACCGGCGCGCCGCCGGTGGCATGGGCGTCGGCGTCAGGCCCCTTGGCCGCCACGGTGCCCACGATCTCGTGGCCCATCGTCAAGGGCAGATGGATGCCTATCTTCTCCAGCTCGATCGACTTGCCGAAGCCCATGTCATAGCAGCCGTCGCGGATGTGAACGTCGCTATGGCACACGCCGCAGGCGGACACGCGAACCAGTACCTCGGTGCCGGCGGGCGTGGGCGTTGCGCTGCGAACGCGCCGCAGCGGCTGGCCCCATTGCGTGACTTGGTAGCTTTCCATCTCAGGCGATCGCTCGTACGACGGATTTCGAATGCATGTGTTCCCTCAGCCCTTCGATGCCCATTTCAGCACCCAGCCCGCTGTTCTTGATGCCCGCGAACGGCATTTCGGGCGCGCTGGTGGCGTAGGTGTTGATGCTGACGTTGCCGGCTTCCAGTCCATGCTCGATCTGATGGGCCGCGCGCAGCGAGCGGGTGAAGGCGTAGGCGGCCAGGCCCACGTCGAGCGCGTTGGCGCGCGCCAGCGCGTCTTCCAATCGCTGGAAGCGGCAGAGCAGCGCGAGCGGACCGAAGGGCTCGTTCGTCATCGCTTGGGCGTCTTCGGCGATGTCGGTGATCACCGTCGGCGTCCAGAAGAATCCGGCCTGGGAATCGGTCGGTGCATGGCCGCCGGCCTGAATACGGGCGCCGCGCGCCTGCGCGTCGTCGCAGAAGCCGCGCATGGCGTGGACGCGGCGCTCATTGGCCAGTGGCCCCATGTCCACCGCGGGGTCCAGCCCATTGCCGATGCGCATCTTGCTTGCCTGGACGGTCAGTTGGGCGGCGAACCGATCATGCACCGCTTCGTGCACGTAGAAGCGCGTTGGGCAAATGCAGAGCTGGCCGGCGTTGCGGAACTTGGCCGCGACGGTTAGTTCGATGACGCGGTCGACATCCACGTCGTCCATCACGATGACCGGGGCGTGCCCACCGAGTTCCAGCGTGATCCGCTTGCCTGACGCGCCCGCCTGTGCCGCAAGCTGATGGCCCACCGCTACCGAGCCGGTAAAGGAGATCTTGCGGATGTGCGGCGAGGCGATCAATCGTGACGACACCGTGGCCGGCACCCCATACAGCAGGTTGAGGACGCCGGGCAGCAGGCCCGCCTCGGTGCACAGCTCGGCGATCGCGACCATGATGCCCGGCGTTTCTTCGGCGGGCTTGAGCACCACGGGGCAGCCCGCTGCCAACGCCGTCGCCACTTTGCGCGACGAAAGCACGGCGGGGAAATTCCAAGGCGAAAAAGCGGCTACCGGCCCGACCGGTTCGAGCCGGACGTATTGGTCAGTATCGGGCGTGCGCGCCGGCACGATGCGGCCATAGGCGCGCTTGCCTTCTTCGGCCATCCACTCGAAGGTGTCGGCGGTATTGCGGATCTCATGCAGCGATTCGGTCAGCCGCTTGCCCTGTTCGAGCGTGAGAATGGTCGCCAGGCGCTCTTCGTGCCGGCGAATGGCCAGGGCAATGCGCTGCAGCACGGCGGCGCGCTCGATGGCCGGCATGCGCCGCCAGGCTGGAAACGCCCGCGACGCCGCGTCGGCGGCCCGATCGATGTCGTCCGGTGTGGCGATCGGCACCTCGCCGAGCTGTTCGCCGGTGGCAGGGTTGATCACCGCTTGCGTCTGCCGGGCGCCGCCGCGAATCCATTCGCCGTCGATCAGCAGGCCAATCCGAGGGTAGTGTTGCGTGCTCATCGCTGGCACACGTCTCCGTGATGTGTCGGCCCGGCTGGTGGCGGGATCGACTTGTCAGGGCAGCTTGTCAGCGCAGATCATGAGCAGTGGCGGCTGAGGGGGCAATCGCGGGGTGGGCAATGTATCTGTGCCGGGGTGGCATAGATGAGGGGCGCATTTCCGATGGCGCCCCGCCATCGCGATAATCGCCATACTTGGCTCCACGACTACGAAAGGCCCCGACATGAGCGATGAAGTGCTCATATCCCACGACGACGGCGTGCTCACCGTCACGATCAACCGCCCCGCCGCCCGCAATGCCATCGACCGCGCCACCGCCCTGTCGATTGCGCAGGCGGTGGCCGAGCTGGACAGCCGTGATGATCTGCGCGTCGGCATTCTGACCGGCACGCACGGCAACTTTTCCGCCGGCATGGACCTGAAGGCATTGCTGCGCGGCGAATCGTCGCACGTCGAGCATCGAGGTTTTGGCGGGCTCGTGCAGGCACCGCCGGCCAAGCCGCTGATTGCGGCCGTCGAGGGCTATGCGCTGGGCGGCGGTTTCGAAATGGCGCTCAGTTGCGATCTGATCGTGGCGGCCGACGATGCCCGCTTCGGCCTGCCCGAAGTCAAGCGCGGGCTGATCGCTGCGGGCGGCGGTGCGATGCGGCTGCCGCGCCAGATGCCGCCGCGCGTGGCCATGGAGCTGATCCTGACCGGCGAGATGATGAGCGCTGAGACTGCACTACGCTTCGGCCTGATCAACCGCGTCGTACCCAAGGGGACGGCGCTGGACGGTGCCCGCGCGCTGGCGCGCAGCATCGCCGCCAACGGGCCGCTGGCGGTGATGGCGACCAAGCGTATCGTTTATGAGTCGGCGGATTGGCCGGCCGAGGAGCGCTTTCAGCGTCAGCGTGAAATCACCGCGCCGGTGCATGCTTCGGGCGATGCGCGGGAGGGGGCGAGGGCGTTTGCCGAGAAGCGGGCGCCGGTTTGGCGCGGAGTATGAGTGCGGCTGCATTCCCGTTGCAGCTCGTCGCCTCCAGCTATTCACCGGGGAAAACCGACGGTCGGGCTTTACGCCATGCGATTGAGCGGGCGATCGAAAATTAGAACCAGGGTACCGTGGCGTGATCGCTGAATCCGTAAGTGCTGAATCTGCCGGGTGTGGGGGCTTCCTTGATCAACCCCTGCCGCACGAAAAGACGGAATCGCTGCCCGGTGCTCTGACTTCTGATTTCGAGATAGGGTAGGTTCAAGTATTCGGCGGCTGAATCGGGGATCTGCTGCTTCGCGTGTTCCACGTCGATCTCATGACGCTTCATCAAGCGCCGCCGCATTCGCTCTGGACTGCTGTGTGCCTGAACGCGACTTACGGTTCGGAACCGTACCGTTTCGGGTATGGCGGCAGGGCCCTGGATGCTGACGTGGTCTCGCATGCCTTTGAGCCAATCCAGGTCCATCAGTCGATCCAGTGCCGCGGCGCTGCCATGTACGCGTAGCCGCTCGCCGAGACGTGGGCGCTCAGAAGCGGCGTCAGGAAAACTGATGCCTATCTCGCCTTCGGCGACAGCCACTAGCGCGCGATGCAGCTTGCTGAACAACGCACTCATCAGATGATTCGCCGGAAACTCCGGATCGGGCAGTACGCGAATCTCGATGTAGTGGTCCATGTTCAATTCGCCTCGCCGAAGACGCCGCCGCGGATCAGTGTTGCGATGGTGAAATGCTGTTGTTCGAGTGGAGGCTCCTGGCCTTTGAGGATCCAGTTGTCGAGTAGCGAATAGAAGTCCGCTTTCGCCCTTGGCTGGCGGTAAGCTTTACCTTGAGTGGTGACCGATCCATATGGTTCGACGGCGATCGGACCGACGTCGCCTTGATCGGCTGGATACCAGGTGTCGATGGTGCGCAGAGCGTTGCCGATTTTCTGTGAGTGGATGGCGGCGATGTCGTTGACGTTATAGAGCGTCTTGCTCTTTTCGCCGCGGCCGCGCTCGAGAATCAACTCTTGCGACGGAAACACCTCTTGCCCTTGGCCGACTCGAACGAATGCCGTCACGTCGAGCAATACGTGTTGCGTGCCGCCAAAACCGAAAGCAATCAGCTAGGACAATTGGGTCAGTGCGTCTGAAGAATCCGAGGGTGCTTCGAAGTTTCGCAATGGCAGTGACAGCGCATCGAAGCTCCAGCGCTTGGCTGGGCGCCCGTCGATCAGATGACTGATGTGCACCTCTACCTGCTCAGCACCGATGCGATTGCGCCACAAGAAGCGGCCGTTGGCCAGATTGTGTGCGTAGCGTCGCGCCAGTTCGCCAAAGCCGTGCGCATCGACGTAGCCCTTGACGGTGTCGAGCAACTTCTTCTGATATTCATCGTTGTTGCAAGCGGATGGACGCCCTGCGCCGCCGAGCACTCGTAGTGTGAAGCGTACGCACAAGGTGTCGGCATCGGCCGGTAGGGTTGCCACGTCGACAGTTTGCAGGTTTGGGTTCTGGATCGCGGCATCGAGCTTGGCGGGATCCTGCTCCTTGATTTTCAGGCGATTCGAGATCGTGCCGCGCACCGACTTCTCGCGCAGCTTTACGCCGACCCAGCGCTTCGAATCTTCGCGATCGACCCAGTTGCCAGCCGTGAACAGGGCGTCAGAAGGATCGAGCTTGCGTTCGAAAGCAAGTACGGAAGCGGTTTTCAAATCACCAGCGGCCATGATGAGGTTCCCTCTTGATTGTTCGATGGGTGAGCGTCAGTGTTGAAGCGTGCCGGCGGGGACTGCATAGTTGTTGCAGCAGCGATATACGCCGACATCAGGATCGCTGCCGGGGTACCACAGCAGCTCGTTAGCGTCGTTTAGTCGATGTGGGCTGATCCATTCGCCAACCGAGTACATGCCCTCGACGAAGCGAAACGACGTTTCGGTGTCACGAGCGTTGACTACGCTACCGGGTCGATACAGTTCAGACAGCTTGCTGTACCCGACCGGAATCGGCACGATCCAGCCGGCTGGCCCGACACGGTTCCATTGCACTTCTTCGCTCACCACGCCGGTCTGCGGATTGGTTTTTTGAACCAAAGTCGAACGGCGGTTTAGTCTGCTCAGGTCGAGCCAGGCATCCAGTTCGCTGCTTTTCGGGTCTTGTTCACGCAACTCGGCTAGGCGTTGCATGAGCAGGTCATCGCGTGCCACCAGCGCGAAACCGGGTAGCCAGCGACGGCGCAATCGCTTGAACTGTTTGCTGCGTTCCTCGGATTGCTCGGCGATCGGTGTCAGTTCCGCGCGTTGCCAGGGGCGCCTTTGGCCAGGCAGCGACGGCATGACGCTGCCGCCGGCGATTCGCATCGCGGCGATCTCGTTGGCGATGTCTTGTGCTACTTGGGCTCGGGCGTCGTCTTCGCCGTCTAGGGCACTACCGTCGACACCGAACACCAGCGTAAGCTCGAGGTGCATGCGCCCTTCCTCGACGATGGCGGCCGTGCTGCCATCCCGGTCAATCGGATTGCGCGTCAAGTTAAACGTTTTGACGAATCCGCCCGACGTAACTTGCGCTTCGAAGTCGTGGCAGATCACGCCTACCCCTTCGAAGATCAATGGATGCCGGCGGGCTAGCCTGCGCTCCAACGCGTGCATCGCGCCGATGAACGCCGAAATCGCCGGAAAGCCCCAGGTCATCTGGCTTGAGATGGCATTGGCATTCTGGATTCTCAGGTGAGGCACAATCAGCAGGCCGCTGATGCCGAGAGATCTATGCATGGCCGTCGTCTCCCGTCTACTTGGCGTATTCGTTCAAGCGGCGACGATCGCGATCGATGCGGGCCAGCCAGCTCTGATCGTGCCCCAGCTCATCCGACCAGTGCCGATGCTCGACTTCACCCATCGGCAGCTTGTCACCCATTGCCTCATTGAGCCAAGCGGCGAAACGCCGACGGATCTCGGCGGGCCATTCCATGCGATGCCATTCGGCAGAGAACTTTTCATCGTGCATCGCGCGGTCAGGGTCCAGCCATAGGGCTTCGTCATCCGCCAACCGGCAGCGCGGGTCACTGCTCCAGCCGGGCGTGAGTACCCGGAACTCGCCGGCGAAATCATAGAGTTCATCGATGATCTGGTCGACGAGCTGATCGCGATAGTCGCGCGTATCCATGGTTTTACTCGGATCGATCTCCAGGAATCGGCGTAGCTGGGTGGTCAGCTCTCGCACAGGCTTACGTTGGGCGAAACGCGGAAACACCGAGTCGACCATCATCGGCGGCTTTAGCTCGCGGGTACGCCAGCGCGGAGGTAGCGAAGAAAGGAAATAGTTGTTGCCACCGCGTTCACTATTGAGTTGGCTGATGTTCTGCGGTTTTGACCCACCGAGCTTCTGGACTGCCAGATCGCGGTATTCGTGATCATCGCGATCATGCAGCTCCTTGTTGAAGCGGGCTTGGCGTGCGGCCTTGGCGGCATCGCTGAATCGATCGTCCTGAATTGTCTGATAGACGCGATGCGCCAATGAGCTGGCGTATAGCGGCATCAGCAAATGAAAGTGGGTGTTCTCGATCGGATCATCTTCAACTAGCCAATAGACCTGCTTGGCCAAGCTGTGGGCGGTAGCGGTTCCGCGTGGTTCAACGAGACCGGCGAAGGCCTTCATCCATGCTTGCGCCTGTTCGGTATCGTCGCTGAGCGCGGCGGCCAGGTCGGGGTCGCTGGCTTGTGCCAGTTCCAGCAGAGTCTTGCCGTCGTGTGTCAGTCGCAGGAACTTGTAGACATCCAGCGCGGCGGCATTGCCGACGACGTCGATCGCGGCGTCATCGCTCAGGCAATGGCTGCCGACCAGCCCGTGCCGAGGTAGTGACTGCGGTGCGGCGTAGAGATTGGCGCCGCGGGCGTCGGGGTGGATTGCCTTTAGCGAATGGGTGACGGCCTGGATCTGGGCGACACGGCGGGCTGCGTCGGCGATCCAAGTGTGCGATTCGAACTGGGTGGCCAATTCGAGACGCTTTGGGTCGTTTTCGCCGAGTTTTTCGAGCTTGTCGTTTAGGCGGGCCTTCAGAAATTCCGCGATAACGGAGCGAATGGCTGCAATTCTTATGTTATTCGCTAAAGGCATACTCTTGGTTATCCTCTAGTCTTTATCCCCACATCTATATCTTACACATCTCCAATTCGTTTAGCTCTAGTACTGTGTCCAATAGGCCGCAGCCGAAATGACACCACCGCCGCACAGGCAGAAGTGCGAAGGCAACAAGATTCAGGGTTGCCGCACAAACCCCAGCACCGGATGAAACCGCCACCCAAGCTCGTGATCCGGCAAACTCACCGTACCGAACCGCTTGGCGCAGCTTTCCAGATCCATGCCGCGCTCTCGCGCCAGATCGCCAAGTGCGCGCATATAGTCGATCTCCATCCAGGCTGAAATCCCGGTGCCTTGCACCGCCGAGTCTTCGACCCGATGGTTGTGGCTATCCTCTATGAAGACGTAGTTCTGCTCTTGCCGGTTCGGGCGGTGCACATAGGCGAGCCGATAAGCTTCTTCGTCTTCATCAGGCAGCAGCACCAGATCCTTGCGCTTCTGTGTGTCATGCCGAAACGGATCTTGTTGCTGCAATACCGCCGTCAATGAGGCGCGCGGTATCGTCCACCAGCTATGCGCACCAAGCGGCGGCAGTGGTGGTTGCCGTCGCGCGAGTTGCTGCCTTGGTGTGAGCGTAGTGGGTTCGGGGGGAATCATTTTTTCCTCCAACCGCGCATGTTCCAGATCGACGAGATTCTCGCGAGGCCGTCGCAACGTCTTTGGCCTTGCAACAATGCGCGGCCGAGCGTCGATCGCCGCGAATTCGTCCTCGTCGAGCAGTTTATGCAGCCGATGCTCCGTCAACCGGAATTCGTTGTCTCCTTCGAATCCAGGCATGCAGAAGGCCGCGGTGTTGGGATGCTCGAAGTGGCGCAGATTGCTATCGAAGATCATCATGTTGGGTTCGTTGCAGGCCTTTACGCGATGGCGCTCTATGCGGCCGGCAAGCTGGATCAGGGAGCGCATCGATGAGGGCTCGACCACTCCCCAGTTGTATGAATGATCGCGACCCACTTCGGTTACCGGCGAGCCCAGTACGATGAAGAGCTGGTCGGGCTCGTGGGCTCCGTCGATCTTGCTTCGTATGTCTGGCAACTGAAAGACCGTCTCAGACTTGCGCCTATTCAGCGTCGTATCGAGCCGTCTTTCAATCTCGGATCGGATGAGCAGCGGGAACTGCGAGTGATAGACACACAGATGGATTCGACAACCGACTGGTGCTCCAATTCGAAACAGATGCAGCGCCACGTCGAAGATCGGCCCGATGTTTGCCATGCGAACCAAGCCGAAGCTCACGCGCTTGCCCGAATGCGGATCGGTCTCGTGATGTCGTTTGTGCAGCACTCCTGCACAGTCAATGACCTTGGCTGCGAATTCTCGCCGAATGTCTTCTTTTCTTTGACTGGAAAAGGTAAGCGGCACGATTTCGCTGCGGCGGCGTACTACAGCTTTGGCAAGCTGTTGCCGCCGCTTGGCCACAAAGGCTTCATGCTGTGCGATGAACTGTCCATCGGCAGCGCAGTTGGTCTGTCCTCGATCGAACTCATCGAACCAGGCGCAGCAGATATCGACCGGTTTGCCCGGTTCACCTCGATTGCGCTGGTAGAGCGTGCGTCCTTCTCGATAGGCGCAAAACAGTCCTTGTACCAATGCGGGTGGCAAGGTCGCCGAAGACAGCATTACGCGTGAACCGAGCATGCCAGCCCAATGCACCAACCGGGCAATGGCCGGTAGGTCGTCGAGATCGAAATCGTCGACTTCGTCGAGCACCAGATCACTGCTCATCAGGCGCAGCATCGGTGCGATCTGCCGACCGCCACGCTGGCTTTCGGTGGCCGGCGTCAGATGATCGACCGTGCAGACCAGTACGGGTGCCGCCAGCAGCGCTTTGACGTGCCCATCATGGATGGCCCGTTGCAGCAGTGGGTGAGCATCGACGTTTCCCTCGAAGAAGACGAAGCTGTCGTCCGAAAGAAGATCCTGCTGTGAAGCAGAGCCGGTTTTCTCTGCTTCGGCCTCGTAGTGTTCGAAAAGTTCGCGGACGGCAGCCCCGCCGACGCGAATGGCTAGCTCATCGTCCCCCAGGTTCAATGTATCTCGGTAGGCATGGCCGGTCTGCAACGTCAGCGTGCGCAGGCCAAGCGCGACCGAAAAACGCGCCCCGACTTCCGGATCGGCGAGCCCATACATGATGCGCGCATTGGCAAGGGTCTTGCCGCAGCCGGTCGATGCCATGTTGATGAAGAACGCACCTTGGGTTCGGGAGCGTTCGCGCAAGGCCTCGGCGGTATCCGCTGCCTTGTCCTGCCAGCGGAAGTGCGTTTCACTGGCTCGCTTGCGCAAGCCGCGATGCCGCGCCAAGGTCGGCAAGTGGCGTTCGAAGCCAGGTAGGGCGTGCGAGACCAAGCCGTTGTGTGCCTCTACGCCGAGCAGGTGCTCGTCAAGCGTCTGGTTGAGTTTGGTTGTTCCGCCGATCTTGCAGGTGTTGGCATAGAGGGGATAGCCGCTTTCACCCTGGACGCGCTTGGCCTTGTCGGTCAGGCTGGAGTAGTGGTGATCCGATAGCATCAGGCTGAGTCGAGCCAGATGCATGATGTAGGCATCGTCAAGCCATGCACCTCTATCGGCCTTTTGCTGCAACAGCAGAAGACGTCGAGCGAGATGCGCGGCACGCTTGCGCCAGCGAGGCGTAGTAGCCGGAAGCCCGTGCGGAAAGTGCCAGTAGGGCTTTATCTTGTCTTGAGAGATCTCGTCGGTCTGTTCGTTCCAGCCGGCGTCGATCTTTGGCAAGACGTCACGAAGCTGGTCCGCACGGAAGTTATTCACCTTTGAGCCGAGCCACTTCAAGGTACCGTCTTCCGATCTCGACGGCATCAAGGGCAGCCGATGGTGCGTCAATACCAACCACCCGACCGCCGCTGCCAGTGGGGGCAGACGATCAAAGGGTTTATCGACCTTTGGGTCAAGCCCATCGCACTGAAGGCGGCCCAACCATGTTGCGTCATCGGTGTCACTCGGATTCATCAAGCGACGCAGCCAGGTGGCGTCGTCATCAGTGCCTACAAACGCTTGGAACAGGCGCAGCGACACCCATTCGTGCCGATAAAGATTGCGCTCTAGCAGGGCACTGCTTGATAGCCGTTTCTGAAAGGCCAGGCACGCCTTGCCAAGGTCGTGCAACAACGCGGCGAGTGATGAGAGCAGATAGATGTCATCGCCGGTGTGCCAGTCGTTTTCGTCATTACGGCGGAGGATGTTGCGGGTCGTGGTATTCGTGGGTACTGCGCCGTGACGATTGAAGCGTTTGGCATCGCCGACGATCCAAAGCAATTCGGTGTGATCTCTGCCTCTGATCCAATGACAGGCGACGGCCGTGTTCTTGCGTGCCGACTTACGCAACAGTCGGCGCAAGGTGTCGAGGCCCTCTTGAGTAATGGGTGTTTGCCAGGTGCGTTCCCCGCGCCGCTCGGCAAACTGGTCAAGAATGCGCCGGGTCTCTGTCAGCGCCCGCTTGTCGCATTCAGAGATCAGAAGAATATTCACGCAGTTTGCGCACGGCGGCCAAAGCGTTCGGCCACCGCTTTCAATGTGTCGATCATGAAATCAAGGGACTCGCTACGCGTCAAGCCCTCGATGCAGGCCTGGCGGAACGTCTGTTCATCGTCGCCGCGCATCGCGGAAATGAATGCCTGCGGCAGAATCACGGCATCCTTGACCAAATCGGCGGCATCGAAAACCAGGCCGCCGCGGCGTGTCTTGCCGTGCAGTACGGCAAGGCCATGCGGCAGGCCGAGCACCCAGGTGGCTGTTGCGCCAAGGCCATAGGCCAGATAGTTGCCGTGATCGAGAAATCGGTTGGCAGGATCCGTGCCGGTGCCGTTCTTCTCGCGCACGAAGTCTCCGTATCGCGTTGCCTGGGCAGCCAATCGAAACAGTTGCTTGGTGAGCCGAGCCTCTTCGGTCAACAGAAAGCTGTGGTCGGGCGCTTGTTCGATGCTGGGGATTACTTTGTCGACCAACGAGGTGATGATTGGCTCGTCTATCGAAAACCCTGCATCTTTCAGCGAGCGATTGCGGGTCCAAGCGTCGCGAATTCGCTGCAGCCTGGCATGCTGAATCGCCTTTGCTGCATCCAGGCGCAGCCTTTCATCGAACCAGAAGCGTACCCACGATTGCAGATACTCGGTTGGCCGGTATTCGCTCTGCGGCGACAACCAGACTGCCTCCACCTCGACCTCATTCACTGCGAACAGTGGGGTGCCGCCACCGCCGCAGAATCCGACCAGCACGCCGGCCTTGGCCAGTTCCCTCATTGCGGCTTGCGTGATCGAAGTGCCCGTTCCCAGCAAGACACTCGTCGTGTTAGCAATCGGGATGTTCCAGTAAAGAGAACGCTTGCCCTCGTCAGTGACGAACTCCACGCGACCGCCGTTGACGAGCACGCGACAGTGTTCAAGATAGTAGATATTGGCCCGCTTTGAATGCAGGATCGATTTGAGATCAGAAGGAGAAATATCTTCCATCGACTTGACCGCGGCTTGGGCCTTGATTTTGTAGGTCAGAGTGCTCGAAGTCTTCTTGTACGGAGATGATAAAGGCCGAATGTATTGATGATCCTTACTTATTGTAGGCAGCATTTGCTGTTGATGTTGTAGCAGAAGGTGAGTTGTTTCGGCAATGACTAAGCGCGTTGGATTGCCTCAAGGCGAGTGTCGGCGGTGGGTGTTTGACCCTAAAAATCTCCGGCAAGGAGAGTTCAATAAAATCAATAGGTTAGGAGGGTGTGCAAAAATTGGGTCGTGGGTATGATTTAGGACTTCGTTCTTTAAAAATCAGAGGGTTGAATGGGATATGATCTTCTTCACTGCCGCATAGGTAGCTGAGAAAGCATCAGCGGGGTCAAGAGGCGCGCGCGATGCCTTCACTGCCGCATAGGTAGCTGAGAAAATGACCTGAATAGTATAGGACCATTGGCCCTACTTCACTGCCGCATAGGTAGCTGAGAAAAGCCGTGACGGCGGTGCGGGCAACAGGACATGCTTCACTGCCGCATAGGTAGCTGAGAAACGATCCTGAACTATGACGACGTCGTGACGCGCCTTCACTGCCGCATAGGTAGCTGAGAAAAAGGCCCAGCCGGCAGCAGGCGAAGAAAAGGCCTTCACTGCCGCATAGGTAGCTGAGAAAGCACGGTCGAGATGCTGGTCATCCGCGATGGCCTTCACTGCCGCATAGGTAGCTGAGAAATGTTGCCGCTGTTCAATGAGCTGGCGGAGCCACTTCACTGCCGCATAGGTAGCTGAGAAAATTCATTCTGAGTGGCGCGTGGCGGGACCAACCTTCACTGCCGCATAGGTAGCTGAGAAAACCTTCGGAGCCTCTTCGGCGCCGAGGCGATCCTTCACTGCCGCATAGGTAGCTGAGAAAATGCATTCGGGCCACACCTCATAAGCCGCGTCCTTCACTGCCGCATAGGTAGCTGAGAAATCCTCGATCTCGCCCATGCACCACTTCACGCCCTTCACTGCCGCATAGGTAGCTGAGAAAGTGAACATGAGCTGCCGCGGCGCCTCATCAGGCTTCACTGCCGCATAGGTAGCTGAGAAAAGCTCGCACGCGACCATTTGAGCGTCGTCATCCTTCACTGCCGCATAGGTAGCTGAGAAATGGCGGCGGTCAAGGCGCATGAGCGCGTCGGCCTTCACTGCCGCATAGGTAGCTGAGAAATGATTTATTGGTCGACATAAATTCGTTGACTCCTTCACTGCCGCATAGGTAGCTGAGAAAACATGCATCGACATGGCCGGCGACTCGGTGCTCTTCACTGCCGCATAGGTAGCTGAGAAAGCATAGGGCGCGAATGCATCGGCCAGCCAACCCTTCACTGCCGCATAGGTAGCTGAGAAAGTTGCGGGAGACCGGCGTCACGGCGCTGCAGTCTTCACTGCCGCATAGGTAGCTGAGAAATTTCCGACTCGGCCGGCGGCTCCAGCGAGATCCTTCACTGCCGCATAGGTAGCTGAGAAAGATACATGACCGCCGGCTGATCGCAGCACGGGCTTCACTGCCGCATAGGTAGCTGAGAAAGCACCGACGATCCGCGAGAGGCCATTGATCGGCTTCACTGCCGCATAGGTAGCTGAGAAATGTACTGGCAGGGCTACACCGCCAAACCGCCGCTTCACTGCCGCATAGGTAGCTGAGAAAGCCGACTATCAGGCAGAACTGCTCGATGAACTCTTCACTGCCGCATAGGTAGCTGAGAAAAGGCGGTCTTGCGGCGCGCTCATTCGTCGTCCCTTCACTGCCGCATAGGTAGCTGAGAAACGGCGGCGCAGTCGCGTGCGCGCCGCTCTCGACTTCACTGCCGCATAGGTAGCTGAGAAAACCACCGTCCGCACCGAGAACGCCCGAATCATCTTCACTGCCGCATAGGTAGCTGAGAAATTCAAACACCGCGACCGCCGGCGCGGCAAGCACTTCACTGCCGCATAGGTAGCTGAGAAAAGAACGGCCACCGCGACATCGGTCTCGGTCACCTTCACTGCCGCATAGGTAGCTGAGAAACCGCCGCTGGTCGAGCACCCAGCCAGCGTTAACTTCACTGCCGCATAGGTAGCTGAGAAAGGGATGATGCAGCGCTGTCCGTGCTTCCACGCACTTCACTGCCGCATAGGTAGCTGAGAAACAGCCCGTGCTGCACTTGCGCGGTGTAATGCACTTCACTGCCGCATAGGTAGCTGAGAAATATCTGGTGCCCTACCGAAACAACAAGACCGGCTTCACTGCCGCATAGGTAGCTGAGAAATCGCTGCGCACCAGCGTCGCCAGCTCGTCGTGCTTCACTGCCGCATAGGTAGCTGAGAAAAGCCTGCGCGATGTCAGCGGCATCAATCTGGACTTCACTGCCGCATAGGTAGCTGAGAAAAAGCGGCCCGGCTTTCGGTGCCGCCGCGAGCCCTTCACTGCCGCATAGGTAGCTGAGAAATCGTGACCCGGCGATTTCCCTCCATGGACGGCCTTCACTGCCGCATAGGTAGCTGAGAAAGAACACCAAGACGGGCAAACCGGTCAGGATCACTTCACTGCCGCATAGGTAGCTGAGAAAAGCCAGCGCGGCCGTGCTCAACCTGGAGGCGCCTTCACTGCCGCATAGGTAGCTGAGAAATGACGCCAGATCGGATGATCCGCCTTGCATTGACTTCACTGCCGCATAGGTAGCTGAGAAAAGCACCAGCGGGCCAACGACTTCGCGCACCGACTTCACTGCCGCATAGGTAGCTGAGAAAAAGACCGACGGCAAGCCTAACCACATCGTCGCCTTCACTGCCGCATAGGTAGCTGAGAAAATGCGGCGCGCTCCTGCTGCACGAGAGAGTGCCTTCACTGCCGCATAGGTAGCTGAGAAATTTTTTCAGATGCCTGGAAACTCAGGGAAAACCTTCACTGCCGCATAGGTAGCTGAGAAAGTCATGCCACAAGGGGCCAGGCGCTTGTTAACCTTCACTGCCGCATAGGTAGCTGAGAAACGGGGTGAGTACCGGGAGAAGCCTCAAAAGGACTTCACTGCCGCATAGGTAGCTGAGAAATGGCGCGAGGAAGTCGGCGACCGGCTCGTTGCCTTCACTGCCGCATAGGCAGCTGAGAAAATCACGGGTGCGAAGTACGGACTGCACAGACCTTCACTGCCGTGCAGGCAGCTGAAAAACGCGCTGGGGAACTCGATCTCGGCGCGAACCCGAGCGTCCACACCTTGCTGTATAGGTGGCTGAGAAAAAACGCTGAATCTCGGCGCTGACGCGCTCCTTCACGTCCGCATAGATGGTTGAAGCCCCACCGCCCCCACCGGCACCCCCGCCACATACTGCCCATCCTGATAAATCAACGGCCCCACCTGCGGATGGCAGCAAACCCCAGTCACTTCCCCAACAAAGATCGTATGCGTCTTGTAATGCAACGCCACATCCACGTCGCAAAACACGCTCGCCTGCGCATCCACCAGATAAGGCAGCCCCTGCTCACTGGCCGCCCAGGTGCCCACGTCGAATCGCGAAGTCCCTTTGCGCCGCCCCGCGAACACGCCCGCCAGCTCGCTCTGGTGCGACCGCAGCAGATTGACGCAAAAACGCCGCGAATGCGCCACCACGCTGTGGAACGCCGCGCCTTCGTTGATGCACACCAGCAGCGCGCACGGCGACATGCTTACCGAGGTGACCGCGGTGGCGGTCATGCCATACCACATGCCGTCATCGGCGCTGGTGATGATGCATACCGTGCTGGCCAGGCGTCGCATGGCCTCGCGAAAGCCGGTCGGTATCGCATCGGCAGGCGATGCGGCGGCGCTCAGTTCCCTCATGTCGGCCCGCCTCAGATCAACGGTGTGTTCTGCGGCAGATCGAGCAACACCCTGCCGTACATCTCGGTATTCGTTTCCAGGCACAGCAGGCCATGCATGTTGATCGCCTGCAGATCGCGCATGGCTCGCTGGATCGGGTTGCCGGTGGCCAGCGCCGAGCCGCCCGAGGCCAGGAACAGCGTCTGCGTGGCCTCCATGCACAGCCTGACCGCATAGGCGCAGTGCATCCGGCAGCGGGCACGCTCGCGCAGCGACATGGGCCGGGCGTCTTCGGCGGCCTGCTGAATCGATTGCGCGACGTCATTCACCAGCAGGCGCGCGGCGTCGATCCGGCTTTCGGCGGTGGCCACCTGCATGTGCGTGGTGGGCATCTGAAGCTGCACTTCCTTCATCGTGTAGCTGACGATCTTGCCGGGCAGCCGCTGCTTGAAGACTTCCATCGCGCCTTCGGCGATGCCCAAGGCGGCAGGCACGATGCCCAGCGCAAGTACCGGCACCACTTCGGCGTCGTACAGCCGGCCTTCGTGGTTGCCGCGGCCGGGGTTCTCGCGGCCGATGGCCTGCACCAGCGACAGATAGCGATGTTCGGGCACGAACAGTTCTTTGGCGACCACGCTATTGCTGCCGCTGCCGCGCAGGCCGGCCACGTCCCAATCATTCTTGACTTCGACGGCGTCGATCGGCAGCAGAAAATCGCCTTCATCGATCGTCTGGCCTTCGGCATCGACGATCTCGCCGCCGAGCATCAACCAGTTGGCCGCCGGGCTGCCGGAGCAGAATGGCCAGAAGCCGTTGAGCAGATAGCCGCCCGGCACGCGCGTGGCGCGGCCGCGCGGCCCGATGACGGCCGAGATGATGGCGTCGGGGTTCGGCTTGAAGACATCGTCTTGCGCCTGGCTGGCATACAGCCCGACCAGCCAATGATGGGCGTTGACGACGCCCAGCACCCACGCCGTGGAGCCGCAGCCGCGGCCGATCGTCGACACGACGTCGACGAAGGTCTGCAGGTCGGCTTGCAGGCCGCCGACGCGCCGCGGCAGCAATACGCGAAACAGTCCGGCCTGGCGCAGCGCTTCGATGTTCTTGTCGGGTACCCGGCGCAGTTCCTCGGCTTCGATGGCGCGGGCGCGCAAGTCGGGGATCAGTGCCTGTGCGCGTTCACGCACGGCGGCAGCCGCGGCGGCGTCGGAAGAAAACGGGCGTTGGGTGGCGATGCTCATGGTCATGTCTCCAGGGAATTAGGGCGAATCCGCGGCGCATACATCCAGCGACACCCGCACGAGGCCCGATGCGCCGTCGTATTCGAGCCGGGTACCGTAGCGCCGCGACAGACGTTGCAAGCGCTGCACGATGTGCTGGGCGACGTCGCCGGTGGCCTGCTGCGGCCGGCCGCGCTGGCTGCGCCGTTTGCCGAAGCCCATGTCCACCGGCAGCAGCGTCAGGCCGCTGAGGCGATCGCCGTCGAAGCTGCATTGCGCGGCATACGATTCCCAGTATTCGCGCGCGGCGGGAAAGCCCTTGCGATCATGATCGGTGCGGGCATCGAAGAACTCGGAAGGGCGTGCCGAATGATCGAGGCCGAAGCGCGCATACGATTCGGCCGGCAGCATGTCGATGCTCTCGTTGTGGAAGATGAAGTTGCCCAGGCTGTACAGGATCGGCTTGCCGCGATGGATCTCGATGCCCATCGTCAGATGCGGACCGTGCCCGGCCACGACGTCGGCGCCCGCATCGATCGCCGCGCGCGCTACGTCTTCGACAAACGTGGCGGGGCGATCGATCTCGACGGTATCGCCGGCCTCGCCGCTGGGCCACAGTTCGTGATAGTGATAGGAAAACACCACGTAATCGGCCTGGCTGCGCGCTTCGCGGATCGAGCGCAACACCTGCTCCACGTCCAGCCTGCTGGGCTGCATGTCGATGCCGTAGCCGTCAGCAGCACCGAAACTGATGCCGGCGAACTTCAACTCTTCTTCGTTGTCGTGGCCCACTTCCGCCGCGCTGAAGAACTCTTTCATCCGGCGAGTGCGCTCGGCGCGCAGGCCCAGTGCCTGGTCCATCCGGCGGATCAGTGCCAGGTCTTCTCTGGGAACTCGAAACTTCCGTTGGAACTCGATCGGATTGACGCCCGGCCGGCCGGGGCTGTCGGGGCGCTGGTGGGCGGCCCGGCCGTCGGGCGGCAGGAACGAGGTTGCGGCGACCAGACCCAGGCGTCCCGCTTTGGATTCGACGTAGGCGGGTGCCGCGGCGCGCGCCAGGTTTTCACCGATGCCCGCGAACGGGATGCCCTGCGACTGAAGATGTCGCATCGTGGCCAGCACCCCCTCGGCGCCATAGTCGGTGGCATGGTTGTTGGCGCATGAAACGATGTCCACCCCCAGCCACGGCAGCTCTGCCAGCAAGGCCGGGTCGGTGGACATCGGCGTGCCCATCGTGCGAACGGCCCAGCCTTCATCGTGCCGGCGCACCGTGGTTTCGAGGTTGGTGAAACTGACGTCGGCATCGCGCAGCCATTGCGCCAGGCGCAGGTATTCGGGCTCCGTGAACGCGCGCAACGGGCGCGACAGCATCGTGTCGCCGGTCAGAGTGATCAGCATGTCGGCCAGGCCTATTCGACGGACATGCCGGTCTTGGCGACGAGATCCGACATCCAGCCCATGTCGGATACGACACGCGCGGCGAGTGCGCCGGGTTCGTCCTTGGCGATGTCGAGTTTCATCGCGGCGAGGCGCGACGTCACTTCGGGCGAGCGCATCGCTTCGGTGACGTCCTGGTACAAGCTGGACAGCGCCTGCGGCGTCATCGCCGCCGGCACGGCAACGCCGAAGTAATCGGTGACGGTGAGGTTCTGATGCTGCTCGGCGACGGTGGGAACGTTGGGAAATTCCGGGAAGCGCTTCTCGGACAATACCGCCACCAGCCTGAGGTCGCCTGCCTTCACCGAGGCCACTTCGGTCGAGACGGCACCAATGATCATGTCGATCTGGCCGGCCAGCAGATCCACTTTGGCGGCGGGCAAGCCGCGATACGGCACGTGGCGCAGATTGGCCGGGAGTCGGGTGGACATCAACGCGCCGGCCAGATGCGGCATGCTGCCGACGCCGGGCGTGCCGTAGGTGAGCTCGCGGCTCGCAGCCGCCTTTTGCAGATCGGCCATGGTCTTGATCGGCGAGCTTGACAGCGTGAAGATGCCCAGCGGCAGGTCGACCAGCCTGATCGCAGGCCGGATGTCCTTCACCGAGTCATAGGGCAGCTTGCCTTTCATCAGGCTCGGGTTCAGCGACAGCGCCGAGGTGATCAGGCCGAGGGTGCAGCCGTCGCCCTTGGCGCCTGCGATCGCCTGCGTGCCGATCACTTGGCCGCCGCCGGAGCGGTTGTCGACCACGACCGATTTGTTCCAGATCTTCGACAGCGCCGAGGCCAGCGAGCGCCCCAGCAGGTCGGCCGACGAGCCGGACGCGGGGAAGGGCACCACGAAGCGAACCGTAGCTTGGTCGCAGGCCGATGCGGCGTGTGTGGCCAGCGGTGCGGCGATGAGGGCGGCGCAGGTCAGGATGCGGGTGGCGATTCGATGCACGTTTGTCTCCGTTTTATAAGAATGAAAAGTGGTCCGGCGCCTGTCAGGGCAGCCCGGACAGGATCACGCCCTGTGTTCCGTCGGTGAGTCCCGCATAGAGATTCATCAGCGCGGGGCTTGCAGGGTGTGCCGATGCCGTGTCGATGGCGCGAAGTTCCAGCCCATGCATCGAGCCGGGTGTTCGTTGCACCATCGGATGCAATCGGTAGGGCGAATACGTCTCGGCCTCGGGGCTATGCGGGCCGGATACCGAAGCGTTGCGACGCAGATGCTCCTGCCGCGATCGCAGCAGCGCGGCCGTGGCGGCATACAAGGGGCTGGGTGTTTCTTCCAGCGTGATGAAGGCATCGGCCCAATAGCCCAGGTGCTGGCAAGCCAGATAGGCGACGACCCGCCGTGTGGTGGCGTCGCTCCAGGTCTGCAGCGGCGCCAGGACCAGACCATCTTCATCGCTGCACAGAATGCGCACGTCGTGGGCGCCGTTCGTGCGCGCCCACAGCTCGGCATCACGCACGGCTTCGGCTGCTTGCCGTGTGTCGCGCCAGCGTGCTTCAAAGACCTTGCGGCAGCCTTCGACGATATGGCGGCTCGCGTCGATCAATGCTTTTTCGCGCGGCCGCGTCTCGATGGCCAACTCGGCGTCGCTGATCTCGATTGCTTCGGCGCCCAGCGCCTGCAAGGCCTGCTTCGTCGCGCGCAGCGCGGGTTCGCACCATTGATCCGATTCGAGCAGACCGACCCGGCGGTGGCCGTGATCATCGGTGCCTGCGGGCAGCATGCGTGTCAGCAGCGCCTGCAGGCCCGCGAAGGGTTCCACCTGCCAGTCGTAGCTCATCGCCCGCGCGGCGGGCAGATCGCGAGTGCCGCCGGGCACGACCAGCGTTTCAGGTGCGTCGAAAGCGAGCACGCCCAGGCCCCAATGCAGCTTGGGATTGAAGTTCGACAGCCAGGTCAGCATGCCGCTGTGCAGCGCATCGCCGTAGACCAGCAGCAGATCGAGCCCGGACGCCTGCATGCGCGACCTGACGTGCTGCATTCGGCGCGCGCATTCGTCGAGCGGAATGAGGTCGCGGTTCCAGGTGTAGGGGCCGGTGAGTACCGTGCGCCGCATCGTGGCAATGGCGGGCGTCTTCATGTCGTCACGAACTCCAGCCGCGCGTCGGCGCGCGCCAGTACCTGTGCGCCGTCGCTTGGGCCCACCCGCACCGGGTCGCCGCACATCAGGTAGCCGACGTCGGGGAAATACTGGTTCGGGTGCAGCACGAACACCATGTCTGCGTCGAGCCGGATCGGGTTGTCGGTGCCGACGTCGCCGGGGTCGCCCGAGATGTTGCCCAGGCCATGGCCGCGCACGCGCATGTACGGCGGCTTGCAGAACGCGCCGAAGCCCGCGCCGGCGATCACTTCATTGGCGGCGGCTGCCACCTCGGCCATGCGGCGCCCGGGCACGGCCTGGCGCCGCGCATGTTCGAAGGCTGCCTTCAGCAAGTCGAAACGCTCGCAGATCAGTGGATCGCGCGGCCCGAGCACGACGGTGCGGCAGATCTGCGAGAACTGGTCATCGATCATCGGCGTGATCTCGGCGAGCAGGATGTCGCCCTCGTCGAGAACGCGCGTCGTCGGCGACTTGACTGCCACGTTGTGCTGCGACGCGCTGATCAGGAAGAAGTTGTCCGGCGAGCCCAGCTTGCGAGCGTGATGAAGCAACCGCGCGGCGAGGTCGCATTCGCGCATGCCGGGCCGGATGATTTCCAGCAGGCGCTGTTGCAGCAGTTCGGCAAGCTCGGTGGCCTGTTGCACGCTGGCCAGTTCGTCTGCGGTGCGCACGGCGCCGGCAAGCGCGACCAGGTTTTCATCGCGTCGCGCGCCGGTGCCCACGGCTGCCGTCAACTCCCTGAGCAGGCCCGACGGCAATGCCGGATCGAAATGGCACAGCAACTGCGCGGGCGTGCAGCCCACGCGTTCGAGCAATGCGGCGACGGCTGCCGCAAGGCTGTCCTGCACGCCTTCGATCTCGGCACCGTCGGCCTTGCGCGCAGCGCGCGCCGCATCCCAGGCCGGCGTCACCAGCAGCCAGGTTTCACCGCTTTCCTTGAGCAGCACGGCGGCGGGGGCCATGGCCCTGAAGCCGCCCAGCGCGATGACGGGGTCGGTATCGAGGAAGAAGTGCGACGCGCCGGTGACGCCCAGGAAATACGATGCGCCGGCTTCTTGCAGGCGCCGGCGCACGGCGAGTCGGCGATGGATTACAGCCATGACTTGCGCCGATCCGGTTCAGACGTCCCAGCCGAGCGTCTCGTAGACGTAGCGGCCGACGCGCGATGGAAAGCCGCCGCGTACGGCGCCCGGCGAGCGGTCGGTATAGAGGGTGCCCATCGACGCGTTCAGCGGGCGGCTGTTCGGCACCGACAACCACATGCGCAGCAGATGCCGGCGGCGTTCGGGCTCGGGATAATCGTCGAACTCGGTGCGAGCGTGATAGGTGACGTGGTTGTTGAGGAACTGGAAGTCGCCGGGCTCGAACTTCATCGACAGACCGAAGCGCGGCTCGTTGCAGAGCTGATCGATGAGGTCCATCGCTTCGATCTGCGCGCTGGTCAGCCGCGGCACTTCGGGAAAGCGCTGCGCCGATTCGATGTGCGTGCGAATGTAGCGCGACGAGAAATAGCCATGTTCGCTGGTGAAGATCGGCTGCGGGTAATACGGCAGCGCGCCCGATGCCTCTTGCTCCTGCCAGCTCCAGTAGTACGGTTCGTAGAGCACCTTCAGCAGATCGGGCCGGGTGCGCGCGATCTCGTGATGGATCGCCAGCGAGCTGGCGATCATGCTGATGCCGCCGCTCTGCGCGGTCTTGAGCACGACCAGACAGACGACGTCGCACGAGTCGGTGTGGAAGTGCAGCCGCTGCTTCGAGGTGTAGCCGCGGCCCTTGGCGCTGTTGACGTCGGAATTGAAGTTCTTGACGTCGCCGAGCAGATCGCCATTGCGGCTTTGCGAAACCGCCACGCCGGTGTGCAGCCCGATGCCCCAATACATCAGCCGCAGATCCTGCACCGAATAGCGCTCGACCGGAAAGCCGCGCATCACCATCAGGCCGTATCTGCCTTCGAGCGCCTGGCGTACGCGTTCGAGCAATGCCGAGACGGTGGGCAGCGGAAAGTCGCCCTGGGTGAGCGTTGCGCAGGTGAGCCCGCGGCTGCGCGCGTGGGCGATGGCCGCTTCGATCTCGGCGATCTCAGAGGCCGACAAGACATGGATCCATGACTGGTCGGCTCTCAGCTCATCGGCCATCCAGCCGGTTTCAACCGCTCTCAACTGCGCCACGTGCTCCTCCGTTAAAAACGGTTCGGAGTCTCGGGGAGCGATAGATGTATGTCAATATATTATATTCACAGCGTTTTGATATAAGTTTTTATTCATTTTCAGAGGGAATTCGGCATATTTTTCCGGTGTAATTAATTGCCGATAATCGTCTATATAAATTTTGTTGATATCCATGGACAGCACCAGCCTTTACCGGTTTCGCACCATCGTCGAATGCGGCAGCCTGAAGAAGGCCGCGGCACGCCTGGATCTGACGCAACCGGCGCTCACGCGCACGCTGCAGGCACTGGAGGCGCACTACGGCGTCGAGCTGCTGCGCCGTTCGAGCACCGGCGTCAGCCCGACCGCCTACGGCGAGGCGGTGTTGAAACGGGCCAAGCTGATCGACGCCGAGTTGCGCAACATCGAAACCGACGTCAACGCCCTGACCAACGTGGCGGTCGGCAAGATCTACGTCGGCGCGCCCAGCGGCGTGGCCTTCACCAGCGAGGCGCTGCCGTCGGCGGCGCGCAAGATGCTGGCCGCTGCGGCGCAGATCGAGATTTCATGTCTGATCGCCCCTCAGCACGAGCTGCTGTCGGCCTTGCGGCAGGGAGCGCTGGATTTCGTGCTGGCCGATCTGCTGCACGTCGATCAGGCGGCCGATCTGGCCTATGAGTTCATCTTTGCCGATCGTGGGCTGCTGGTGGTTCGCGACAGCCATCCGCTGGCCAATCAACTGCGCATCAACATCGGCGATCTGATGCAGTTTCCCTGGGCCGTGCAGGAAGTGTGCAAGCCGCTGGAGAACACGCTGCTTCGCTGCGGCAGCAACTTCGGGCTCACCTTCAACAAGAGTGTGTTCCGCAGCAACTCGGCGCTGTTCATGCGCGCGATGGTGCTGCAATGCGATGTCGTCGGGCTGCTCGGCTACGACGCGATCCGGGCCGATCTCTCCAAGGGGCTGGCAGTGGAACTGCCGCTGCCGACGGCGCTGGAGACGGCGGATCTGCCGACCTACCGCTTCGGCATCATCCGCAGGCGGGATTCGTATCTGTCGCCGCCGGCGCAGGCCTTGATTGCGACCTTGACGCAGCTCTACCGGCGCACGCCTTAGGGGTGCCGGCCGGGCTTATGCCGCCCGCGCCGGGCGCCTGTCTTCTCAGAACGCTGCCGCCAAACCATCGCGCCGCGGATCGCTGGCAATCACGTAGCCGTCGACCTTCGGCTCGCCCAGCCGCATGATGAACTGCCCCGCGCCGAAATCCTGATAACTGTCGTCGATCACCTCGATGCGATGGCCCAGCGCGCGCAGGCCGGCAACGGTATCGGGGTTCATCTGCGCTTCGACGTTGATCTCCAGCCCCGAGTTGAAGCGCCAGCGCGGCGCGTCGCAAGCGGCTTGCGGTTGCTGGTGATAATCGAGCATGCGCACCAGGGTCTGCATGTGGCCTTGCGGCTGCATGTTCGCGCCCATCACGCCGAAGCTCATCACCGGCTGGCCATGCTGGGTGAGGAAGGCGGGAATGATGGTGTGGAACGGGCGCTTGCCGGGCGCCACTACGTTGGGGCTGTCGGCCGCCAGCGAGAAGCCGTTGCCGCGGTTCTGCAGCGAGACGCCGTAGCCGGGCACCACCACGCCCGAGCCGAAGCCCATGTAGTTGCTCTGGATGAAGCTGACCATCATGCCGTTTTCGTCGGCGGCGCTCAGATAGATGGTGCCGCCCTTGACCGGGTTGCCGGCCTCGAAATCCTGCGCACGCCTGGGGTCGATCAGCTTGGCGCGCTGCGTCAGGTAGTCGGGGTCGAGCATCTGTGCCGGCGTCACGGTCATCGACGCGGGCTCGCTGATGTAGCGATAGGCGTCGGCGAAGGCCAGCTTCATCGCCTCGATCTGCAGATGCTGCGAGGCAATGCCGTCGACCGGCAGCGCTGCCACGTCGAAGTTGGCGAGGATGCCGAGGGCGATCTGCGCGGCGATGCCTTGGCCGTTCGGCGGAATCTCGTGCAGCGTATGGCCTCGATAGTTCTGCGCCAGCGGCGTCACCCATTGCGGGCGCCAGCCGGCAAGATCGGCCGCGCTGATCGCACCGCCGGTGTCGCGTGCGTGGCGCACGATGGCGTCGGCGATCTCACCGTGATAGAAGGCTTCGCCGTGCGTGGCGGCGATCAGCCGCAGGCTGTGCGCGGCATCGGCGAACGCGAAGCGCTCGCCGATGGCGGGGGCGCGGCCATGCGGCAGGAACGCTTGCGCGAAGCCGGGCTGCGAGACCAGGTCGCGCACCGCGGCGGCCGCGACCCATTTCTGCTGCACGACGGTGGGCACGGCGTAGCCGCGCTCGGCAATCTCGATCGCTGGGGCCATCAAGTCGCCGAACGGCAGCTTGCCGAAGCGTTTGGAAAGCGCCATCCAGGTGCCGACGGCGCCGGGTACGGTCACGGTGTCCCAGCCGCGCTCCGGCGGGGTCATGGCGCCGGCGCCGTATTTGCGGTGGAAATAGTCGGGCGTCCACGCGGCGGGGGCGCAGCCTGAGCCGTTCAGGCCGTGCAGCGCCTGGCCGTCCCACAGGATGCAGAAGGCATCGGAGCCCAGACCATTGCTGACCGGTTCGACCACTGTCATCACGGCGGCGGCGGCGATGGCGGCGTCGACGGCATTGCCGCCGGCCAGCAGCATGCGCAGGCCAGCTTGCGAGCCGAGCGGGTGCGACGTGGAAACCGCGTTGCGGCCGAACACCGGCAGGCGGGGCGTGGGATAGGGGTTGTTCCAGTCGAAGTTCATGCGGTCGGATCCTGCGGGGAAGACGTAACGATAGCGAATGCCTGGCGCAGCGCCGCGGCGTGGGCGGCGGCGGGCGCCTGGGGGTGGGCGGTATGCAGCAGCGCCGCCAGAGTGTCGGTGGCGTCGGCGGAGAGCGTCGGCATCAATGTGGCGAGATAGCGTGCGAGATTTGTTGCGGATGCGGATGCGGATGCAGGTGCAGGTGCAGGTGCAGGTGCAGGTGCAGGTGCAGGGGTGGACGCCGACGCCGATGCTGATCCTGCTACCTCGTCATGTCCCACGGCGTTCATCACCCGCGCCATGGCCGCCTGCTGCAAGCGCTCCGACTCCAACTCGATTCGCTTGATCGCCTCACGCAATTCGGCCGTCCGAGCATCATCGAACGGCGCCGGCGGCGCCTTCAGCCAGCGCCGCACGCCGCGCAGCGGCACCACGACCTGCTCGCGCCACGCGCCCACGGCCTGCTCCAGCGCTGCGATGTCGCGCGCTTGCAGCGCACGGCCCGACACGCCGGCATGAAGACAGAACAGCAGCAGGTTGACGTCGATGCCGAATCGATCCTGCAGTTCGAGGCAGCGCGGCGCGACGCCCGGCTGCCCGTAGAAGCCGATCGAAAAGCGCCAGAAAGCGTCATCGTTGCGGTTGTCGTTCATGTCGATGTCGTTGCCGTCTTCGTTGTCGTTTTCGATGCGATGCGAGGGCTTAGCCGCAGCGCGAGCCATCGCAGACGCATCCATCCTACATGCCGATCAATCTTCGTCGAGCGCGGCAAAGCGCGCGGCCAAGTCGTCGATCAGCGCGCGCACTGCCGGAAGCAGGCCGCGCCGCGACGGATACACCAGATGCACGATGTCGGGCCGCGGCGCCCAGTCGGTCAGCAGCCGCACGAGGCGGCCGCGCTCGATTTCGTGGCGCAGCATCATCGTGGGCAATTGCACGATGCCCACGCCGGCCAGCGCCGCGTCGCGCAAGGCGATCATGTCGCCGGTAACCAGCCGTGGCCGGTGATGCAGGGTGGCTTGCGCGCCGTCGGGGCCGAACAGGTGCCATTGGTGTTCTTCTTGCGGCGCGCCCAGCGCCAGGCTGGGCCAGTCGGCCAGGTCGGCCGGCGCCACGGGCGTCATATGGCGAGCAAGCAGCGACGGGCTGGCAACCAGGCACTGGCCGCGCTCGGCCAGCACGCGCAGGATCAGATCGCTGTCTTGCAGCGGCGGCGGGCGCACGCGAATGGCGATGTCGATCGCTTCGCCGATCGGGTCGACGCGGCGGTTGGTGGCTTCCAGTTGCACGGTGACGCCGGGCTGCGCGGCCATGAACTCGGCCAGCATGGTGCCGACGTTGACTTGCAAGAGGGCGATCGGGCAGCTCACGCGCACTACGCCGCAGGGCTCGGCGTGGCTGCGCTCGATGAGCTGCTGCGCGGCTTCGGCCTCGACCAGCATGGCCTTGCAGTGTTCGTAATAGCTGCGGCCGATTTCGGTGACGGCGAAGCGCCGCGTCGAGCGTTGGATGAGCCGCACGCCCAGCCGCGCTTCGAGCGCGGCGACGCGCCGGCTGAGCGTCGATTTGGGCAGCCCCAGCGCACGGCCGGCGGCCGCGAAGCCGCCATGGTCGACCACTTCGGCGTAGTAATAGAGATCGTTCAGATCCTGCATGGTTGCGATGTAATTGTTCCATTCATGGAACACTAAGACGCAATTCTACGGTCTACTGCAAAGACCGTTGCGGCCATATCATCATCCCATCGGTAAATTCCCTGAAGGGGGCTCATATGAAACGCGTTCTGGGTGTCTATAGCGCGCCGCGTCCGCACTGGGTCGGCGACGGCCTGCCGGTGCGGTCGATGTTCACGTATCAAAGCCACGGCCGGCAGCTGAGCCCGTTCTTGATGCTCGATGCCGGCGTGCCGACCGAGTTCGGCCCGGCGCCGCGCCCGCGCGGCGTGGGCGAGCATCCGCACCGCGGCTTCGAGACGGTGACCATCGTCTACCAGGGCGAGCTGGCGCATCGCGACTCGACCGGCAAGGGCGGCGTGATCGGCCCTGGCGACGTGCAGTGGATGACGGCCGGCGCCGGCATCCTGCATGAAGAGTTCCACTCCGAAGCGTTCACGCGCAGCGGCGGCATGCTGCACATGATGCAGTTGTGGGTGAACCTGCCGGCCAAGGACAAGATGACGCCGCCCGGCTATCAGGCGATCACGGCGGGTGAGATTCCGTCGGTGACCTTGCCCGATGCGGCCGGCACGGTGCGCGTGATCGCCGGCGAGTTCGACGGCCACAAGGGGCCGGCGCACACCTTCACGCCGATGCAGGTGTGGGATATGCGCCTGAACCAGGGCGGTGTGGCCGCACTGCCGTTTGCCGAGGGCTGGAACGCGGCGGTGGTGGTGGCCAGCGGCACGGTGCTGGTCGACGGCGAGACGGTGGCGCGCGAAGGCCAGATGGTGGTGTTCGATCGCAGCGGCGGCAACGTGACGCTGGAGGCGAACAACGACGCGGTGCTGCTGGTGCTTTCCGGCGAGCCGATCGACGAGCCGATCACGGGCTATGGTCCGTTCGTGATGAACACGCGCGAAGAAATCGTGCAGGCGGTCGAGGACTTCAATAGCGGTCGCTTCGGGCGCATGCCTTCGTAGGCTGAGGCACACCCGGCGGGCTGGCTGCCCGTCGGGGCGGCTCGCGCGCGACCGGGCGGCGCAGCCTCTAAAATCCGTGCACGGCGTCAGCTTCTCCGCGCTTTGCGCGCTGAGGGTCGGTCGACGCCGCGTTCATCGGTCCACTGCCCGCAGCGAGAAGCATCGTGCGCAATTCCCCCCTGAGTGACGACAAGAATGCCGGCCCGCCATCGAACGGGCCACACAGCCAGACGACGACGTCGCATCTGCCCGCGGCCGTGCGGACCTTGCTGGATGCCGCCGATGAGCGGCACACCGCCTGCGGCACCGGCACCATGATCTGGCGTTGCTGGGGCCAGGGCCGGCCGCTGGTGCTGCTGCACGGCGGCAGCGGCAGCTGGACGCACTGGCTGCGCAACATCGAGGCGCTTGCCGCCAGCGGCCGGCAGGTATGGGCGCCCGATCTGCCGGGCTTCGGCGATTCGGCGCCGCCGTCGGGCGGCAATGATGCCGATGCGGCGGCCGAGCCGCTGGCCCATGGAATACGCGAACTGATGGGCGAAGGGCCGCACGAGATCGTGGCGTTTTCGTTCGGCTCGCTGATCAGTGTGCTGATGGCCGCGCAGTATCCGGCATTGGTGGCGCGGATGATGCTGATCGGGCTGCCGATCGTGCCGCTGCCGCAAGGGCGCGGCGTGGTGTTGCAGTCGCTGCGCGATGCAGTGACGCCCGAGCAGCGCGCGGCGGCGCATCGCGCCAATCTGGCCGCGCTCATGATCCACAACGCCGACCGTATCGACGACGATACCGTGGCCCTGCAGGCGGCCAACGTGGTACGCGATCGCATGCGCGGGCGGCGGCTGGTCACCACCGACGCTTGCGCGCGCGCCGTGGAGAAGCTGCGCTGCGAGTTTCATTGTGTCTATGGCGAGCAGGACGTGCTCTATCGCGACCGCTGGCCGCAGATGCGCGCCGCTTGCGAGGCCAGCCCGAATTGCAAGGGCTTTACCTTGATCGAGGATGCAGGCCACTGGGTGCAGTACGAGCAGGCGCAGGCATGCAATGCGCTGTTGACTGCGTGGGCGCGTAGCTGAGAGCCATGCGGTCGAGTGGTGTCACGGGTCGGTGTCTGACGGCGGCTGCTCCGGTTCGCGATACCAGCGCCCGTCGGCCAGCATGACCTCGTGGTGCCCGCAGCCGGCCGGCACCATCGGATAGCAGTTCTCCTGCGCCGCGATGCGCACGTCCAGAAAGAACGGACCGGGGTGCGTCAGGCATTCGGTCAATGCCGATTGCAACTCGGCGGGTGCCTCGATCTTGCGCGCGCCCCAGCCGAACGCCCGGGCCAAGGCCACGAAGTCGGGCAGCGCCGCGTTCCAGCTATGGCTGAGCCGGTTGCCGTGGATCAACTGCTGCCACTGGCGCACCATGCCCATGTAGCCGTTGTTGGCCAGCACCAGCTTGACCGGCGCGTGGTGCTGCACGGCGGTGGCGAGTTCCTGGATGTTCATCAGCACCGAGGCGTCGCCGCTGACGCACACCACGGTCTTGCCGGGATGCGCGATCTGCGCGCCGATCGCCGCCGGCAGGCCGTAGCCCATGGTGCCGGCGCCGCCCGAGGTCAGCCAGCGCCGGGGTTGTTCGAAGCGCAGGTATTGCGCGGCCCACATCTGGTGCTGGCCGACGTCGGTGGCGACGATCGCGTCCTTATCCTGCAGGTGCTGCTGCAGGCCGGCCATCAGATGCTGCGGCCGGATCAGGTCGGCGTCGGGCTCGAAAGCCAGACAGTCGGCCTGGCGCCACCGATCGATTCGCCGCCACCAGGCATCGAGCGCGGGCGGCGGGCCGGCGGGTAAAGCTTGCGCAAGCGCCGCCAGCACTTCGCCGCAATCGCCGACCAGACCGACGTCGACCGGCACTACCTTGCCGATGTTGGCGGCGTGGATGTCGATGTGGATCTTGCTCGCATGTGGGCTGAAGTCGGCCAGGTGGCCGGTGATGCGGTCGTCGAAGCGCGCACCCACGCACAGGATCAGGTCGGCGTGATGCATGGCCAGGTTGGCTTCGAGCGTGCCATGCATGCCGAGCATGCCGAGGAAGTGCTCATCGGAGGCCGGCAGCGCGCCCAGGCCCATCAGCGTCAGCGTGGTCGGCAGCTTGCGGCTGCGTGCCAGGGCGGTGAAGGCTTCACAGGCGGCAGGGCCGGCGTTGATCAAACCGCCGCCGCCGTACAGCACCGGGCGGTGCGCGCTGGTCAGCAGATCGGCGGCCCGGCGCAGTTGGGCCGTGGTGAAGCGCGCGGTGGTGGATGCGCTGGCGGCGGGCGCTGCACCTTGCGCCGCACTGTGCGAGAGCGTTGCACTGGCGTGCTGGCGCGCGGCATCGGCGCGTTGAAGCTGCACGTCCTTGGGCATGTCCAGCAGCACCGGCCCGGGCCGGCCCGATAGCGCGATGTGCACGGCCTGGCGCACCGCCTCGGCCACCTCATCGGCATCGCGCGGCTGAAAGTTCCACTTGGTGACCGGGCGCGACATGCCCAGTGCGTCGCTTTCCTGAAAGGCCTGCGTACCGATCACCGTGCTGGCCACCTGGCCGCTCACGCACAGCACCGGCACCGAATCGCTGATTGCATCGAGCAGGCCGCTGATCGTGTTGGCCACTCCCGGCCCCGAGGTGACCAGCACCACGCCGAGCCGGCCGGTGCTGCGCGCATAGCCCTCGGCCGCATGCACGGCGGCCTGTTCATGGCGCACCAGCACGTGGCGGATGCGCGGCTGGCTGAACACGGCGTCGTACAGCGGCAGCGCGGCGCCGCCGGGGTAGCCGAAGATCGTGTCGACGCCGCACTCGATCAGCGTATCGAGCAGGATCTCGGCGCCGTTGCGTGACGGCGTCTGCGTGGCCGCATGGGCGGCGGTCGCTGGGACGGTGGCCGCGGCGGTGGCTGCTGCTGCGGGCGAAAGCTTTTCGGTCAGGCGGGCATTCATATGCAGATTTTTCTACATCTGCGGCAGAATGTGCTTCGTTTATTGGGAGCCTTGACCATGGCGGCGCCGAAAAAAAATCGGAGAAACATCAAAAACTCGGATGAATCCCCGGTCACGCTCGACAAGTTCGATCTGGCGATCGTGCGCGAGCTGCTGGCTGACTCACGGCGCACGCTGCAGGAGATCGGCGAGGCGGTGAAGCTGTCGCCCACCACCTGCTGGAGTCGCATCAAACGGCTGGAAGCCGAAGGCTTGATCCGCAAGTACAGCATCGACCTGGACCGGGCCAAGCTGGGCTACCAGGACACGGTGATCGTGCAGCTGACGCTGGCCAGCCATTCCGACGAGACGCTGTACCGGTTCGGTCGGCTGCTGGCCGAGATTCCTGAGGTGCTGGACGCCTATCTGGTGTCGGGCGACTACGACTACTACCTGCGCATCGCGGTGAAGGACACGCGCGACTACGAACGCCTGCTGCGCGAAAAACTCTACAAGATTCCCGGCATCCGGCACAGCAAGTCGAGCTTCGTGCTGCGCGTGCTCAAGGACACCAGCGTGCCGGCCGTCTGAGCAGGACCAGGCCCAGCGCCGAGGCATTGCACGCCATGGCGGCCCACTGGAGCGGCCCGAACGGTTCGCCTAGCGCGATCGCACCGGTGATCATCGCCACCACCGGCACCAGGATCGGCGACAGGCCGGCGATGTTGGCCGGCAGCAGTCCGACGATGGCGAACCAGCAGACGTTGCCGATCGACACCGGTACCACGACGATGTAGGTGATCAGCGCGATGGTGTGCCAGTCGGGCATGAACCAGCCGCCTTCGCTGAAAGTGAACGCGCCGACGGTCAGCGGAATGGAGGTGAGCAGCGTTTGCCAGCCGGTGAGGACGGTGGCCGGTATGGCGATCGGGCGCCGCGTCAGCACCAGGGTGCCGGCCGCCCAGCCCAGGCCGGCGAGCAGGCCCAGCACCAGGCCCAGCGGCGCATCGGCATAGGACGACAATTTCTGCGTCATCAGCAGCAAGATGCCGGTGGTGCCCAGCATGATCGCCAGCGCGACGCGGCGGCTCGGCCGTTCGCCGAACAGCAGCCAGGTGATGAGGGCCAGCCATAGCGGCATCGTGGAGCCCAGCAGCGACGCCTGTCCCGACGGGATCAGGATCGCGGCATAGGTGCTGCATATGTTCCACACCACCAGATAGAGCAGCGTGGCGGCCACCAGCGCCGGCCAGTGCTCGCGCGGCACCACCAGCGATTGGCCGCGCAGCCAGGCGAAGCCGAGCAGCAGCAGGCCCGAGCCGATGGTTGCGACGCTGCGAAAGGTCCATACCGAGATTTCGCGCACGGCCAGCGGAAACAGCGCCCAGTTCGAACCCCAGACGATGGTGAGCACGGCCAGCAGCAGCAGGGCGCGTGGCGCGATGCCGCGGGCCGGTGCCGTCGCGGGCGCGGTGCCGGCAGATTCGCTGGAAGCTGGACGAGCCATCGATATGGGTACGGTCGTGGCCGCCGCGTCAGCGCGCCGCGGCGGGCGTGCGGCGCGCACCGGCCTGCGGCGCGGGCTCGCCGCTGTCCAGCGTCCAGCGCGCGTGCCTGTCCTGCGCCAGGGCCTGCGTCAGCCACGGCAGGCTTTCCAGTAGCGCGGCCTGCAGCGTCCACGGCGGGTTGACGACGAACATGCCGCTGCCGTGCAGCCCCAGTCCGTCGTCGGCCGGCGCACGCACGGCCAGCGTCGCGTGCAGCCAGCGAATGCCGGGCAGCCGCGTGAGCCGTCGCGGCAGCTCGATCGATTCGGGGCGCTGCACCTGCGGATACCAGATCGCATAGCAGCCGGTGGCGAAGCGTTCGAGTGCTTCACGCAGGCTGGCCAGCACGCGCGCGTAGTCGCGTTTGTCTTCGTAGGAAGGATCGATCAGCGTCAACGCACGCCGCGGCGGCGGCGGCAGCAGCGCCTTCAATTGCGCGAAGCCGTCGGCGGCCTGTACGCGCGTGCGTCGTGGCGCGGCACGGCCGGCGGCGTCGATGTTGCCGGCAAGCACCTCGATTTCACTGCTGTGCGCTTCGAACAGGCGTAGCCGGTCGGCATCGCGCAGATGCGCCAGTGCGATGAACGGCGAACCTGGGTAATGGCGCAGCGTGCCGTCGGAGTTGCGCGCGCGCACCACGTCGAGATACGCCGCCACCGCTGCCGGCGCATCGGTGCGCGACCATAGCCGGCCGATGCCGTCGGCGAATTCGCCGCGCTTGTTGGCCCATTCGCTGTCGAGCCGGTACAGCCCGGCGCCAGCGTGCGTGTCGATGACCCAGAACGGCGTTTCCTTTTGCGCCAGATGCCGCAGCAGATGAACCAGTACGACGTGCTTGAGCACGTCGGCGTGGTTGCCGGCATGAAAGGCGTGGCGGTAACTGAACATGAGTCGCGACTGCGAACGCAGGAAACGGCGCGAGCCGGGCCCCAATGGTAACGGAGCCGGCGCTTTGCGCCGGCGCGTGCACCGTCAGCCGGCCATGTCCCGCGGACGCATTGACCGTGCGGACGCATCCACCGGCAAGGCCGGCGCTGCGCTGCGGGCATCTGGTTTGCGATGCCTATTTCATGTCCGCGGGCCGTGTGCCGCACGACTGGCGAGGGCCGACGGACTGATTGGCGTACTCAATCACAAGGAGGTTATCGATGCAATCGACCACGACAGCGACCGCAGCTCCGGCTGTCAGCCTGATTTCGAGCGATCGCGTGGAAGGCACCGAGGTTTATGGGCCGGGCGGCGAGCACATCGGCGAGATCCACAACCTGGTGATCGACAAGGTCTCCGGCAGGGTGGTGTACGCGATGATGAGCTTCGGCGGTTTCCTGGGGCTGGGCAAGCGCTATTACCCGGTGCCCTGGGGCGCGCTCAGCTACGACGTGACGCAGGGCGGTTATCGCACCAACCTGACTGAAGCGCAGGTGAAGGCGGCGCCGGAATACACCACCGACGGCGCGATCGACCGTTTCGATGACGACTGGCATCGCAAAGTGCACAAGCACTATGGCACGCCCCCGACCTTCTGGGACGGTGTGTAAGCGAGGCTGTGATCCTCGATCAGCGCCGGCCGGGCTCAGCCACGAACCCGGCCGGCGTTTCTTTTGAACCCTTTCATCGATCGCGTACACTTCATTCCGTGCGCCGGCGCTGGTAGTCCGGCGCGCATTGGCTAGGGGTGCCGGCCCGGCGAACGCCGCGTGCAGGCTGAGAGAGTCCCTTCGAACCTGACTGAGGTAATCCTCGCGCAGGGAAGCACGTCGACGTCGTCGCGGAAGTCAAACATTCCGCCCCGGTGCCGCACACGGATCTTCCCTGCCATAACGGGAAGGACGTGTAGCGATGGCTTCGATCTCCAGCGCCGGCAGCACCGGCGTCACCAATACCGCCTTGATGCCGCTGCCGGCCGATGACCGGCTGTTCGGCTGGCGCGATCATGCGGCGCTGTGGCTGAGCCTGGGCGTAGGCCTGCTGGTGATGCAGGTTGGCGCTTATCTGGTGCCGGCGCTCGGCATGCAGGCGGCGCTGGCGGCGATTGCCGGCGGCTCGATCCTGGGCGCCGGGCTGCTGGCCTGGACCGCCAAGATCGGCTGCGACAGCGGCTTGTCGAGTGCCGGATTGATGCATGCCACTTACGGCAGCGGCTTCGCCAAACTGCCGGTGCTGCTGAACATCGTGCAGCTGATCGGCTGGACGACCTTCGAGATCGTGGTGATGCGCGACGGCACGGTCGCTATCGCACGGCAGGGCGGCGGCTTCGCGCAGGCCTGGTGGCCGGTGCTGGCCACGCTGCTGTGGGGCGGCTTGCTGGTGGCGCTGCTCACCGGCTCGATGGTTCGGCTGGTGCGCGAGTTCATCGGCCGCTTCGGCCTGCCGCTGGTGATCGCTTCGCTGATCTGGCTGAGCTGGCAATTTGCCCTGCGCGCGCAGGAAATCGGCTGGCTGCAATTGTGGCAGCGGCCCGGCAGCGGCGGCATGAGCACGCTGGCCGCGCTCGACCTGGTGATCGCGATGCCGGTGTCGTGGCTGCCGCTGGTGGCCGACTTCTCGCGCCACGGCCGCGACGGCGGCAGCGCGCTGCGCGGCACCTGGCTGGGCTATGGGATCGCCAACATCTGGTGCTACAGCCTGGGTGTGCTGGTGGCGTTGACGATTCCGTCGACCGATCTGGTGGCTGCGCTGCTGCTGGCGCAGGGCGGCCTGATCGCGCTCGGGCTGATCCTGATCGACGAGGTGGATAACGCTTACGGCGACCTGTATTCGGGCTCGGTGGCCGGCCACAGCCTGCGCCCGCGCTGGAGCGTGCGTCGCTGGGGCATCGGCCTGGCCATCGCTTGCACGGCGCTGGCGCTGGTGTTGCCGATGCACAGCCTGGAGCCGTTCCTGCTGATGCTCAGCTCGGTGTTCGTGCCGCTGTATGGCGTGATCCTGGGCCGCCTGGGTGGGCGCCATGACGTGCCGGCGCTGCTCGGCCAGGTGCAGGTGCGCGGCGGCGCCGTGCTGATCTGGGTGCTGGGCGTGGCGCTGTTCCATCTGTCGGCGCAGTTCACGCCGCAGTTCGGATCGGCTTTGCCGACGCTGGCTTTGACCTTCATACTGGCGCGATTGACTGCGGCGCCGCGTGCGGCGACTGCGCCCGCGCGTTGAACCTGCAAGGTCCGGAAAGCCGCGAATGTCGTCCACCTCCGTCGAGACGCTGGGCACCCGCCAGGTGCTGCTGATGGATTCGATCACGCAGATCGACGCACGGGCACGCGGCCACGTCGTGGTCAGCGGTTCGCACGGCGGGCGCAGCTCGGCGAGCTTCGCGGTGGGCCGCGGCGCGGCCATCTGCTTCATGAACGATGCGGGCGTGGGCAAGGATGAAGCCGGTATCGTCGGCTTGCAGATCCTGCAGGACGACGGCGTGCCGGCGGCGGCCTACGACTATCGCAGCGCGCGCATCGGCGATGCCGCCGATGCCTGGGAAAACGGCGTGCTGTCGTTCGTCAACGCTGCCGCCGCCGGGCTCGGCTTTGCCGCGGGCGAGCGCCTGCGTGATGCGGTGCGGCGCGTGTTCGGCTGATTTTCATGGTTCTGCATTCACGGTGCGCGTAGGGCTGCCCGCCCTGCCGTCGCGGGTGATGCCTTAGTATTGCCGTGTTCCCACTTCGCGGTTTGCCATGCAGCCGGGCGCTTCGATTCGCGCATCGCACGAGCATGGGCGCTCGCTGCTGAGCAGGCGCTTCTTGTTGCGCCTGGTGGCGGTGGCCTTGGGCGTGTGCGCTGGCATGGGCTTGCGTGCACTGCTCACACCTTGGCTGGGCGAGGCACTGCCGTTTCTGTTTGCGCTGCCCGCGGTGGCGCTGACGGCCTTGTACACCGGCTTTACGGCGGGTCTGGGCGTGGTGCTGCTGTGCTGCCTGTGGGTGCTGCTACCGTGGCTGCCGCCGGGGCTTCAACAACCGGCGGCCTGGACCGCGATCGGCGATTTCGCGCCACCGGCGCTGGTGCTGGTGGCGGTGTGCGGCTGGTTCG
>JAFKGG010000190.1 GCA_017307915.1 Burkholderiales bacterium | reverse complement strand
GAGCTGGATGAATCGCAACTGCCCGACGCCGACGTCACCGTCGCAGTCGACTATTCCACGGTCAACTACAAGGATGCGCTGGCGATCACCGGCCGCGCGCCGATCGTGCGGCGCTGGCCGATGGTACCCGGCATCGACTTCGCCGGCACCGTGCAGGCCAGCCCCGACGCGCGCTACAAGATGGGCGCTCGCGTCGTGCTCAACGGCTGGGGCGTGGGCGAAAACCATTGGGGCGGGCTGGCGCCGTTGGCTTGCGTGCCGGGCGATTTCCTGATCGCGCTGCCGTCGCCGCTCAGCACGCGCCAGGCCATGGCGATCGGCACGGCCGGCTATACGGCGATGCTGTCGGTGCTGGCGCTGGAACGCGCCGGCCTGCGCCCCGAAGACGGGCCGGTGCTGGTCACCGGTGCCAACGGCGGCGTCGGCAGTTTCGCGGTGGCGCTGCTGGCACGGCGCGGCTTCCAGGTCGAAGCCGCCACCGGCCGGCCGCAAGAGGCCGAGCGGCTGCGCCGGCTCGGCGCCGGCGAGATCATTGATCGCGGCGCGCTGTCGGAACCCGGCAAACCCTTGCAGAAGGAACGTTGGGCCGGTGCCGTCGACAGCGTCGGCGGCCACACGCTGGCCAATGTCTGCGCCAGCCTGCGCTACGGCGGCGTGGCCACTGCTTGCGGCCTGGCGCAGAGCCGCGATCTTCCGGCCACCGTCACGCCGTTCATCCTGCGCGGTGTGAGCCTGCTCGGCGTCGACAGCGTGATGGCGCCGCGCGCGCGGCGCGAGCAGGCCTGGGCGCGGCTGGCGGCCGAGTTGGATGCGGCGATGATCGAAGCGATTGCGGCGCGCGAGGTCGGCTTGGAGCAGGTGCCCGAGCTGGCGCTGGAATTGCTGCAGGGGCGGGTGAAGGGGCGGGTGGTCGTCAATCCGTCGATGTGAGAATCGATCAGTCCCTGAGCCAATTTTCCAGCCTCAGCCCTGGCACGCGCTGAAACTCACGCAGATTGTCGGTGACCAGAATGGCCTCGATCGTCAGCGCCTGCGCTGCAATCCATAGATCGTTGGCTCCGATCGGCGTTCCTTGTCGCTCCAGCCCGGCGCGGATACGAGCGTAGTGAACGGCGGTATCGGCATCGATTCCCACCAGCGGCAAGCGCTGCGTCAGTTCCGCGAGGCGGGCACGATTGCGTTCGACGTGAACACTTTTCTCCGCCCCGAACTCCAGCTCCCCCAGCGCGATGCTTGATAGTCGCAAGCTGGCCAAGGGAATGGATTCCAGGCGTTGGCGTACAGGTGCGTGCCCTTTCAGGGCGGCAATCAGGATGTTGGTGTCAAGAAGATAAAGCGCCGCCACGGTTCAATCATCCAGCGGAGCGACGTCTTCCGCGGGCTGGTCGGCCGGCGCTTTCAGATCGATGTCGTCGTCAGACCAGAAGTCGCGAAACGCATCGGCAGCGACTTGCGGACGCTCCGGTACCAGCCGGGCTACTACCTTGCCGTGGCGTGTGACCGCGATCTCTTCACCGGCTTCGACTTCGGCGAGCAGGGCGGAAAAATGCGCTTTGGCTTCCACCACCGACACGTTCTTCATCGCATCTCTCCAAATATGACCATAGGGTCATATTAGCAGATTTGCCGCTATGCGTGCCCCAGCCGCTACGAGAACGAGACAACGAACACCGACCCCGCCGACGGCACGCTGCTCACGCTGACCCGCCAGCCCGAGCGGGCGCAGATGCGCTGCACGATGTGCAGCCCCAAGCCCAGGCCTGCGGGCCCGCTGCCCGTACGGTGGTGCCGCTCGAAGATCCTGGAGATCTCATGCAGGTCGATGCCGATGCCCGAATCGGACACGCGCAGATGGCTGGCATCGCCCTCGACGCGCACGAACCCCTGCTCGGTGTAGCTGACGGCGTTTCGCAGCAGGTTGGTCACGACGATGAACAGGGCTTCGCGATTGGCGCGCAGTGTCGCGCCGGTCGGTATCCGTACTTCGAAATCGAGCCCCTTGTCGACGATGTCATCGCGCAGCAGCGCTGCCGCATCATTCACGCAGTCCTGCAGGGATACCGTCTCCAGATCCATTGGTTCGTTGCCGCGCGCCAGAAACAGCAGCACGCGGACGTGTTCGGCCATCTGCGCTCTGGCACCGATGGCACTCACTGCACATCGTGCTGCTGGTTGAGCCGGGCAGCGCCGGGCGGCTGGCTTTCAGCCGGGCCAGCCTGAGCGAAGCCGCTCTAGGCGAGTGCGATCACCAGCACACCAGCCACGATCAACAAAGCGCCCAGGGCGAGCTGCCAGGTCAATGGCTCGCCGAGGATCACGATGCCCAGCACGATCGCGAAGGCGACGCTGAGCTTGTCGACTGGCGCTACCAGAGAGACCGGCGCCAATTGCAGCGCGCGGAAATAGCACAGCCATGACAGTCCGGTGGCGACGCCCGACAGGACTAGAAAGGTCAGCGGCTCGACGCCGGTGCCCTGCGCGGGCCAGGCCCACTCCGAGCGAGCGGAAACGAGACCCGCCGTGATGAGAAGAACCACGGCGGTGCGGATGAAGGTGGCCAGATTGGAGCTCAGCCCTTCGACGCCCAGCTTGGCGAGGATCGCCGTGGCGCCGGCGAAGAATGCGGATCCCGAGGCGAATACCAGCCAGGCTGGGATGTTCTTCATGGCATGCTCCGTCGCGAATCTTCGTCAATCCCCAAGCATCGCACGACGGGCAATTCGGCCGCGCTACCTCTTCAAGTGCGCTGCCTTTTCAAGCGCGTCGCCCCTTCAGGCGTCTCGGCAAGCCTACCAGCAAGCGATACAACTGATCCAGATCCTGCGCGCCCAAGCGCTCTTCGATGCCGCGATAGCGGGCTTCGGAAAACGGGGCCACCGTCTTCAGCATGTGGCGTCCGGCGGCAGCCAGCGAGATGCTCGCCGCACGCTGGTCGCCGGTCTCGACGCGGCGGCGGATCAACTGGCGTTCTTCCAGCGCGCGCAGGATTCGCGTCAGGCTGGGGCCGCTGATCAGCGTCAGCGACGCGAGCTGGCTGATGCGCAGCGTGTCGGCGGTGGACAGCGCGCGCAGCACCCGCCATTGCTGCTCGGTGATGCCGTGTTCGCGCAGCATCGGCCGGAACTCGGCCATCACCGACTGGTGCGCTTGCAGCAGCAGCATCGGCAGCGAGCGCGAGAAATCGCGCAGCGGGTCGTGGCCGGCCGGTTCGTCTTGCGGGGGCGTATCGTGGGAGCGTTTCATCGGCATTCGCCGGCCGCGTGGCTCGCGCCCGGAAGAAAAGTCCGCTTGCCTAAGTCCAGCCAAGAATTTAACATGTTAAGTATCTGGTGAGCGAGGAGAGGGCGCCATGCCGCACATCGTGATCGAATATTCCGCCAACATCCGCGATCGTATCGCGCTGCCGGCCTTGATCGACAAGCTGCACGAAACCGCCATTCGCACCGGCGTGTTTCCGCTCGGCGGCACGCGCACTCGCGCGGCTGAGCGCACACACTACAAGATCGCCGACGGCCACCCCGACAACGGCTTCGTGCATGTGTCGATGATGATCGGCGCCGGCCGCGAACCCGAGGTCAAGCACAACGCCGCGCGCGCCGTGTTCGACGCACTGGTCGAGCACACGGCGCCGCTGTTCGCGCAGGCTCCGCTGGGCTTGACGCTGGAAGTGCGCGAACTGGAACCCGAACTCAGCTTCAAGCACAACAACCTTCACGACTACGTCAAGGCCCGGCAAGCGGGCAAGGAAAAACCATGAGCAGCGAACTCGACAAGAAACTGGCGCAGGCCGACGGCTACCTGGCGCGCTTCAAGCGCGAAACGCTGGGTCACCTGATCGACGGCAAGTCGGTGGCCGGCCAAGGCGAAGTGTTCGACAATCACTCGCCGGTCGATGGCCAGTTGCTGGGCCGCGTGGCCAGCGGCACCGAAGCCGAAGTGGCGGCAGCCTGCGAATCGGCGCGCGACGCCTTCGGCACCTGGCGCGCGCTGGACGGCAGCGAACGCCGCCGCCTGCTGCACAAAGTGGCCGACTGCATCGAGCAGCGCGCCGACGAGATCGCGCTGGTCGAGTGCATGGATACCGGCCAGGCCTGGCGCTTCATGAGCAAGGCCGCGCTGCGCGGCGCCGAGAACTTCCGCTTCTTCGCCGATCGCGCGCCTGATGCGGCCAATGGCTTGTCGCTGCCCACCAATACGCACATGAACTACACGGTGCGCCAGCCGCTCGGCCCGGTCGGCGTGATCACGCCGTGGAACACGCCGTTCATGTTGTCGACCTGGAAGATCGCGCCGGCGCTGGCCGCCGGCTGCACGGTGGTGCACAAACCGGCCGAATGGAGCCCGCTGACCGCACGCTTGCTGGCCGAGATCATGCTCGAAGCCGGGCTGCCGGCCGGCGTCGTGAATCTGGTCAACGGCATCGGTGAAACCACCGGCCGCGCGCTCACGCAACACGATGCGATCCGTGCCGTCGGCTTCATCGGCGAATCGACCACCGGCGGCCTGATCATGGCGCAAGGCGCGCCCACGCTGAAGCGCGTGCACCTGGAACTGGGCGGCAAGAATCCGGTCATCGTGTTCGACGACGCCGACCTCGACCGTGCGCTCGATGCCGTCGTGTTCATGATCTACAGCCTGAACGGCGAGCGTTGCACCTCGTCGAGCCGGCTGCTGGTGCAGCGCTCGATCCACGACGAATTCGTCGCCAAGCTGGCGCAGCGCGTGGCCAAGCTGCGCGTCGGCCATCCGCTCGATCCGCGCACCGAGGTCGGCCCGCTGGTGCATGCGCGCCATTGCGAAAAGGTGCTGTCGTATGCCGACATCGCGCGCGCCGACGGCGCCACGGTCGCGGTCGGCGGCACGCGCGCGGCGGGCGCCGATCTGCCGGCCGGCGGCCAGTGGGTGCAGCCGACGCTGTTCACCCACGCGAGCACGAAAATGCGTATCGCGCAGGAAGAGATCTTCGGTCCGGTGCTCACGGTGATTCCGTTCGACGACGAAGCCGAAGCGATCCGCACCGCCAACGACGTGCGCTACGGTCTGGCCGGCTACCTGTGGACCGGCGACGTCGGCCGCGCCAACCGCGTGGCGCTGGCACTGGATGCCGGCATGATCTGGGTGAACTCCGAGAATGTGCGTCACCTGCCCACGCCGTTCGGCGGCATGAAATCCAGCGGCATCGGCCGCGACGGCGGCGACTACAGCTTCGATTTCTACATGGATACGAAGAACGTGGCGCTGGCGCTGGGACAGCACGCGATTGCCAAGATGGGCGTGTAAGCTACGCGGCAAGGTCTGACCGGGCGCCCCGCCCGCGAGGGCTGCACGGGGAGACCACCGATGACCATCGCCGCCGGCAAGCCGCCGCCGGGCTCGACGATCAGCGCCGAAGAGTGGGCGCTGCGCGTCGAGCTGGCCGCCTGCTATCGCATCTTCGCGATGCTGGGCTGGACCGAGCTGATCTACAACCACATCACGGTGCGCATTCCGGGCCCTGACAAGCATTTCCTGATCAACCCGTTCGGGTTGCACTACAGCGAAGTCACGGCGTCGAACCTGCTGCGCATCGATCTGGCGGGCCGCGCGGTGGGGCCGGCCGACTGGCCGGTGAATCCGGCCGGCTTCACCATCCACGCGGCGCTGCACGACGGCATCGATGGTGCGCACTGCGTGATGCACACGCATACCACCGCCGGCATGGCGGTGGCCTGCTCGCAGCGCGGCCTGTCGAACAGCAACTTCTACAGCGCGCAACTGCACGGCAAGCTCGCCTATCACGATTTCGAAGGCATCACCGTGCATGCCGACGAGGGCCCGCGCCTGCTGGCCAGCATCGGCGACAAGCCGGCGGTCATCCTGCGCAACCACGGGCTGCTGGCCTGGGGCGATGGGATTGCCCGCACCTTCGCCATCCTGTGGCTGCTCAATCGCGCCTGTGAGATCCAGGTCGCGTCGATGGCGATGGGGCCGGTGATCGAGATCGCCGACGCGGTGAGCCGCCGCTGTACGGCCGATTCGCTGCAGTTCGATCAGCGCTTCGGTGCCGGTCGCGACATGTTCGATGCGCTAGTGCGGCAGGTCGATAGAATCGACCCTTCATATCGATATTGAAGGCGGTTGATTCATGCGAATTTGCATCTACGGTCTGGGCGCCGTCGGCGGCTTGATGGCTGCCCGCTTGGCGGCGGCCGGCCAACAGGTGTCGGCGATCGCGCGTGGCGCCACGCTCGCGGCGGTGACGAGCGGCGGCCTGCGGCTGATCGAGACGGTCGACGGCAAGCCCGTGCAGTCGGCGCATCCGGTGCGCGTGGCGGCCGATCCGGCTGAACTGGGCGTGCAGGATCTGGTCGTGATCAGCGTCAAGACCACCGGCCTGCGCGAAGTGGCGCGCCGCATCGCGCCGCTCATCGGGCCGCAGACGATCGTGCTGTCGGCAATGAACGGCGTGCCCTGGTGGTTCTTCCACGGGCTGGATGCCGGGCTGGCGGCACGCGAGTGGCCGGCGATCGACGAAGGCGGCGAGGTCGGCCGCGCCATTGCGGCCGACCGGGTGCTGGGCTGCGTCGTGCATCTGGCCTGCGCCATGCCTGAGCCCGGCACGGTGCGCCACACCCAGGGGCAGAAGCTGATCATCGGCGAACCGGCCGGCGGCGACAGCGAGCGCTGCGCGCGGGTGGCGGCCTTGCTGACGGGCGCCGGCTTCGAGGTCGAGGTTTCGCAGCGCATCCAGCAAGCCGTCTGGTTCAAGCTGTGGGGCAACATGACGATCAATCCGATCTCGGCCTTCACCGGCGCCACCACCGACCTGATCCTGGATGATCCGCAGGTGCGCGACTTCGTGTCGGCGGCGATGCGCGAGGCCTCGGCGATCGGCGCCAAGATGGGGCTGCCGATTGCGATCACGCCCGAGGAACGCCACGTCGTCACGCGCAAACTCGGTGCCTTCAAGTCGTCGATGCTGCAGGATGTCGAGGCTGGCAAGCCGGTCGAACTCGATTCGCTGGTCACCATCGTGGTCGAGTTGGGGCGCGCGCTGGGCGTGGCCACGCCGGTCATCGATTCGCTGCTCGGGCTGGCGCGCCTGCACGCGCGCGTGCACGGGCTGTATCCGCGTTAGGCGAGGGCGGCAGTGGCCAAGCACGTATCGGAAACGCCGGCGACGCAGTTTCTGAAGAAACACGGCGTCGCCTTCGGCGAGCACCCCTACGATTACGTCGATCACGGCGGCACCGCTGAATCGGCACGCCAGCTCGGCGTCGACGAGCACTGCGTGATCAAGACGCTGGTGATGCAAGACGAGGCGGCCAAGCCGCTGATCGTGCTGATGCACGGCGACCGCAAGGTATCGACCAAGAATCTGGCCCGGCAGATCGGCCGCAAGGCCATCGAGCCTTGCGCACCCGAGGTGGCGCAGCGCCATTCCGGCTATCTGGTCGGCGGCACCTCGCCGTTTGGCACACGCAAGCCGCTGCCGGTGTATGTCGAGGCCTCGGTGCTCGAACTGCCTACCCTCTATTTGAACGGCGGGCGGCGCGGTTACCTGGTGTCGATCGAGCCGCGCGTGCTGACCGAACTGCTGCGCGCGCAGCCGGTGCAGTGCGCGCTCGACAGCTGAGCTTCGACGCAATCCGAGGAAATCGATGCAAACCTTGCACAGCCTGGTGGCCATCGTCGCCGCCTATCTGATCGGTTCGGTCTCGTTTGCCGTGGTGGTCAGCCGCGTGATGGGCTTGGCCGATCCGCGCAGCTACGGGTCGAAGAACCCGGGCGCCACCAACGTCTTGCGCAGCGGCAACAAGACCGCGGCGCTGTTGACGCTGCTGGGCGATGGCGCCAAGGGTTGGCTGGCCGTGTTCCTGGCCCGGCAGTTCGCGCCGCAGTTCGGCTTCGGCGACGGCACCATCGCGCTGGTCGCCTTGGCTGCCTTCGTCGGCCATCTGTTCCCGGTGTTCCACCGCTTCATCGGCGGCAAGGGCGTGGCCACCGCCGCCGGCGTGCTGCTTGCGCTCAGTCCGTGGCTGGGCCTGGCCACCCTGCTCACCTGGCTGATCATCGCGTTCTTCTTCCGCTATTCGTCGCTGGCGGCGATCGTATCGGCGGTGTTCGCGCCGCTGTGGTATTTGCTGCTGTTCGGCTTCGACGAGATCGCTGCCGCCGTGCTGGTGATGAGCGGGCTGCTGTTGTGGCGGCATCGCGCCAACATCGGCAATCTGCTGGCCGGCAAAGAGTCGCGCATCGGGCAGAAGAAACCGGCGCACCGCTAGCGGGTGCCGTGATGCTCAGGCTCGGCGTCGATCTGGGCGGCACCAAGATCGAGATCATCGCGCTCGATGCCGGCGGCACCGTGTTGCAGCGTCGGCGCATCGCCGCGCCGCGCGGCGACTATCAAGCCACGCTGGCTGCCGTTTGCGGCTTGGTCGAGCAGGCCGAGCGCGAACTGGGCAGCGGCAGCGTCGGTGTCGGCATCCCCGGCTCGATCTCGCCGCACGGCGGCCTGGTGCGCAACGCCAACTCGACCTGGCTCAACGGCCGCCCCTTGCAACGTGATCTGTGCGATCGGCTGCGCCGTGCCGTGCGGGTGGCCAACGATGCCGACTGCTTCGCCGTTTCCGAGGCCGCCGATGGGGCCGCGGCGGGCTGCGGCAGCGTGTTCGGCGTCATCCTGGGCACCGGCGTGGGCGGCGGGCTGGTCATCGACGGCCGCCTGGTGGCGGGCGCCAATCGCATCGCCGGCGAATGGGGCCA
>JAFKGG010000189.1 GCA_017307915.1 Burkholderiales bacterium | reverse complement strand
TTGCTTGATCGCCGGATCGGTCACGCCTTGCACGCCTTCGACGGCCATCAGGGCATGGCCGAGCGCCAGCGTCACGCCGCCAAAGACCACCGCTTTGCGCTGGCCCAGCCAGCGGTCGGCGAAATAGCCGCCAAGTAAAGGGGTGATGTAGACCAGCGCCGTGTAAGCGCCGTAAATCAGGCTGGCCTTGCCGTCCGAGAACAGCCAGTAGCGCGTGAGGTACAAGATCAGCAGCCCGCGCATCCCGTAGTAGGAGAAGCGCTCCCACATCTCTGCGTAGAACAGCAGATAGAGGCCGCGCGGATGCCCGGCGAAGTCCTCGCTGCGCCGTGTCGCCAGCAGCGCACCCAGCGCCAGGATCAGGAACAGGGCGATCGCGGCAATCGCGGCGATCCAGTCGCCTTCATCCCAGTTGGGCAGCAGCGTCATGCTGCGAGGTCCGGCATACGCGCTTCAAATTCGTGACGACGAATTCCAGCATAGCGCGTGCCGGCCATCCCCGCCAGAGCCTGGCGTCGGTGACTAAGAGGGTGGCGGCTCAGCCCAGAACCGGCGCCGCCAAATGCCAATCCGTATCGCGCTGCATGGCATCGGCCGCACGCAACAGCCGCCCCTCGCCAAACGGCCGCCCCACCAGTTGCAGCCCCACCGGCAGCCCGTTCTCATCGAAGCCGCACGGCGCGCTGATGGCGGGCAGCCCTAGATAGCTCAGCCAACGCGTATTCCGCGTGAGCCCGCCATAGCGTTGCAACGCGGCGACGCCGCCGGTCTCGATGTTGGTTTCATCACGGGTTGGAATCTGGCGCGCGATGGTCGGCATCGCCAGAAGATCGACCTTGGCAAAGACGCCTGCTGAAAAGGCGCGCAGGACGGCACCGCGCCGATTCATCGCTTCGATGTAGAACGCGGCAGGAATGGCGAAGCCGGGGTAGATGCGGGCGCTCAGATGCGGCGCGTAGTCGCCCTGCCGTTCCCGCATCCAGCGCCTATGAGCCGTCGTCCCTTCCGAGCGACTGACGACAGCGGAATAGGCCTGTACCTCGTCCATGACGGGCAGCGTCACCCGCTGCACCGTTGCGCCGCGCTCGCGCAACACGGCCAGCGCCGCGTCGAAGGCCTGCTGCACGGCCGGATCGACATCGGTCATCAGCGCCCCTTCCGGCACGCCGATGCGAAAGCCGCGCAGATCGCCGTCCAGCGCAGCCTCATAGTCCGGAACCGCCTCATGCGAACAGGTCGGATCCCGCGGATCGGCTCCGGCAATGACGCGCATGACGCGGGCGCAGTCCCGCGCGCTGCGGGCCAGCGGCCCGACGTTGTCGCAGGAGAAGGACAAAGGCATCGCCCCATGGCGGCTGACCCGCGTCTGCGTCGGCTTCAGACCGGTCACGCCGCAGGCAGAGGCCGGCACGCGCACCGACCCGCCCGTGTCCGACCCCAGCGATGCATAGACGAGCCGCGCAGCGATCGCCGCGCCGGACCCGGAGGAAGAGCCCGCCGTGATGTAATCCAGGCGCCAGGGATTGCGACAATCGCCATAGTGATTGTTGTGGCCCGTGGGGTTCTGCGCGAACTCCGCCATGTTCAGGCCGCCCAGCGTGATGGCGCCGGCGGCTTCCAGCCGCTCGATCACCGTCGCCGTGTAGTCCGGACGAAATTCGCCGCGGATGGCCGAACCGCAGGTGCAGCGCCGGCCCGCCTGGTAATACATGTCCTTGTGCGCCATCGGCACGCCATGCAAGGGGCCGATGGGGGCGCCTTGCGCCCGGCGGCGATCCGCTTCGGCGGCGGCTTCCAGCGACGCCTGCGCTTCGATCCAGATGGTGGCATTCAGGACGGGATCGAGCCGCGCGATTCGCGCCAGGCATGCCTCGGTCACCGACACGGCAGTGACCTCGCCGCGCGCGATGGCGTCTGCCACCTCCACGACTGTCAAGTCGGTGAGATCGCGCTGGTTCGAACCGGATGTGGCCGTCATCACGTCGGCTCCTTGCAGGCAAGCAGGGCCTCGCCGAAATCGGCCGGCTCATCCTCGAACCGGGCGCGGTCGCGCACCGCCTCGAAATCCGCGATCAGCTTCACCAGGTCGGCGGCCATCCAGCGCGCGGTCTCGTTCGGCACCTCGACACCGCACCAGCGGCGTATCTCGGCGGTCACGCTCTCGACGAAATCATCATTCATGTTTCACCTGCATGGGCTGCGCAATGGCACACAGCGGCATTGCCGCCGACGGGCCGATCAATACGGGAACCGAAACCAGCGCGACGTCCGTCCCGTCAATGCACACTGTGACCAGACAAGCATCGCCTTCGGCTAGTCGCTGCTCGCCGGTCAGAAACGGCAACTCATCCAGGGACAGGCCCAGACCGGTAACGGTCAGAGACAGCCCCCAACCCGCGGGCAGATGCTCGTGCAACGAACGCACCGCCGAACCAGGCCGCATGGCATCCAGAATACGCCGGCAGCCGATGACGGCGGCCTCACTGGTCCTGGCATCGGCCGCCGGCAAGGCAACGGCCGCCGCTGTCCAGTAGCCGCCATGGCACACCGCCAGGCGCAGCGACGCGCGGCCCACAGTCGAGCGCAGTTCCTGCGCGCCGTTCTCATAGGCCGTCCGCTCGGCCTCGACCAGCGCAGCCGGCAAGGCCCCTGGCGCCCGGCACAGCGTGTCGAGGGTACGTTGCAGGATCGCACCGCTGCGGCGAAGCAGCGCCAGCTCCGCTGCCGATTTCCGCCGCCGCAGGCGATTCAACGCGTCATCCAGATCGAGCATCGGCATGCCGGGCGGCAGGGCCGCCAGCAGATCGGCGCGCAAGGCGCGCGACATGCCGGCGCCGCCGGCCACTCCCAGCCGGCTGGTGCGCCCCGGAGCGTGCAATAGCTCGTGCAGGTCGTGCCTGGGCCGCCCGAGTGCCTGGACTTCTTCGATCCAGCTCAGGCGCCGCACGGAGGCAGCCATGCCGGCGCCGCCGGAATAGAACAGGCGTGCCCTGCCCTGGCGCGGCAGCCACGCGAATGCGGGGCCGAGCTTGGGCACGAAGTGGCTCAGATAGCGCAGCGCTGCGTCGTCGAGCCGATCGCCATGCACCAGCAGATCCACGTCATCGCCGGCCAGCGCACGCAGCGCGCTGATGCGATCGGCGAACTCGTTTCGCGACAGGATCTCTTCGTGCCAATCGCAGGGACCGACCAGCAGGGGCGGATGAAAGTAGCGCATCGTCAGGCGTCGATCTGGTGAAGGCGCGCCTGCGTGCGGCTCAACACTTCATGACCCGTTGCGGTGATGAGCAAAGGCTCGCCGCACATCATGTAGCCGACGCCCGGCAGAAACTGGTTCGGATGCACGACGAAGAACATGTCCGGCGCCAGCAGGGCCGGATTGTCGAAGGCCACGTCGCCGGGAAAAATCGAACCGCCGCCTAGCCCGTGCCCGCGCCGGCGCAGATGCGGCGGCCGCGAGAACTCGGCATAGCCTGCCGCCGCCATGCGGCCGTCGATGGCATCGCAGATCGCCGAAACCGGCACGCCGGGCCGCGCCGCCTCGAAGCCTTCCTGCATCGCATCGACCAGCAATTGATAGGCTTGCTGCATGCCCGCAGGCGCGGGGCCGATCGTGGCGGTGCGGCAGATCTGCACGAACTGCCCATCCACCACCGGCGACAACTCCACCAGGATGACGTCGCCGCGCTGCAACGGCCGCTCGCTGGATGGCATCACGGCAGGATTGTGCGGCGAAGCGCAGAGCATGGTGAACGAATCGGCCGCGCCCAGCGCCCGCATGGCAAGGTTCACCGCCACCGCCAGATCGCATTCGCGCATGCCGGGCCTGGCCAGGGCCAGCATCTGCTCGAAACCCTGCTCCGCGATGACGGTCGCGCGCCGTGCCGCATCGAGTTCGCGCGCGGTCTTCCAGCCGGTCGCCGCATCGAAGAAGCCGTCCAGCATCACGGGATGCCGCTGCGTTGCCGAGACGAGAGCCGCCGCCGCCTCATGCGGCAGAGCGTCGAGCCCCACCCAAGCCAGCGGCCCGCCCTGCTGCACCAGGGCCGCAAGCGCCGCGGGCAGATCGGTGCTCATCACGGCGCCATCGGGCAGCGAGTCGGCTGCCTCGTCGGGCGTCACCAGCAGCTTGCATCCGTCAGCGCTCAGTACCGCCAGCGCCACACCGCGCGAGCGAAAACCCGTGAGATGCGCCAAGGGGTTCGGCACGTCGATCAGGTGCAAGCCATTGGAAGCCAGCACCAGGGTTTCGACACCCTGCTGCCGCAGCATGGCCGAGGTGGCCTCGGTCCGCTCCTTCGTGTCGCGTCGAGCGGTATGCACCGAGGATACCTGCGCCGGAATCACGATTTGACGAAGCGAGCCAGCGGCTTCCACTTGTTGAAGTCAGCCTCCACTAGACTGCGGAACGCCGCCGGCGTGGTGGTTCGCGTCTCGGCTTGCAGGGTATGGACCTGCCGCCGGACGTCGTCGCGCGCCATGACCGAACGGATCGCCTCGGCCAGCCTGTCGGCAAGTTCCGCGGGCAAGCCCGCGGGCGCGGCGAAGCCGAGCCATGACATGGCTTCGTATCCCGGAACGAACTCGGCGACGATCTGAATTTCGCGATTCAGCGGCCACCGTTGCGCCGAGGTCAGTGCCAAGGCACGGGCCTGCCCCGCCTGCAGCGTGCTGTTGAAGGTCGACAAGGTGCTGACCGCCACGTCTACGCGCCCGGTCACCGTATCGGCGATCTGCTGTGACGCGCCCTGATAGGCGATCGCTTCGATCTCCACCCCGGCGCGCGCCTTCAGGTATTCCATCGACAGATGCAATGTGTTGCCGAGGCCGGGGATGCCGTAGTTGAGCTTGCCCGGATTCTTCTTCGCCGCATCGAGCAGATCGCCCAGCGTTCGGAACGGCGAAGCGGCAGAGACGATCAGCGCGAAAGGAAACTGCGTAACCGTCGAGATGTAGCTGAAATCCTTCAGCGTATCGAAGCCCGCCTGCGGGTCGGTCGCGCTGATGACGTTGGCGCCGCCGGTCATGAAGTAAAGCGTATAGCCATCGGCGGGGCGGCCGATCACGTGGCGCGCCGCGATGCGCTCGGCGGCCCCCGGCATCGTGTCCATCACCACGGGCTGCCCCAGCACATCTCTGAGCCCGGCTGCGACCAGGCGCCCGATCACGTCGGAGTTCGTGCCGACGCCGTAGCCGTGCACCAGCCGGATCGGCTTGGAGGGATAGGACGCCTGCGCCGCGGCCCAGTTCGGCAGGGCCGGTGCCGTGACGGCAGCAAGAGAACCGATGAGGCGACGTCGTGATTTGTTCATCATCCATCTTCTCCACGTGATCGGCGGCGATTGTCTCGCCGTCCGCCGTAGCCCAGGGAGTTCTTATTAGCGACACCCCCGTATCCCGTAGACTACCCCCCATGAAATGGACCGACCGGATTGGGCGCCGACTCAGCCCTCGTGACCTGCACGTCTTCCTCGTCGTGGTGGAGGAAAGGTCGATGGCCAAGGCCGCGACGCGGCTCGCTGTTTCGCGCCCGGTGGTCTCCCGCGCCATCGCCGACCTCGAACAGATACTCGGTGTGCCCTTGTTCAGCCGCGAACCCGAGGGCGTGGTGCCGACCTTTTACGGCGAGACGCTGGTGCATCGTGCCCGCGCCGTGTTCGATGAACTGCGCCAGGGCGTCGAAGACATCGCGGCTTTGCTCGATCCCAATGCGGCGACGCTGCGGATCGGCAGTTCGCCCGCCAACGAGGTGGGCCTGGTCGCGCGCGTGATCGAGCGCCTGTCGCTTCGCTATCCGCTGATGCAGTTCACGACCTTCTCAGGGCCGGTGGAATCGCGCATGGAAGCGCTGCGCGAGCGGCGCGTGGACGTCTGGGTGGCGCGTGCCCACACCGAGGATCCCGGGCCGGAACTATGCTTCCAAGCGCTGATGCACGAGCGTCTGCTGGTGGTGACGAGCGAGCACAGCCCGTGGGCGGCATTGCGCGCGCCGAGCCTGGCTGATCTGATGGAGGCGCCCTGGATCATTGCCCAGCCCGAGTTGGCCGATGGCAGCCCGGCGCAGCGCGCTTTTGCCGCGGCCGGCCTGCCGTGGCCGCGGCGTCTGATCGTTTCCGATTCCTTGGTGCTTCGCCTGAGCATGCTGCGCGCGGGACGCCACGTGACCTTCATGCCGGACTCTGCCGTCCGGCTGGCGCCCGAGCTGCCCTGGCTGCGCGTACTGCCGATGGAACTGCCGCACTGGGATTTGCCGGTCGTCGTCGCAACCTTGCGGCACCGCCGTCCGACTGCTGCCACGGAGCTGTTCATCGCCGAGGCGCATGCCGTGATCCGCGAGATCGCGGCCTAGAAACGCGGCAGGCCAGACCGCCGGCGGAACACTCAGGAATGCGCTTCCATTCCTGATACCGCCGCCAAGCTGCCATCGCTGCGCATCTGCGCCACCGCCGCCTCCCCCAGCCACTCGGCCACCCACCCGATCGCCTGCTCACGTGTCGGCATGCGAACCGGCCCGGGCTCGGCCAGCGCCGTACGACTGAAACGCGGTGCCGGTGCCGGCTGCACGACACCGTCGATGTCGAGCAAGGCCCGGCGGGCGGCAAGATGGGGGTGCTGCGCCGTCTCGGCCATCGACAGCACCGGCGCGAAGCAGCTATCCGTTCCCTCCAGGATCGACGTCCACTCGTCCCGGGTGCGGGTCTTGAAGCGCTCAGCCAGCAGTGCCTGCGATCGCTCCCAGCTGCTGCGATCCAGGCGATCGGGAATCTCGCTTTCGTCGATACCGATTCGCGACAGCAGCTCCCGGAAGAACCGGTATTCGATCGCCGCCACCGAAACGTAGCGCCCGTCCGCGCATTCATAGACGTTGTAGAAAGCCGAGCCCGAATCGGTCGCGTTCGAACCGCGTTCCAGCCGCCAGTTGCCGGCGGCGTAATTGCCGTACATCGCGGTCATCAGCGACAGCGTGCCGTCGACGATGGCGGCATCCACGACCTGCCCGATCCCCGAACTGGCCGCCTCTCTGAGCGCGGCCAGGATACCCATGGCCAGATACAGCGCTCCGCCGCCGAAGTCTCCGACCAGATTCAATGGAATGCTCGGCGGCCGGTCTTTCTGGCCGATCGCATCCAGGGCCCCGGTGATCGCGATGTAGTTCAGGTCATGCGCCGCCGCGCCGGCCAGCGGCCCCTCTTGCCCCCAGCCGGTCATCCGGCCGTAGATGAGCCGCGGATTGCGCTTCAGGCACGCGTCGGGGCCCAGGCCGAGCCGCTCCATGACGCCGGGCCGAAAGCCCTCGATCAATACGTCGGCCTTGGCGATCAGCTGGTGGGCGATCGCTATGCCGTTTGCCGATTTCAGATCGAGCGCGATGATCTGCCGGCCGCGGTTCAGCAGATTGAACTTCGGCGCCCGCTGCAATCCGAGATCAGCGGGCGTTTCGCGCTCGATGCGCAAAACGGTTGCGCCCATGTCCGCCAGCAGCATGGCGCACATGGGGCCGGGACCAATCCCGGCAAGTTCGACGATCTTGATGCCCTTGAGGGGTCCCATTCCGCTCTCCCGAAGACGTCTCTGCGCCGGCCTGCTTAGGGTCCCACCACGCGGAAGCAGGGCACCGGCACGCCCTCTCCGGCGGTTGGCACGAATACGAGCTCGACCGTCTGCCCGACCGCGAGCGCGTCGAAGTCGCTCTCGACGATGTTGGTCAGCATCACCGGCCCTTCCGCCAGTCGCACATAAGCAATGGCGTACGGGGGGTCGGCGCGGCGCATGACGCTGTAGCTGTAGATTTCCCCGGCGCCAGACGCCTCGACCCATTCGGTCGGCGTCAGCGAGAAGGGGCAAAGGGCCCGGGGATACCAATGGAATAGGCCCGTCGCCGTCGAACGGCGGATGAGGAAGCGCCCCTCTCGCGCGGCCGCATAGAAAGGCGCGCTTTCAGCGTCGATGACAGGGCTCGGGATGGCGCGTTCGACCATGCGATCAATGCCTTTCGAGGATGAGGGTCGCTGCGGCATGACGCGCGCCGAGGTGCCCGCCGATGCCGGAGGCGATGACAAGATCGGCCGTCTTCACCTGCACCGCGGGATGCGCTTCCCCCCGCGCCTGGCGAACCGCCTCGATCACCTTGGTGATGCCGCCCCGATTGGCCGGATGGTTGCTGCACAACCCGCCTCCGTCGGTATTGAAGGGCAGCCGGCCGATGCCCGAGATCAGACTTCCGTCGGAGACGAAACGTCCGCCCGCCCCCTTGGCGCAGAACCCCAGATCTTCGAGCTGCATCAGGACGGTGATGGTGAAGCTGTCGTAGACGGAGGCGTATTTGATATCGCCTGGCACGACGCCCGCTTCGGCAAAGGCGGCCGCACCGGACACGCGCGCCGCCGACCAGGTCAGGTCCACGTCGCCGCCAAACGTGCCTTTCATGCTTTCGCCGCAGCCCCGCACGGCGACCAGCGGCCGCTTGAGCGAGCGTGCGATTTCAGGTCGGGTGACGATCAGGGCGCCCCCGCCGTCGCTGACGACACAGCAGTCCAGCCGGTGGAGCGGATCGGCAACCATCGGCGAGTTCACGACGTCCTCGACAGAGACGACATCGCGCAGCATCGCATCCGGAATGTGCTGCGCATGGTGCGACGCCGCGTCCTTGATCAATGCAAGCTGTTCCGGCGTGGTTCCGAACTCGTACATGTGACGCATGGCGACCATGGCGTACATGTTGACGGTCTGGACTCCGAAATGGATCTCCCAGGTGGAATCGGGATTGCGCTCGTCCGGCGTGCGCATGGGCATGGTGGTCAGGCCCTCGCTC
>JAFKGG010000188.1 GCA_017307915.1 Burkholderiales bacterium | reverse complement strand
TCCATTTCGGGGCCTCCGTCTGTTAAGTGGCTAGTTCGAACTTCCACTTTGGCACTCGATGCCGTCGACTGCGAGGCCCCCCCCTTCATCACCCCCATCTCCACCGTCGCAATCGATCAGCGAGGGGGAGGCGTCCATACCATCTCCTTTGTTGTTTGGTGTAGGACCGCTTACGCCGGGTCGAACGCGGCGAAGCAGCGGTTGGCGTTGAACACGTACGTTTCGATGTAGTCGATGATGCGTGGGCGCTGGCCCAGTTCCGTCATGGCACCGGCCAGTACGATCCAGTTCAGCAGCGCGTGCTGGCCGGCCGCTTCGAGCTGCGTGGTGGTCAGTTCGTGCCAATGACGGAAATCGCCGCGCTGCAATTGCTCGAGCAGCGCCCGGTCGCTGTCGTGGTCGGGGTACAGCCAGCCATGGCGCGGGGTCAGGAAGGCGTGCGACCAGCTCGACGAGGCCACCAGCGCCACGCGCCAGGGCGAGTCGCGCAGAGCCGCGCCCACGGCACGCCCTAGCTGGAAGCACTGGCGCGGCCCCGGCGACGACGGATCCGGCTCGGCGCTGGTCTCGCTGGGCGGCATCAGGCCGCCATGCATCCGGATCAGGTCGCCGCCATAGCAGTTCACGTGAAAAGGCAGCACCGGATGATCGAAGCCGCGCCGCTCGGCGTCGAGGTAGAGCAGGGTATTGATGAAGGCGTGCGGCAGGCCGCGGGGGTAGCGCAGGCGGTAGGCGTAGGGCAGCGCCATGCCGGCCTGGTTGAGCCGGTTCAGCAGGTAGCGTCCGCCTTCGGGATGGCCCGCATGCCGGAACACCGCGTCGCGCGGCTCGCCCCAGTAGTTGATATGGGGAAAGGTCGAGGTTTCGGGTACGTCGTAGGGCCGTGAATACATCTCGTCGGCGAGATAGACGCAGAACGGCGGCACGATGTCCTCGGTGAAGTTCTCGTACTGATCGTCGCCGAACATCACCACGAAATCCGGCTGGAACTCGTCCAGCAGGCGGCGCTGTTCGTGCAGCGCCGCGAGGCAGCGCACCCGGTGCCGGCCGGCCGCCGCGGTTCCGTCGTCATCGCTCCATTCCTGGCGCATCGCGTCGGGCCAGATGGAACTGTCCTTCAGGCGGGGATCGAGCCGCTTGCCGTTGAGCGTGCGCTTGAGGATGAGCGACATGTCTTCGTCGTTCATCCACAGGCCTGGATAGTGGGTCGTACCTAGCCCAAGAATCGCTGCCATCGATGTCCTTCGGGGTCGTCGTGTGCCGTTGCCCCGAGGGGCCGCGTGCCGAGAATGACGACAAGCCTAGGATCGGTGCGATGATGCGTCCAGTGAAAGATCGGCCATGATTCATACGAAAAAATATATGAATAATCAAACAGCGAAGGAACTCTCGGTGCAGTGGATACGGCGCTTGAAGTTCCGCCATCTGGAGATGCTGGTGGTGCTGGGGCGTACCGGCAGCTTCGGGCGCGCGGCGGCCCTGTGCGGCCTTTCGCAGCCGGCCTTGTCCAAGTGGGTCAAGGATCTGGAGCAGTCGCTCGGTGTGATCCTGTTCGAGCGCTCGACGCGGCGCATGAGCTTGTCCGAGGATGGCGCGCTGGTGATGCGTCATGCCGAGCGGGTGCTGGCCGACATGGCGCGGCTGCACGGTCAGCTCGAGGCGCGGCGCGAAGGCAAGGCGGGGCGGCTGCACGTCGGGCTGCTGGCGGCGCTGGCGCCGGTCGTCATGCCAGAGGTGCTTGCCCGGGTCCAGGAATCGGGCTGGGCGATCGACGTGCAGACGGTGGAGGACACCATGGATCGTATGGTGCCGCTGCTGCACGAGCGCAGGCTGGACCTGATCATCGGCCGGCTGGGCAGCCGTGAGTACGCGAGCGGCCTCAACCATCGGCTGCTGTTCGAAGACCGTCTCTGCGTGGCGGCACCCACGACGCACCCGCTGGCACGGCGCCGCAGGCCGGTCAGCTGGGCCGATGCCTGTGCCTATCCGTGGATCATTCCGCCGGCCGAGTCGCCGCTGCGCGGCATGTTCGAGCACACGCTCGCCCACGAACGATTGCCCCCGCCGCGCGTGGCGCTGGAGTCGGCCTCGGTGCTGACCAACTACCACGTGGCGCGTCGGCTGGGCTGCCTGTTCGCCACCTCCGAGCGGGTGGTTGCGCTGTTCGCCGAGCAGGGCTTGCTGCGGCGGATCCCGCTGTCCTTCGCCGCCGCGCCCAACGCGATCGCCATGCTCTGGAGCGGCGAGGCTACGCCCTTGCTGGAGCGCTTCATGGCGCTGATCGAAAAGGAGGTCGGCGCTGACCCCGGGGCACGGGGATAGAGCCGCTCGGGGCGCCGGCGGCCACGCCGCTGCTCGTGGCCGGTTCTGCCGGCGCGTCGCCTAGATCGGCCCGAGCTGGCGCCGCAGGAACTCGTGGAAGTGCTGCATGCCGTCTTCCATCGGGCTCTGGTAGGGGCCGGCGTCGCTCTCGCCGCGTTCCAGCAGGATGCGGCGGCCGGCGTCCATGCGCAGCGCGATCTCGTCGTCTTCGACCGCGGTTTCCATGTAGGCGGCGCGCTCGGCTTCGACGAATTCGCGCTCGAACAGCGCGATTTCCTCGGGGTAGTAGAACTCGACGATGTTGGTCGTCTTCTGCGGCCCGCGCGGAATCAGCGTCGAGATGATCAGCACGTGCGGATACCACTCGAGCATGATGTTCGGGTAGTAGGTGAGCCAGATCGCGCCGCGGGCAGGCAGCTCGCCGTTGCCGATGCGCAGCACCTGTTCGTGCCAGGTCTTGTACACCGGCGTGCCGGGCTTGCCCAGCGCCTTGTGCGTGCCCACCGTCTGCACCGAATACCAATCGCCGAATTCCCAGCGCAGGTCGTCGCAGGAAACGAACTGCCCCAGGCCCGGGTGAAACGGCACGACGTGGTAATCCTCCAGATAGACCTCGATGAAGGTCTTCCAGTTGTAGTCGCACTCGTGGATCTCGACGTGGTCGAGCCGGTGGCCGGAGAAATCGAACTGGTCGCGTACCCCCAGCGTGGCCAGATCGGCGCGCACGTCGCGCGGGCCGGCGAACAGCAGGCCCTGCCAGTTCTGCAGCGGCGTGCTGCCCAGGTTCAGGCGCGGCTGCTCGTCGAAGTGCGGGGCGCCCAGCAGGCGGCCCGACAGATCGTAGGTCCAGCGGTGCAGCGGGCAGACGATGTTGCTGGTCTGACCGCGGCCATTGAGCATCACCGCCTGGCGGTGACGGCAGACGTTCGACAGCAGATCGACGCCATTGGCGTTGCGAACCAGTACCCGGCCTTCGTTTTCGGCTGTCAGCGCGTGATAGTCGCCGACTTCGGGCACCATGAGTTCGTGCCCGACATAGCCCGGGCCTTGCTTGAACAGAGTGTCGATCTCGCGCTTGAACAGCGCTTCGTCGAAATACGCGGAAACGGGGAGCTGCGTGCGCGAGGGAGCCAGAAACTCACGACGACCCAGATCCGACATCCTGACCTCCTGCAAAAAAGAGTCGAAGGACGGAACCAAGCCCGGCCTCGGGAGTGCCCCGGGACGGCCAATTTAGAACGAGGGCGAAGCATACCCCAAGCGGGGCACAAGGCAAATTGACCCCGGGCAGGCTCTGGTCGGCTATTGCGAGCGGCCCGGCGCGCACCCGGCTCGGCACTCCCCAAGCCCGGCGCGGGATAGAAAAGCGAAGTAAAATCAACCAATTGTGGATTTGAAAGCAATGGCCAACATGCTGAGCTCCGGGGTGCCGTGCCCGGAAACCGACGCACCGACAGCTCCGGCGTCGTTCGAGATCGCGCTGGGCGAGCTGGAAGGCCTTGTGCAGCGCATGGAAAGCGGCGCGCTGTCGCTGGAAGAGTCGCTGTCGGCGTATCGGCGCGGCGCCGAGCTGATCGGTTTTTGCCGTAAGTCGCTGGTCGACGTGCAGCAGCAGGTGCGCATCCTCGAGGCCGAGCTGCTGAAACCCTTCGAGACCGGCGAGCAGGATCCTACGTGACGCTGGCTGCTTCCCGTTCTGGTTCCAGTCCCGGTTCCGACGAGCGCTTCGATTCCGCTGCGACGGGTTCCGGGGCTGCCCCGCTTGGAGCTGCCCTCCCTGGAACCGTTCAGCAATCATTCGCCGATTGGATGGCCGGCTGCGGCGCGCGCACCGAGCGCGCGCTCGCTGCCGTGTTGCCGCCAGTCGGCAGCCATCCGGCGCAGCTGCACGAGGCCATGCGCTATGCGGTCCTGGGCGGCGGCAAGCGCGTGCGGCCGCTGCTGGTGCATGCCGCCGGCGAGTCGCTGGGCGCATCGGCGGCGGCGCTCGATTGCGCCGCCTGTGCCGTCGAACTGATCCACAGCTATTCGCTGGTGCACGACGACCTGCCGTGCATGGACGACGACGTGCTGCGTCGCGGCCGGCCGACCACGCACGTGGTCTACGGCGAGGCGCTGGCGATGCTGGTCGGCGACGCCTTGCAGCCGTTGGCCTTTGAAGCCGTGCTGGCTGCCGCCGCGCACGGCGTGGCGCCGGCGGCGGTGCTGGCGATGGCCGCCGAGCTGGCGCAGGCGGCGGGCTCCCGCGGCATGGCCGGCGGCCAGGCGATCGACCTGCAAGCCGTCGGCGGCGGGCTCGGCCTGGAAGCGCTCGAAGACATGCATCGGCGCAAGACCGGCGCGATGCTGCGCGCCTCGGTACGGCTGGGGGCCGGCTGCGCAGGCCTGGTGGCCGGCACCGACCCGCGCTGGCAAGCGCTCGAACGCTACGCCGACGCCATCGGCCTGGCCTTCCAGGTGGTCGACGACATTCTCGACGTGGAAGGCGATGCCGCCTCGCTAGGCAAGACCGCCGGCAAAGACGCCGCGAACAACAAACCCACCTACGTGTCGCTGATGGGCCTGGAGCCGGCGCGCCAGTTCGCTGCCCGCTTGCGCGAACAGGCCTGGGCGGCCTTGCTGCCGCTGGGCCCGGCGGCGTGCCGCCTGGGCGAGCTGGCCGACCTGATCGTGCTGCGCAAATCCTGAAGCCGAGGCGCCGATGCCCACCACGATGAGCGATACCCCCCGCGCCCCGCGCCTGCTCGAAACGATCGACGATCCGGCCGCGCTGCGCCGGCTCGATGCCGCCGGGCTGGCGCAGCTGGCCACCGAGTTGCGCGGCTACGTGCTCGAATCGGTGTCGCGCACCGGCGGCCATCTGTCGTCGAACCTGGGTACCGTCGAGCTGACGGTGGCGCTGCATTACGTATTCAACACGCCGTACGACCGGCTGATCTGGGACGTCGGCCACCAGAGCTACCCGCACAAGATCCTGACCGGCCGTCGCGAGCAGATGGCCACGCTGCGGCAGTTCGGCGGCATCTCGGGCTTTCCCCGCCGCAGCGAAAGCCCCTACGACGCCTTCGGCACCGCGCATTCGTCGACCTCGATCTCGGCGGCACTGGGCATGGCGGTGGCCTCGCGCAACAAGGGCGAGCACGTCGGCCCGGGGCGGCGGCGCCACGTGGCGGTGATCGGCGACGGCGCGATGACCGCCGGCATGGCCTTCGAGGCGATGAACAACGTCGGCGTCACGCCCGACATCGACCTGCTGGTGATCCTGAACGATAACGACATGTCGATCTCGCCGCCGGTGGGGGCGCTGAACCGTTATCTGGCGCGGCTGCTGTCGGGGCGCTTCTATTCGAAGGCGCGCGACGTGGGCCGCGCCGTGCTGTCGAACGTGCCGCCGCTGTTCGAGTTCGCCAAGCGTTTCGAGGAGCACGCCAAGGGCATGGTCGTGCCCGGCACGATGTTCGAGGAATTCGGTTTCAACTACGTCGGCCCGATCGACGGCCACGACCTGAACAGCCTGATCCCCACGTTGCAGAACCTGCGCGAGCTGCGCGGCCCGCAGTTCCTGCACATCGTCACGCGCAAGGGACAGGGCTACAAGCTGGCCGAAGCCGATCCGGTGCTGTATCACGGCCCGGGCCGCTTCGATCCGCAAGAGGGCATCCGCAAGCCGGCGACGCCGCCGCGGCCCACCTATACGCAGGTGTTTTCCGACTGGGTCTGCGACATGGGCGCGCTCGACGAGCGGCTGGTTGCGATCACGCCGGCGATGCGCGAGGGCTCGGGCCTGGTCGAGTTCGAAAAACGCTTTCCGCAGCGCTATTTCGACGTCGGCATCGCCGAGCAGCACGCCGTCACCTTCGCTGCCGGCCTGGCCTGCGAGGGGCTCCGGCCGGTGGTGGCCATCTACAGCACCTTCCTGCAGCGCGCCTATGATCAGTTGATCCATGACGTGGCGCTGCAAAACCTGCCGGTAACCTTCGCGCTTGACCGTGCCGGCCTTGTGGGCGCTGACGGGGCTACGCACGCGGGTGCGTACGATTTCGCCTATCTGCGCTGCGTGCCGAACATGGTGGTGCTGGCGCCGTCCGACGAAAACGAATGCCGGCAGATGCTGTACACCGCGTTCCGGCACGACGGACCGGCAGCCGTGCGCTATCCGCGCGGCGCGGGCAGCGGCGCGCCGGTGTTGCAGGATCTCACTGCGATCCCGGTCGGCAAGGCGGAGCTGCGCCGGCAGGGGCGCCGGCTGGCGCTGCTGGCCTTTGGCACGATGGTGGCGCCGGCGCTGGCCGCCGGCGAGGCGCTGGACGCCACGGTGGTGAACATGCGCTTCGTCAAGCCGATCGACCTGGCGCTGCTGCAGGAGCTGGCCCGCACGCACGAAGCCTTCATCACGCTCGAAGAGCACGCGGTGATGGGCGGTGCCGGCAGCGCCGTGGCCGAGGCCTTGGCCGCCGAGGGCATCGTGCGGCCCTTGCTGCAACTCGGTCTGCCCGATCGTTTCATCGATCATGGCGATCAAGGGCAGTTGTTGAAAATGGCAGGATTGGACGCAGTTGGCATCGAAGCTTCGGTGCGGCAGCGTTTCGGCGAATTGCTCGCCGTTGAAGGCGGGCCGCGCCTGGTCGTGAGCCGTGCGAGCTGAGGCGGGCAGGCGATCGATGAATGGGCGGATCAGTGGAGAACAGTCGATGAATATTCGCGATACCAACGCGCTGCTCGCCGGTGCGATGCCGGACGTGCAGGGCAGCCGCGATCTGCGCGAGCTGCCGATCCAGCGCGTGGGCGTCAAGGACGTGCGTTACCCGATGCGCTGGCGCAGCGCCGGCGGCGAACAGCCGACGGTGGCGCACTTCAATCTGTACGTGGCCTTGCCGGCCGACCAGAAAGGCACGCACATGTCGCGCTTTCTGGCGCTGCTCGAGACGCGGCTGGCGCCTGGCGAGCCGCCGGTCGATGCCGCGCGCATGGCAGCCATCCATGGCGAGATGCTGACCCTGCTCGAAGCCGACAACGGCCGCATCGAGCTCAAGCTGCCGTTGTTCGTGCGCAAGACGGCGCCGGTGTCGCAGGTGCAAAGCCTGATGGATTACCAGGTGTCTATCGTGGTCGACGGCGGCGCGCACGACGCGGTGGTGACGATGACGGTGCTGGTGCCGGTGACCAGCCTGTGCCCGTGCTCGAAAACCATTTCCGACTATGGCGCGCACAACCAGCGTTCGCACGTCACCGTGTCGGTGGAATCGAGCGAGCCGATCGAACCGGAAGAGATCATCCGCAGCGTCGAGGCACAGGCCTCGTGCGAGCTGTACGGGCTGCTCAAGCGCGTCGATGAGAAATACGTGACCGAGCGCGCCTACGACAACCCGAAGTTCGTCGAAGACCTGGTGCGCGACGTGGCCGGCGCGGTGCGTGCCGATGCGCGCGTGCAGCGTTTCGTGATCGAGGCGGAAAACTTCGAGTCGATCCACAATCACTCGGCGTTTGCGCGGCTCGAAGGCTGAGCCGCGCGGCCGCGCCGCGATCGGGCATCGTCCCGAACACGCATCGCATGCCCGTATTTCCTTCCAAAATCGATAACCGGCTGGCCTTGCTGGTCGGCGCCGCCATCGTGGTGCCGTTCGTGCTGGGCGCCTATCTGTGGAACACCTCGCAGTCGGCCGCCCTGACCGCGATGGGCGCCGGCCTGTTTACCGCCGCGTTGGTGGGCTTGCTGGCCGTGCCGTGCCGCTACACGCTGAACGACGATCATCTGCTGATCCGTTCAGGCGTGATCCGGCAGAAGATCTTCTATCGCGACATCGATCGCATCGAGCCCAGCTCGAATCCATTTTCGGCGCCGGCAATGTCCTTGCAGCGAGTGCTGATCACTTATCGCGACGGGTTCCAGCTGGTGTCGCCGAACGAGCGTGAGGAATTCATGCGGCTGCTGCGTGAGCGGGCAGCGGCGGCGCGGGCCGGGTAGGCTTGACCGTGTCGCTAGTCTAGGCTTTCCCGGCAGCTCGTTCCGCCGTGCGATCGATCAGCGGCTGGATACCCGGCGACGGCCATGGAATCGTTTCACGAGGCGGCGAGCCGGCCAAGGTATCCGCCAGCACGCCGAACTCCTGGCCGCGCGCATGCGTGCGCCGCCAGACCAACCCGATGCGCCGGTGCTCGCCGCCGCGCAGTCGCCGGATGGCGACTCTGGATGGATTGACATGAAGGGCTGCCAGCGCCGGCAGCAGCGTGCAGCCGCGGCCGGCGGCAACCAGGTGCAGCAGGGTTTCCAGGCTGGTGGCGCGGCAATCGACGCCATCATCGGACGGCGGCTCTCGGCGCCGACAGGCCTCCAGCGCCTGTCCGCGCAGGCAATGGCCGTCGGTGAGCAGCAGCAGTTCCAGATCGCTCAGCTCGCCGGTTTCCACGAGATCCTGCGTGGCCACCGGATGCTCGGGCGGCAGCGCCACGCGGAACGGCTCGTCGAACAGAACGCGCAGCTCATGGGTGTCCGCTTCGAGATGTTCCGGCA
>JAFKGG010000187.1 GCA_017307915.1 Burkholderiales bacterium | reverse complement strand
GCAGCGTCGAACTTCGGATCGAACACGATCGCGCGGGCCTGCGCGTCGCCCAGGTGGTAGGCGATCTCACTGCCCGTGAAGCGATAGTTCAACAGTATCAGCGCGATGCCCGCCTTGGCCGCGCCATAGGCGATGGCCACGTACAGCGGCGAATTGGGCAGCATCACGCCGAGGCGGTCGCCTTTCTTCAGGCCCAGCGACAGCAAGCCGTTGCCGATGCGGTTGCCCCAGGCGTTCAGTTCGCCGTGCGTGAGCGTCTGGTCGTCGAAATGCAACGCCGGCGCCTGTGGCCTGCTTTCGGCGGCCAACCGCAACAGGCGGCCTACGGTGAGTTCCTGCATGCTCGACTCGTTCGTTTCATTCGCTAGTGGCCGGCACCAGCCGTTCGCCGATCTTGCGCGCGGTTTCGACGACGCGCGCGCAGATGCGCTTGAAGTCGGGTGGATCGACCAGGGCGAGCGGATAGATCGCGGTGATGCTGGCGACGATCTGCCCATTGGCGTCGAACACCGGTGCCGCCACGGCGCCGACGCCGCGCAGGCTTTCTTCGCGGTTACGGGCAAAGCCCTGCCGCCGGATGCTCGACAGCTCGCGCTTCATCCCGGCCGGGTCTTCGATCGTGTTCGGGCCGACCTTCGGAAATCTGCCGCCGGGGCTCAGCGTGTCGAACAGATCCTGCGGCCCGAATGCCAGGAACAGCTTGCCCGACGCGGTGGCGTGGACGGGCCGACGTTCGCCGGTATGCACGGCCACCTGCAACGGATGGTTGCTCTCTACGCAACCGATGATGCGCACGTCGCGCCCGTCGAGCACGCCGATGTGCGAAGCATGGCCGACGCTGCGCGCCAGCGCCCGCAGATGCGGTGCCGCGATGTCGGCCAGTTCGCTGCGCTGGTTGAACAGTTGCCCCAGTTCGAAAACGCGCCGGCCGATCCGGTAGCGCCGGCTGGCCGGGTTCATTTCCAGGAAGCGCCGCGCGCGCAGCGTCGCTGCCATGCGCGAGGCGATGCTCTTGTGGACCGATAGGCGCGTGGCCAGTTCGGTGACACCGAACTCGGGGTGTTCGGCGGTGAAGCAGTCGAGCATGTCGATGGCTCGATCGACGGATTTGATGGCGGCCATGGGAAGGCAGAAAGGTTTAGAGTTGCTTATAGAGCAACTAAGTTGCTACTAACGAGTCAATTCTTGCCTGCGGATGGCGGTTTTGTCAAAACCCATGCGGCAAACGCGTCGCTGCGCATCGATCGGGAGATGCCGATGCTGAAGATCTCTGCAACAGCCGCGTTGCCTCTTCGCGCAGGAAACGATCTTCAGTACCTGACGGATTCATCGCATTTAAAACTGCACCGCATCGATCCCCGCCAGAGGATGCGGACGAGGATCTGAAGACCGATGCCGCGCCTGCGGTATTTCAAACCAACACAAACGATTGGGGATGATGATGACGATGTTGCGTACGCTCATTTCGAGCGCGGGCCTTTGCCTGCCGATGCTGGCGGCAGCACAGGGCAATCTGGAGAATCCGGTAGCCGGGTCGACGGAATCCGGAATCGGTGTGGTCTCGGGTTGGCACTGCACGGCCAAGGAGATCACGGTATTCGTCGACGGCGCGTCGCTCGGCAAGTCAGGAGTCGGCAGCGCGCGCAACGGTACGGCTGGCATCTGCGGTCATGCCAATACCGGCTTTTCATTGCTCTACAACTACAACCTTCCGGAGCCGGGTGCCCACGGGATTGCAGTCTATGCGGATGGGCAGTTGCTCGAGAGGCGAACCTTCAATACGGTGCGCTCCGGCGGCGTTCCTTTCCTGGAAGGAAAATCAGCGACCGCGACGATTCAGAATTTTCCAGTGAACGGGAAAGCGACGGCGCTCCGATGGAGCCAGGCCAAGCAGAGCTTTGTCGTGGTCGGCAATACCGATACCACTACGCTCGATGGCACTTACGCGCTGTATCGGGTGACGCTTCAGACGTCACGCTATGCGCTGATGGATACTGCAGCCAACAGCGGCTTTTCGGCTACCGGCACGATGGCCGTCACCGGCAGCAGCTATACGCAGCAGATATCGATCCTGCTCAATGGGGTTTCCATGCCGGTGACCATCGAGGGAAGATTGAACGATCGCGGACACTATCTCTACGATCAGATCAATGGAAATCAGCTCGTAGTGGTCGAACGCGGTGCTGCGCTGATCACTTCCATACTTTATCAAGATCCCACGCTGGGATGGGTCAACGAGATCGATTACTGGACGAAAACGAACTAGTTGGTGCGCAGGAACTGCAGGAATTCAATGAACTTCCAACTCGCGATGCTAGCGCAGCAACACACTGACCAGCACATGAACCACCATCGCCACCGTGCACAGCGCACCCGCGGTGAAACATGCCGCGCGCACTTCATGGTCGCGCTTCGTCGCATACGCATAGGTGTGCGCCAACCGCGCCAGTAGGTAACCGACCATCGTGACCACGACAAAGAGCAGGCTGGGTGACACGGCCACCAGCAGCCACCCGGCCACCAGAAACGCCGGCGTATTTTCCATCTCGTTTCTGTGCATGCGGCGGGCCCGCTCGACTTCTTCGATCGCGTTCAATTGCCGGGGATCGGGCTTGGGGTTGAACAAGGTCTTGCGAAGGTCTTCGGGGTTGAGGTAGCCGCCGTCGTTCCGAACCATCTGGAAGACGGTGTAGAAGGAGTGGCCTATCAGTTTCAGCAGTGCCAGGCAGGCAGCGACGGCGTAGATCTGAAAAACAGGGTTGTCCAGGCTGTAGGGTGTCATTTCTTCTTGTTTCCTTGTGCAATGGAATTTCGAAAGACCGACACAAGCGTGTCGATCATGGCCGTGTCCTGGTGAACGAGCGGGTCGTCAGCGGACTCCACCAAGGCCTTCATCGTCAACAGCCCGACGACGGAGGTATAGGCGACGAACGCCAGTCTGCGCGCGTCGGCAAGGCTGAGCGTACCTTTGGAATCGGCGTGCAGGCGCTGCGCCGCGCCCGCGTACAGAAGGTCGTTCAAGGGCCTGATCCGCACCAGGTTGTCGCCTGACATCATCCGCTTGAAGTCGAAGAACGGCAGAGCCGTATGGCTGATCTGGAACAGCCTGATCTTGCCCGCGAACGCATGGAAATACGTGCGCAGCAGTGCCTCGATGGCGTCCACGCCACTCTCGACCTTGTCGACTGCGTCGGCTACCGCCTGGGCCGACCGTGTCAGCTCGGCCAGCGCGACCTCGAACAACACTGCCTCTTTGGAGGGGAAGTAGTGGTAAATGGCCTGCTTGCGCAAGCCGACATGGCTGGCGACCAGATCCAGGGTGAAGCCTTTGAAGCCGTGCTGTTCGATCACCGCGTACGCGGCATCGACGAAGTCGGCCTTGGCCAGCGCGTGGCGCCTCTCGGTGCGCGTGGAAAAAGAGGGCGTGCTTGACACGATTCGAACGTCGTTCAATTAATTTTACCGATGGTAAATTGTACAATGAAATCCGGCATCCGTGGCAACGAAATGCAGGGCGCCTGATCGCTCAGTCTCCGATGGCTGCCCCGCAAGTTCTTCTACCAGGGGACTGCCACGCGAGTTCGCCATCTGTTCGTCGCCGTTTCATTGGGACGAACTTCTAACTCACGACACTAGCGAGAGGCTTCGGAAAACGGCTTTGGCCGGCGGTGCGCAGCGCAAGCTCATGGAGGCCGGTGCGCCACGCTTGCCATACTCGAGATTGGACACGCTGCGCATGAGGCCGCGCCGACCGATCGTCTAGACTCGCGGCCATGTCCGCATTTTCCTCCATCGCTCTCGACCGCCTGAACGAGGCCCAGCGCCGGGCGGTCTGCTTCGGCGCGGCCGATGGCGCCGGCCGTTTCCGTTCGGGGCCGCTGCTGGTGATCGCCGGCGCCGGCACCGGCAAGACGGCGACGCTGGCGCATCGTGTCGCGCATCTGGTCACGCAAGGCGTCGATCCGATGCGCATTCTGCTGCTGACCTTCAGCCGTCGCGCCGCGCAAGAGATGACGCGGCGCGCCGAGCAGCTGCTGATGCAGGCGTTTGCTGCCGGCACTGCCCGGCCGCCCACCGTGCGGCTGCCGTGGGCCGGCACCTTCCATTCGATCGGCGCGCGGCTGCTGCGACAGTTGGCGCCGCGCATCGGACTCGACGCGTCGTTCGGCATTCTCGATCGCGGCGACGCCGCCGACCTGATCGACGTGATTCGCTTCGAGCGCGGGCTGTCGACCAAGGAGCGGCGCTTTCCGCGCAAGGACACTTGCCTGGCGATCTATTCGCATCGCGTCAATACCGGCTGGCCGCTGGAACGCGTGCTGAAGGAACAGTTTCCGTGGTGCGTCGATTGCGCCGACGATTTGCGCGGGCTGTTTCGCGACTACGTGGCGCGCAAGCAGGCCAATGGCGTGCTCGACTACGACGACCTGCTGCTGTGGTGGCAGATCGCGATGAACGACGCAGCGCTGGCGCGCGAGGTTGGCGCGCGTTTCGATCATGTGCTGGTCGACGAGTTTCAGGACACCAACGCGCTGCAAGCCGGCATTCTGGCGGCGATCAAGCCCGGCGGTGACGGTTTGACGGTAGTCGGTGACGATGCGCAATCGATCTATTCGTTTCGCGCGGCCGACGTCGCCAACATCCTCGATTTTCCGCGCCGCTTCGATCCGCCGGCGCAGAGCATCACGCTGGAATTGAACTATCGTTCGGTGCAACCGGTGCTGGATGCGTCCAATGCCTTGATCGCCGAGGCCGAGCGCGGCCATCGCAAGACGCTGCGCGCGCAGCGCGGCGACGGCGCGCGGCCGCAACTGGTGACGGTGGCCGACGAACGCGAGCAATCGAACTGGGTCGCCGACCGCATCCTGCGGCATCGGGAAGCCGGTGTGCCGCTGAAGCGACAGGCGGTGCTGTTTCGCAGCAACCACCACAGCGATGCGCTGGAGGTGGAGCTGGCGCGGCGCAATATTCCGTTCGTCAAGCACGGCGGGCTGCGCTTTCTGGAAGCGGCGCACATCAAGGACATGCTGTCGGTGCTGCGCTGGGCCGAGCATCCGCGCAACGGCATCGCGGCGTTTCGTGCCTTGCAGTTGATGAGCGGTTTCGGGCCGGCGCATGCGCGGCGTTGTCTGGATCATCTGAGTCATCAGGCTGATCCGGCGGCGCCGTCCTCGTTCCTTGCTGCCCTGGCCAGCTTTATGCCGCCGCGCGCCGCGCGCGAACAATGGCATGGTTTCGTCGAGCTGATGACGCAACTGCTCGACTCGCGCGCACGCTGGCCGGCACAGATGACGCCGCTGCGCGAGTGGTACCAGCCGCTGCTGGAACTACGCCATGACGATGCCACGGTGCGCGCTGCCGATCTCGACATGCTGCAGGCGGTGGCCGGCGACTTTGCCACCCGCGAGCGCTTTCTCACCGAGCTGACGCTGGACCCGCCGCAAGCCAGCGGCGATCTCAGCGACGGCGCGCTGCAGGACGAGGACTATCTGATCCTGTCCACCGTGCATTCGGCCAAGGGGCAGGAGTGGGATGCGGTCTACGTACTGAACGTCACCGACGGCAACTTCCCCAACGAATACGCGACGGCGCGCCGCGAGTCGGTCGATGAAGAGCGCCGGCTGCTGTACGTGGCGATGACGCGCTCGCGCGATGCGCTGTATCTGCTCGAACCGCAGCGCTGGTACGTGACGCAGCAAGCGCGCTACGGTCCGACCTATGTGCACGCGGCGCGCAGCCGCTTTCTGAGCCGGCCGGTGCTGGCCTGCTTCGATCGGGTGGCGCCGGATAGTGATGAACGGGCGTTGCCAGGCGCAGCGGAGTGCGTCGAGGGTGCGGTGCAGCGCCAACCCACGCCGGGTCAGAAGCCGCCGGCGGGGGCCGCCGATGCGGTGCCTGCCGTAGAAGCAAGGCTGGCCGTGGACGTGGCCGGGCGCCTGCGCGACATGTGGTGAAGCAGGCGCCGCTGTCCCGGCGTGGACGAAAAATCGTCGTTTCCGACGAATGCGCCCGCGGCTGCCGCTGGGCACAATGAATCCGATCATGGCTGCCATCCGATGAGCAGATGGCCGGCAAGGCTCGCCATTTCGGGCAAGCGTCGGCGCATCGCGATGGGATGGAGAAGGATTTGGCCCGCCAGGGCGGGCGCCCTCGGCATGCTCGCCTACGGAGCGCTTCAGGGCGCATACGATGACTGCAACGGCAGGAGACACATGAAATGAAGATGGTTCGAACACTGGCCGTTTCGCTTGCGCTGTGCGTCGCTGGGTTCGCGGCGTCGGTGCAGGCGCAGACTCCCTATCCGGTCAAGCCGGTCAAGCTGATTTCCGGTTTCGCGGCCGGGGGTTCGTCTGATCTGATCACGCGCGCCATCGCGCAGGCGCTGAGCGATCAGTTGGGCCAGCCGGTGGTGGTCGAGAACCGCGGCGGCGCGGCGGGCACGATCGGCATGGGCGCCGTCACCACGGCTGCGCCCGACGGCTACACGATCGGCATTCTGGCCAACACTACCATCAACGCGCTGCACTTCACCGGCAAACCGCTGGACGCGGCCAATCGTTTCACGCCGATCGGGCGCTTCACGTCTTCGCGCATCCTGCTGGCGGTCAATCCCAGCGTCATCGACGTGCGCACGCTGCCCGAGCTGATCGAGTATGTGCGCAACAAGCCCGGCACCGAGTTCACCAGCGCGGGCCACGGCGGGCTGGGCCATCTGGGACTGGAGCTGCTGGCGATCGATCAGAAGATCAAGATCACGCACATTGCCTATCGCGGTGCAGGCCCGGCACTCGCCGACGTGCTGGCGGGAACCGTCGGCGGCATGATCATCGAGGCCAATGCCGCGCTGCCGCACATCCAGAACGGCCGCCTGCGTCCCATCGTCACGGTCTCGAGCGAGCGTATTCCCAGCCTGCCGGATCTGCCGACCGCGCTCGAACTGGGTTACAAGTCGCTGCAGATCGATTCCGCGTTCGGCATCACCGCGCCGCCGGGCACGCCGCAGCCCATCGTCGATCGGCTGCGCACGGCGCTCAAGCAGGCGGTGGCGAGCGATTTCTACACCAATGCGGCGGCCAAAGCCGGCAACGCGCGCTATTTCGAGGATGCGCCGGAGTATCGCGAGTGGATGGAGAAGGATTTCGCCCGCTGGGGTGAAGTCATTCGCGCTGCCAACATCAAGCGTGATTGATCACGCACGATCGAACAGGGCGGCGGCTTGAACGCAACGGCGGCGTCGCGAGCGGGCGCGGGGCTCAGGCCCCGGTTGCGCGCCCGAATACCGGTGTCGCCGCCGCGGCCTGGTATTCGGCGTACAGCCGGTCGACCAGCTCGGCCACCGACGGAATGTCGTCGATCTCTTCGATGCCCTGGCCCGCGCTCCAGATATTGCTCCAGGGCACGACGCCGGCCGGCAAGTGCGCATGACCGCGCACGCCCTCAGGACGCGGCGGCATGTGCAGCGGATCGAGGCCGTGCGAACGCAGCGATGGGGCAAGCCAGTTGGCCGGCACGCCATTGACGGTATCGGTGTAGACCAGATCGGCGACGCCCGACGACAGCAGCATCTGCTTGTACTCGGGGGGCGCCCCCGATTCGCGGGTGGCGATGAAGCGCGTGCCCATGTAGGCCAGATCGGCGCCCAGCACCTCGGCGGCGCGGATGGCCGCGCCGTTGGCGATGGCGCCCGCCATCACGATCGTTCCGGCGAATTCGCGACGCAGCGTCGCCACCAGTGTGAGGTGGTTGACCGTGCCCGAATGGCCGCCGCCGCCGGCGCCGATGGCGGTGATGCCGTCCGCGCCGGCCGCGATCGCCTTGCGCGCGAAGTGCAGGTTCACGGCGTCGGAGTACACCAGCAGCCCATGGCCGTGGGCACGCCGGATCAGTTCGGTGGGGTTGCCGGTGGCGCTGATGATCAGCGTCACGCCGCGCTGCGCGCACAGCGCCAGATGGCGCTCCATGTCTTCCGGTGCGAGCCGGGTCGACAGGTTGACCGCGTAGGGGGCGAATCCGGGGCGGCTGGCCGCCGTCTCTTGCAGGGCCGCCAGCCAGCGGTCGAAGGTATCGAAATCAGGGGCGTTGTTGCGGGGCAGCGCTCCGACGACGCCGGCCTCGCACGCCGCGATGACCAGATCGGCCGTGGTCACGCGATACATTGGCGCGCAGATCACGGGCAGGCGCAGACGGGCGGCGAAGGGCAGCGCCTGACGCGTGGCGTGGACGCTGGCAGGTGTGCTGGCGGGCGCGTTGGCGGGACTGGGTGTCGTCATCCGCTCGGTGGGTATGTTCATACGCACAGTATCCCTCGGGCCGGAGGCCCACACGTCGTCGGTTCGGACGATTGCCGCGCCGCGCCGGCCCGGATAGGCTGGGCCATCCGCCATTCTTTGCTTAGAGCCGAAAGGAGATCCAATGCCGCAGGCATTCATCATCGACGCCATCCGCTCGCCCATGGGGCGCATCAAGGCCGGCGGCGCGTTCACCGAACTGCATCCGGTCGAGTTGCTGGCGCAGGTGCTGCAAGCGCTCGTCCAGCGCAACCAGCTCGATCCCGGTAGCGTCGACGACGTCATCTGCGGCTGCGTCAGCCAGGTGGGCGAGCAGTCGGGCACCCCTGGCCGGATGGCATGGCTGGCGGCCGGCTTTCCCGAGCACGTGCCGTCGACCACCATCGATCGCAAATGCGGATCAAGCCAGCAGGCAGTGCATTTCGCAGCCCAGGGCATCGCCGCCGGCGCCTACGATATCGCGATCGCCTGCGGCGTGGAATCGATGAGCCGGGTACCCATGGGCTCGTCCAAGATCGGCAAGGACAGCGTCGGCCCGCGCGCGGCC
>JAFKGG010000186.1 GCA_017307915.1 Burkholderiales bacterium | reverse complement strand
GGTCCATGAACGCTCGCCGGGAATAGATCAGCTTCGCCAAGATCGGGCTCTTGGCTTCGGCGCTGGTTTCCCTTGTACGCGTGCACGGAGGTAGGCGTGAACTTCAGCCGCAGGATGTGCTTTGCCCGACTCGATTGCCTCGGCCCGCGATGCAAGCGCGTCCGACACGAAGCTGGCGCGTTTCTCTGCAGCCAGGGCGGCTGCCCGGATGGCTTCGACCATGAAGGCGTGCGGCGTCACGCCCTGATGTTTGGCGGCTGCCACCGCCAACTGCTTGATTTCCTCTGGCAGCTTCAACGAGGTCGTGGACATGGAATGCATCCGAAAAGTGACACCATGGTAACACCTCGTATCATGGCAGGCAATCGCTTCGAGCTGTAAGCGTCTGTTCCGGCCGGCGACCGACCGGATCTCGCGAATACGTCTGTGCCGCGTCCAATGCCATCGACCAGCCCCCAATCTCGCCGCACTGCGCTGCTCGGTCTGAGCACATCGGGCGCCCTGCTCGCACTCGGCGCGTTGGCCGAGGCCGCAGCCGCCACGGCGGCGCTGCCGCGCAGCGGCGGCGCAACGCGGATGCCGGTGATCTTCATCGGCCACGGCAGCCCGATGAACGCCATCCGCGAGAACGCCTTCACGCGCAGCCTGCGCGACTGGGGGGCGTCGCTGCCGCGGCCGGCGGCGATTCTGTCGGTGTCGGCACATTGGTTGACCAACGGCGTCACCGGCGTCGGCATCCAGGCGCGGCCGCGCACGATTCACGACTTCAGCGGCTTCCCCGACGAGCTGCACCAGATGCAATACCCGGCACCCGGCGCGCCCGAACTGGCGCGCCAGGCTGCTGCCGCGGTCAAGCAGCGTACCGTGCACGGCACCGATCGCTGGGGGCTGGACCACGGCACCTGGACGGTGCTCAGGCACCTGTACCCGAAAGCCGATGTGCCGGTGTTCCAGCTATCGATCGACTACGACCAGCCGGCCGCCTTCCATCATTCGATCGGCCGCGAGCTGGCCGCCCTGCGCGAGCGCGGCGTGCTGATCCTGGGCAGCGGCAATGTGGTGCACAACCTGCGCGCCACCGAGCGTCATCTACCCGAGGCGGCCGAGGCCAGCCGCCCATGGGCGCGCGGCTACGATCTGGCGGTGAAGCGCGCGCTCGATACCCGCGACGATCAGGCCTTGATCGGCTGGCAGCAGCTCAGCATGTTCGCCGCGCAGGCGGTACCCACGCCGGATCACTACTATCCGTTGCTGTATGCCGTGGGCGCGGCCGAGGCGTCGGAGCCGGTGCGGCACGTGTTCGAGGGTTTCCATAGCGGCACGCTGAGCATGCGCTGCGTGCAGTTCGGCTGAGCGCGGCAACTGGCCCGGCGGCGCGTCCGTCGAGCGAGGCGCGTACCGTCGACTGAACAAAAAATCAGGTTAATGGGTAATAATGAAAAAAACCTGATTCCCTCCAGGTGCTTGCGCAGGCTCTGCCCAAGATCCCATCTGCCTGGATAACGGCGGCATCATCTCGGGCAAGAAGCGCAAGCGCTTTGCCGATCGCGTGCCCGAGGGCGTTTTTGATCTCATCGAATCGACGGTACGCGACGTAATGGCAGCGTATCCCGATCCTCAATAGGCCAAGCTCAGCGCAGTTACAGCGCTGCCAGGCCGGCCGTGGCGCCGCCGGGCGATTCGTGTAGAATCCGCCCCCCGTTTTTTGCCGCGCCATGCCCCAGATCGTCGTCGATCGTCTGCGCAAGACCTACCGCATCCACGAGCGCGACCCCGGCGTGCTCGGCGCGTTGCGCGCGTTGGTGCGGCCACGCTCGCGCACGGTCGATGCGCTGGCCGGGGTGTCGTTCGAATTGCAGCGCGGCGAGCTGCTAGGGTTCATCGGCCCGAACGGTGCCGGCAAGTCGACCACCATCAAGATCCTGGCCGGCATCCTGCGGCCCGATGCGGGCCGCGTCGAGGTCGACGGGCGCGATCCGTTCGCCGATCGACAACGGCACGTGGCGCGCATCGGCGTGGTGTTCGGTCAACGCACGCAACTGTGGTGGGATCTGCCGGTGGGGGACGGCTTCGCGCTGCTGCGCGACATCTACCGCGTCGACCCGGCGCGCTTTGCCCGCACGCGCGACGAGCTGGTCGCGCTGCTGCATCTGGAGCGCTTGCTCGACCAGCCGGTGCGCCAACTGTCGCTCGGTCAGCGCATGCGCGCCGAGATCGCGGCGGCGCTGCTGCACGAGCCCGACATCCTGTTCCTCGATGAACCCACCATCGGGCTGGACGCGCCCTCCAAGCTGGCGGTGCGCGATTTCGTCAGGCGCGCCAATCGTGAACGCGGCACCACGGTGCTGCTGACCACGCACGACATGCACGACGTCGAGGCGCTGGCCGAACGCGTGATCGTGATCGGCCACGGCCGCGTGCTGGCCGATTGCGCGGTCGAGGCGCTGCGCGCCCAGGTCGTGGCCGCAAAGCGTCTCGACGACGGCCTGCCCGAGGATGCCGAAGACGAAGGCATGACCATCGAGGCCGTCATCGCACGCTTCTATGCGATGCACGGCGCCACCGAAGTCTGATCGGCGATGACGCTGCGCGAACTCGTGCGCCCCTATGCCGCGGCCTTCGCGTCGCGCTTCCTGCAGATGCTGCAGTACCGGGCCGCCGCATATGCGGGTTTCGTCACGCAATGCTGGTGGGGCGGCATCAAGATCATGGTGCTGGCGGCGTTCTACGGCAGCGCGGCGGCGGCGGGCGCGCCGATGTCGCTGGCGCAGGCCATCACCTACACCTGGCTGGCGCAGGGCCTGCTCGCGCTGATGCCGTGGTTCGGCGATCCCGAGGTGGCGCAGGCGGTGCGCACCGGCGCGGTGGCCTATGATCGACTGCGGCCGGTCGACGCCTATACGTTGTGGTTCGTGCGTTCCGCTGGCTGGATCGCAGCCCGCGTGCTGCCGCGCGTGGCGCTGATGCTGGCGTTCGCGGGCATCGTGCTGCCCATGGTCGGGCTTGATCAATGGGCCTGGCAGCCGCCGGGCGGCCTGGCGGCGGGCGCGGGCTTTGCCGCGTCGGCGCTGCTCGCGCTGTTGCTGTCGGCCGCGTTCGTGATGCTGCTCAACATTGCTGCAGCTGCCGCGCTCAACGAGCGCGGCATCAATACGCTGGCCTCGCCGATCGTCATCGTGTTCTCGGGCAACCTGTTGCCGCTGGCCTTGCTGCCAGACGCATGGCAGACGGCGTTGTTGCTGCAGCCGCTGGCCGGCGTGATGGACATTCCGGCGCGCATCTATTTCGGGCAGTTCGATGGCGCGCAGATGCTCGCGGCGCTGGGCCTGCAATGCATGTGGGTCGTGCTGCTGGTGGCTTTCGGCCGCGCGGCCATGGCGCGCACGATGCGCCGACTCGAAGTGCAGGGCGGGTGAGGCGCATGGGATCGATTGCCTTGTTCACGCGTCTGGTGCTGGCATCGCTGAGCGGCCAGGCGCGCTATCCGGCCTCGGCGCTGATGCTCACGGTGGGGCAGTTCCTCGTGACTGGTATCGAGGTGGTCGCGGTCTGGGCGTTGTTCGATCGCTTCGGCGATGTGCAGGGCTGGCGCATCGGCGAAGTGGCGCTGTTCTATGGGCTGGTGAACTGCATGTTCGCCGTTGCCGACGCATTGGGGCGCGGCTTCGATGTGCTCGGCACCGAGCTCTTGCGCACGGGGGCCTTCGACCGATTGCTGCTGCGGCCGCGCCCATTGTGGCTGCAACTGATGGGGCACGACTGCCGCATCAGCCGCCTCGGGCGCTTGATGCAAGGGCTGCTGGTGATCGCTTTTGCCACCGCGCAGGCGAACATCGCGTGGACACCGGCATCGATCGCCATCGCGCTGTTCGCGCTGGCCGGCGGCGTAGCCTTGTTCCTCGGCATCCTGGTGCTGCAGGGCACGCTGTCGTTCTGGACGGTGGAGAGTCTGGAAGTCGCCAACGTGCTGACGTACGGCGGCGTGCAGGCGGCGCAATATCCGCTGTCGGTGTATGCGCGCTGGTTTCGTTACATGCTGACCTTTGCCGTGCCGCTGGCCTGCGTCGCCTACTATCCGGTGCTGTCGATATTGGGCAAGGCCGACCCGCTCGGCGCGCCTGCATGGATCGGCGTGGCGTCGCCGCTGGCTGGTTTTGCGTTTCTCGCAGCAGCCTTTGCGGCATGGCGCGTCGGGTTGCGTCACTATGCATCGACCGGCAGCTAGGCAACGCACTACGGCCTTAATCGCCGCGACGCCCGGCCCGGCGCGCACCGAGCAGACCCATCACCAGCGCCAGGGCTGACAGCCCCCACACACCCAGGGTGGGAACCGGGTGCGTGCCGGTGTTCGGGCCGGGACCAGGGCCCGGCCCCGGCCCTGGCCCGCCGGCGCTTCCTAGCGGGCCGATGAAGACCCCGAAGCTGACCGGGAACGGGCCCGCCGCCACGGTGGCGGTAACGGTATTGGTCGCGGTGTCGATGGCCGAAACGGTGCTGGCGATCGAATTCGTCACGTACAGCCGCGACCCGTCAGGGGTGAGCGACACGCCCACCGGCCCGGCGCCGACCGGAACCGTCGCAATGACCGTGTTCGATGCGGCGTCGATCACCGAGACGCTGTTGCCTTCGAGGTTCGCCACGTAGACCCGGCTGCCGTCCGGGTGCACCGCGACGCCCCTGGGAATGGCGCCGACAGGCACCGTTGCGATGACGGTGTTGGTTGCCGCATCGATCACAGAGACGTCGTTGCTGCCGGAATTCGCCACATAGACCTGCGCGCCGGCCGGGTTCACCGCAACGCCGAACGGCAGGCTGCCGACGGTGATGGTGGAGACAATGGCGTGGCTCGTGGTGTCGATCACAGTCACGGTATTGCTGTTCGGGTTCGTGACGTAGATCCGAGTATCAGCCGGATTGACGACGACCCCCCTGGCATCATTCCCCTCCACATCGAGCAGCACCGTACTGAGCTCGAAACCCGTTGCGGTATCGATGACATCCATGTTGCTGCGCATACCGTCGGATTCATCCAGATAGGTCACATAGAGTCGCGTGCCCGATGGATTGGTGGCGACGCCGAACGGGGTCGTGAGGATGCCCAGAGCCTTGTTCATGACGATGCTGTTCGTTGCGGTATCGATCGCCTGAACCGCACCGCCGGTAGGGGTCTCGATCGTCACGTAGACGCGTGTACCCGACGCAGTGACCGCTACACCGAACGGATAGCCGCCGATCGGGATGGTCGCGGTGACGCTGTTGGTTGCCGTATCGAATACCGAGAGGGTGCTGCTGTCGACAAGATCGCTGCCACTGATGAACGCGAACGGCGCGGCGAGTACGGGGCCGGAAGTGACGGCGATCAAGGACAGGGCCGCGAGCGGGCGGAGCAATCGGCGCATGAATCGGTATCCTGAGTAGGCGGTTGAGGCCGGACATGGCCGTCCGGTACGACAGCTAGCGTATGCAAAGCATGCGCAGCGGCGTTACACCCGACTCGGGGGAGGTGTTGTCCCTAGCCTGATCACGGGAGGGCGTCGTGCCCTCGCGCAGTGCTTCGCTGCAAGGGAACCGATACCCGCAGTCGGGTGCCGCCGTCGGCCGGTTCCCAGGCCGCCTCGCCGCCCAGTTCTTCGGCGCGCTGCGCGATCTGGCGCGTGCCGCCGCCGTTGCGCCAATCGGCGGGCGCGGCGTTCGCCTGGCCCTGATCGGTGACGTTCAGCCCCAGACGATAGCCGTCGCGCGTGATGTCGATCGCCACATGCCGGGCGCCGGCATGGCGTACCGCATTGCTGATCGCCTCGCGCACGATACGCGCCAGATTGGTGTGCTGGCGCGCATCGAGCACGGCGTTGCCGTCATCGGTCGGCTCGTCGATGCGATGCGCGCGCCAGTCGAGTTGAAAACCATGCGTGATGGCGCGTTCCTGCGCTTCGGCGCGCCACTGCGCCACGGCGTCGGCCAGCGGCAGCGGCTCGGCATCGAGCGCGGCCAGGATCTCATGGCTGTCGCGAATCGCCGAGCGTACCAGCGGCTGGTTGCCGACGTCGACCCGATACAGCAGCGCCAGCAGTTTGGCACCCAGATCGTCGTGCAGATCGCGGCGGATGCGCTGGCGCTCATCGGCCACCGCCTGGTCGCGCTCGTGCATCGCCTCGCGCAGCAGGCGCGCCAGTCCGGCCAGCGTATCGGCATCGGCCGCGTCGGCCGTGCCGAACAGGCGCGCGCCGCCATCGGCGTGGCGCAGCAGCACGTCATGCGTCGACAAGGGATCGGGCACGCGCAGCGTCAGGCCGTCGTCTTCGATACGGGCACCAGGCGAGGGCGTCTCGATGAGTGTCTCGGTACCGGGATCATGGCGTGATTCCAGCGGCGCATAGCGCGCATGCAGGGCCGCCAGCCAGCGCGCGCGCAGCTCGGCCGGGTTGGCCGCTGCTGAGAGTTCGCGCAGCCAGGTGTGTCGCTCGGCGGCCGGCGGTCCGCCCAGCCAGCGCGCCCACAGCCATTGCCGCGCCGGAAAATACAGCCAGCCCAGCAGCGCCAGCGACAGCGTGATCGCACCGAGTCGCGTCAGATCGAACAGCGTCAACAGCGTCAGATCGAGCGCCATCACCGCGACACCACCGAAGAACCAGGTCCACACGCTGCGCCACCAGCGATCGAGCTCGAACAGCCGGTAGCGAACGATACCCAGTGCGATGCCGGCCGGTACCAGCAAGAACAATGGCGTCAGCCACGTCTGATCGACCGGTGGTGGCTGGTCGAATGCCAGCGGCAGCGCCACCAGCGCGGCGAACAGGCCGGTGCCGAGCAGCAGCGACAGCAGAAACCAGCGTAGCGCAGCGCGCTCCACCGGGTGCCCGCGCGTGCGCTGCCACTGCGGATAGGCGAGGCCCAGGCCCAGAGCAAAGAAGCTCAGAGTGATCAGGTAGACCGCATTGGGAGCCGCAAACGCACGCGTGAACTGCCCCAGCCAGGCCAGCATCCCGGCGGTGTAGGCCAGCGCCGGTAGGCGCGCGCCGAGCCGGCCAGGATAGGTCGACATCAGCGCGACCAGCGCAGCGACCGTCAGGCACAGGAACAGATGGTTCAGCGTCGATAGTGCATGTAGCAGTGCACCGTCGATGAGCAGTTCGCGAGTGAGGTAGATGGTGGCGGTATATGGCGTGAGCAGTACGCCAGCGCCGAACAGCGCGTAATGGCGCGCCGCCGGATCGGCGGGGCGGTACGCCAGCACGCCGGCGGCCATCACGAAATTGATGCCGCCGATCAGCAGATGCATCCAGAACGGAAACGGCAAGTCGCCGAGCTGCCGCGGGCGTGTGCTCAGCAGTGCCGGTTCGCCGTCGACCCGCGCCGACAGCGTCGGCGTGCTGGTGAGCCTGGTCATCGTTGCGATCAGGGCATCGAGCTGTTCCCAGCTATCCAGCTCGTCGGGTTCGGGAAGCAGCAGTTCGGCGGCAGACAGCGGCGTATCGGTCGTTGCACACGGCTGCCCGATCGCAGCAGCGCGCGATTGGGTGAATCAGTGCTGACCGATTCCACCCGCAGCGTACCGTCGGCAGCCGGCGCGAATTCCACGCCCAGCATTGGCAGGCTCAGCGCAAGCCACAATGCCGTGGCCGCGGCCAGTACCGCGAGCAGGGCCGAAGCGGCCAGGACGTGGCGGGGAGCCGGGCGCACGTGATCAGGTCGTGTCGATCACGCTTCAGACATTGAATGGCGGGCTCGAGAGCAGGCCCAGGCGTGCCGCTTCGACGGCGGCTTCGGCGCGGCTGCCGATGTGCAGCTTCTGGTAGGCCGTCTTCAGGTAACCGGCCACGGTGTTCTCGCTCAAGCCCAGCGTCTCGGCCGCGCGCGGCACGCTGTGGCCGCGGCCGATCAGCGCCAGCACGTCGCGTTCGCGCGGCGACAGTTCGTTGCCGGCGGTGCCGTTGCCGCCGCGAAAGAACGCCATCATCTTGCGGGCCATCGCGGCCGACAGCGGGGGCCGGCCGGCAACGATGCCGCGCAACTCGTTCAGGAACACTTCCTCGGGGTCTTCCTTGAGCAGATACCCCACGACACCGGCACGTAGCGCCGGAAACAGATGCTGATCGTCGCCATGCACCGTGATCACCACTACCTGTGTCGTGGCCGGCACCAGTCCTCGTTTCAGTAGCGTGATGCCCTCGCCATCGGGCAAGCCCAGGTCGAGCAGCATCAGATCGGCGCGGTCTGTGCGCAGCCAGCGGCGAGCCTCGGCAAGCGTGGCGGCTTGCGCGGTGGTGATGCCTGGAAATGCCCGGGCCACCCGTTCGGCCAGCGCGCGGGAGACCTCGGGCACGTCTTCTACGATCAGGCAGGTCTTCATGAGTGCGGGCTCGCGGGCGCGTATCGGTCGGGCGGTTGCCGTGCGGTGGCGCTCAGGGCTCGATAATGCCAGTGTCGATGCGGCCAGTCATTCGCTGTAGGACGTTGCGGGCGGCCCGCCCGCTGAGCCCAAAGATTAGGTGACGTCATAGGTATTTTCCCCTATCCGGATCGCGTGTTAGCGGCTGGTCGAAGCAGGCGTCTTCGGCGTCGGCGTGAACGATAATGGCGGGAGCCCGCTCCACTGAAACGAAGAATGGCTACATCGGCTACGCGTGGCTGCGCCAAGCATTGGGCCCGACTTCCTGAATGAACCTTCCGCCTCCGACCGACGACCCCGATACCGGCTCCTTCGAAAGTCATTTCCGCGACCCCGCCTTCGCTGCCGAATCGCCGCTGGCCTGGGCGCTGGGGCAGCGCCTGGAAGTGCTGGATTCCCTGCGCGGCCTGCTGACCTGCGGACAGGCCGCTGCGCGCCTGCGCCTGTGGGTATTCCT
>JAFKGG010000185.1 GCA_017307915.1 Burkholderiales bacterium | reverse complement strand
TGTCGGCGGTGCCGCGGGTATCGGCAGTGCCGCGCCGCGGCGCTGGTGCCGCGGCGTTGCCGCCGCTCGCAGCGCCACTGGCGTTGCTGCCGTTTGCGCCGCCGCCAGCGCGCGTTTGCGCGGCGAGCGGCCCATGCATTGCCGCCAGCAGACCGGCGGCCAGCAGCGCCGCGCCGATGCGGGCACCCAACCCAGGGCCGCGGGGCAGCCCGCGCGCCAGCCGTGGCGCCGCGCACCGCTGCCGGTGCACGGTGTTCAGGTCGGCGGGCGTCGGCCCAGTCAAATCGTGCACCCTCATGCCCCTATTCTAATGATCGTCTTGCTGCCCTCGCGGCGCCCGATCAGCCCCAGGAACGATTGCAGGCGCGCCTGATCGGCGCCATCGACGCTGGCTTCGGCCGTGAACCGCAAGCCGCCCTGAGTATTGAACGAGCCGCTGCCTTGCAGGTGCAATGGCCCTGTCAAGGTCTGGATGCCCAGTTCGGCCTGCCGGCCGCGGCCGACGATGTCGACGCGATAGCTGCCCAGGGGCTTGACCGGCGTCATCGCCGAAGCCGCATCGCGCAGTTCGATCTGTGCCCGTCCTTCGAGCGCACCGCCTCGCAAGGTCAGATTCTCCCATTGCAGACTCAAGGCACCGGAGGGTCGCAGCGTGTTCCACGGCGAACCCAGGCGGCTCAGGTCGACCGACGGCAAGGCCAAGGCCCCGCCGCCGACCCGCATCTCTTCATAGCTGCCCTGCACACGCACCGGCTGCGCCATGCCCTCGACGCTGATCGCCGCATCGACCTGGCCCAGCAGCATCGGCAGCAGGCGTACATCCCAGGCCACCCGGCCCGGCACCGCCACGCCAGCCACCGAGCGCCGCTCGGCGGCCTCGGCACCGATGTCGGCCAGCACCAGCCGGCCCGATCCCCGCCAGATCGTGCCATCGGTTTCGGCCAGCCGTACACGACCGTCCGTCGCCCTGCCCAGCAATAGGTCGGCGAAAGCCGCCGGCGCCGTCAGCAGCAGCGTGCCCAGCACGGCAAGCAGGCCGACCAGCGTGTAGATGATGAGCCGTCCGGGACGCAGCCTCATCGCCCCTCCCGCCGCGGCATTTCGAGCGTGACGCGCGCCGACACCAGCCCGGGTCCGGTTTCGCGCGTCACCGCCACGTCGACGACGCGCAAGCGCGTCTCACGCACCGCCGAATCGAGCCAGGCCAGCCAGGCAGAATAGGAAACACCCTTGAAGCGCACGTCGAACCACTCGCCGGCCAGCGCCAGCTGCGCCAGCGCCGGCTTCAGACCCGCCGCATCCACCGATTGTTCGAGCTGCGTCTTGACGCGCTGCGGCGATTCGTTCTGCGCCGGCGCAGCGGCCAAGCGCCGGGCCTCGCCGGCGAGCTGCTCGATGCTGGCCAGTTGCGTGCGCAGCGTCGGCAACTCGGCGGCCAGCCGACGGCGGCCGTCGGAAGCCGGTTCATACAGCACGAAATACACGAGCAGCGCAGCCAGCAGCAGCGCCCCCGAGAGCAGCATGCGGCGTTCGCGCGGGACCAGCAATTGCCAACGTTGAAGCAGGGCCTCGAGCATGGCGGCCTCCGTCAGCGCAGCAACGCGACCGACGCGGTCGGTTCGCGATCGTTGTCGAAACTCAGGGCCAGCCCCAATCGCTGAGACGTCTGGATCAGGGTCTGACGCACCGAACGGGATTCGTAGAAGCCCGGTTGGAAGCGGACGCGTAGTCTACCGTCTCTGTATTCGATACCCCCCAGCGCGTCGACGCCCTGCGTGCCCAGCGCCTGCGAAAAGCGCGTCAGCAGCGGCACGAAATCATCGGGCCCGGCCTGACCGGCGCGCGTGCGCAGGCCGGCTACCTGACGCTGCATCTGCAGCAAGGGGTCGACCACCACCGTGATGTTCGGAAACGCTTGGCGGAAGCGCCGGTCGATCTGCGCACGCAACTCGTTGCGTTCCTGCAGCAGCATGCCCCAGTGCAGGTTCAGACCGAGCAACGCCACCAATAGTGCGGCGCCGGCCCAGATCAAAGGCATGCGCCAGGCGCGCCAATCGATGTCGGCCAGCCAGCGACCGGCCGCATTGCCGGAGCGCGCCGCCAGCAGATCGATCTGCGCCGGCATCGGAAACGGCAAGGCGCGGATGTCGGCATCGATGCCGACGCGCGCCGCGGCCTTCAGCACCGGTCCCTGCCACGAAGCGTCTTCGACGAACACCGCCAGCCGCTGGCGGCGCGGCGCCTCGGCCGGCAGTTCGTGCACGGGCAGCCCGAGCACTGCATGGCCGCCGGCTTCGGCCTCGATCTCGGCGATCGGCGCCTCGGCGGAGGGCGCCGGTGCGGCCACCGTCTGCAGCAGCGTGGCCACCGCCTCGGCGCGAAACTCGGCGTCGTTCGACGCGTTCCAGCCGATGCCGTCGAGCAGGCCGGTGCGCAGCGCCAGTCCATCGTTCAGGCAGGCCAATGCGGTGCGGTCGGCGCCCACCGGCAGCACCAGTTGCGCCGGCCAGGCGGCCTGGATCTGCGCGCCGCGGCGCTCGAAGGCCCCCAATACGAATTCCAGCCAGCCGCGATCGATGGCGGCCACCAGCCGCCGGTTCTCGCCGTCGGTGCGCGGCCCCAGTGTAAATGCGCAGCTGTGCGGGTCTTGCAGCAGCAGGTCTTCGACCACGTTGGGCAGCGCCTGCTGCAAGCGCGCGCCCGACAGCGGCGGCACTTCGGCCTGCAGCAGGTTGACGTCGCGCGCATCGAAGATCAGCGTCACCGTGCGCAGCGCCGGCATCGCATCGAGGCTGACGCGCACGTAACGCGCCGAACTGGCGCTACCGAATACGGTAACGGGCACGCCGCCCGGGTTGGCGCCGCCGCCGACCTTGTCGGACACCGACACCGGCAGCATCGCCAGCAGCACAGGTTCGGTCGCAAAGGCGCGTTCGCCGATCGAGCGCGGCGGCACCCAGACGATCGCCTGACCCTTTCTCAGTACCTGTGCTGCCATATGAGTTCCACGCGGCTGCTGCCGCGATACAGAAGGGCTTCGCTATGCGATTCGACCCGGCCGAAGCGTATCATTCCCTTCACGAGGAAGAACTCCGAGCCGACGGACAGCAGATTAGGCGGAAGCGCCGGCGACTGATCGAAGCGCGAACGCGCCACGTCCAGGCTGGCGAAGAACGTTCGCTGCCGCACGCCCTCGACAAAACGCCGCGCCGCCTGCAAATCGATGTCTTCGATCACCGCCGCCAGCACCTCGGAAGGCGCGGTGTTCAGATTGACCTTCGAAGGCTCGGTATTGTAGTCAACTTGTCCAACACGCACCCGTTTGGGCAGGAAGATGACGAACGGCTCCAGCGCCGCGATGGTGGCCTCGTCGAACCCCGGCACCGTGCGCAGATCGGCCAGCTTCATCAGCGGCAGCGCCGACGCCGGCGGGCGCTGGCTGCCCAGCAATGGCGGATAGGCCTGCAACAGCCGGTTTTGCAGCACGCCGGCCAGGCTTTCGGGTCGCCCGACGACGGCCAGCAGCCGCTCGAAGGCTTCGCGATGCACCGCCGACGGGCCGGCGGCCAGCACCAGATTGTTCAAGTTCAGGCGCGATTGCGCATCGAAGATCTGGCCGGCCAACAAGGCATTGCTGTCGGTATCGCTGATGCGCGCGCCGCCGGTCACCGTTTCGTCGAGCCGCGTCTCGGCCACCGGCGTAGCCCAGGTCTCGGCCAGGTGATCAACGGTACCGGTGCTGGTGCGGTCGACGCGCAGCACCACCGCAGCCCAGTCGAGCACGGCAGCCTCGATCCAGCGCACCTGCGCCAGCGCCAGCCGATTCTGCACCGAGCGCACGGTGACGTGCTCGCGCCAGAACAGGCTGCTGACGATCAGCGTGGCCAGCATGACCACCAGCATGATGCTGATGATCGCCACGCCGCGCTGTCGATGCGGCGCGCGGCTGCGGCACAAGGGGCGGCCGGCGCAGGCTGCCCGGCTCGACGCGGCCGCTCGTCGCATCGGCACGCCCTAGTTCCCTACCGCGAACACGCGCAGGATGCGCTCGTTGTTGCGCACCAGCGTCAGCTCGATACCCGAGATGGTCGGCGGCGCGGCGCTGGTGCCGCCCGATGGCGCCTGCCCCTGCTGCGCCGTGCCCTGCGTCAGGCGTTCGATGCCCAGCGCCGACGCCGGCTGCCAGCCGCTCGTACCGAGCCAGCCGCGGAACTCCATCTGCTGCACGCCGGCCATCAACGGCTGCCAGGTGAACGGCGTGGCCGGCACCTGCTGCGAATTGTCGGGCGACGGCGCTGCCCACAGGCTGAAGCCGCGCTCCAGCACACCGTCGCGCAACCGATAGACGACGCGCTGCACCTGCATCGCATCGGCCCCCGAGGTCTCGCGCAGCAGCGACAGCGCCGGCGGCTCGCGGTCGCTGCCAGGGGTGAACGAGATCGGCGGTTCGGCCAGCCCGAGCAGGCGGATCGGCCAGGCGCGGCGCAGATCTTCTTCCATCTGCACCATCGCCACCGTCAGGCCGCGCAACTCGTCGGAAGTGCCGACGATGTGGTCTCGCCCGCGCAGCACCGAATCCATGCCGCGCCAGCTCAGCACGGCCAGAATCGATAGCAGCGCCACCGCGATCAGCAGTTCGAGCAGCGTGAAGCCGCCGCGTCGGCGCAGCAGGTTCGCGCGCCTCATGGCGCCCTCGTCGAAAAACCGACCAGCCGCGCCAGCCGATGCCCGCCCTCGCCGGCAAACACGCTGACCTCGACGCGCCGGAACAAGGGGTTCGGCGTCTGGATCACGTCTTCGCGGCAATGCAATACCACGTTGGCCTGGCTGCAATCGTATTGGCGGCGCCCCAGTTGCGGCCACTCCTGGCTGACGCGCACCAGCGCCAGCCGATTCTCGGCGCTCCACTGCGCCAGCACGCGCGCGCGCAGGTCGGCGCCGTTGACCGCCAGCACGCCGGTGGCGCGGATCGCCGCCATCAGCGCGATCGCCGCGATCGTCATCGCCACCAGCACTTCAACCAGCGTGAAGCCGGCCGTGCGCGCTCGCGCACTCATCGCCGCACCTCGAACATGCCCAGGCCATTGGCGTCGATCACCGCCGACGCATCGTCGCGATTCAAGCGCACCACGAAAGGCACGTCGACCTGGTCGCGGCCGAATTCGATCTCGCGCCGGCCGTCGGGGCGTTCGACGCGCAGTTGCGTGCGCGCGTTCCAGGCGCGTTCACGCAGATCCTGATCGTCGAGCAGCAACTGCCAGCGGCGATCGCGCCAGATCAGGAAGCGATACCGTTCCTCGTCGGCTTCGAAGCGGATCGGCGTACCGCGCAACTGCGCCTCTTCGCGCGCCAGCAGCAATAATTGCGCGACGCGCTCGGCCTCGAAGCTCAGGCTGCGATCGGCACCGCTGATCGACAGCGACGCGATGCCGGCCAGCACGCCGGCGATCACGATCGCCACCAGCAGTTCGAGCAAAGTGAAGCCGCGCGCGCGCCGCGCCGCCGGCCGCCTGCGCAACCGGCCTCGCATGAGGCTGAACGCAGGCGTCATCTGCACGATACGCTGCGGCGCAAGCGCCTCAGCGATTCAGCGACCAGTTGCCGATGTCGGCATTGACGCCTTCGCCGCCCGGCTGGCCATCGGCGCCCAGGCTGAACACGTCGATGTCGCCGCGCACGCCGGGATTCAGGTATTGATAAGGACGGCCCCAGGGATCGACCGGCGCCTGCTTCAGATAGGCTTTCCAGTTCATCGGTACCGGATCGATGGTCGGGCGCGCGGCGAGCGCGCCCAGCCCCTGTTCGGTAGTGGGGTAGCGTTGATTGTCGAGGCGATACAGATCGAGCGCCTGCAGCAATTGCGCGATCTCGGTTTGCGCGGCGCTGGCGCGCGCCTCGTCAGGTTTGCTCATGATGCGTGGCACCGCGATGGCGGCCAGCACGCCGAGGATCACGATCACCACCATGATCTCGATCAGCGTAAAACCGCGTTGACGGGACCGCGCAGCGGCGTCCCTCTTGTCGTCCGACGAACGGCGCATTCACACTCCCGACTGCTTTACGATTGACTCGGGCTATGATACCAGCGCAATTTCTCACCCTCGCTACAAGGCCCGAATGCGTTTCAAACGGACGGTCGCCGCGCGCCGATGGACGTCGCCCCTGGCGGCATACCTGTCTTTCGGCCTGCTGTGCGGCACGCTTGCCTACTGGTTTTTGCAGTTGACGACACCGCCGGTGGCGATCGCCCCGGCCGGCTCGATCGTCGACTACGGCAATGCGCCCGACCTGGGCCCGGCCGCGCAATTGTTCGGCCAGCACAGCGGCGCCGCGCAGGCAGCTGCGCCCAGCAACATCCAGGTGCTTGGCGTGGCGGCCAGCGCGCAGCGCGCCAGCGCCGTGCTGACCGTCGACGGCGGCCCGCCCCGGGCTTACATGATTGGCGATGAGCTCAGTCAGGGCATACGGCTGGTGGCGGTGCGGCCCGATGCCGCGGTGATCGAGCAGAACGGCGCGCGCATCGAACTGGTCGCGCCGCAGCGCCCTTCATTGTCGATTCTTTCCGGCGGCGGGCAGCGCAATGATCCCGCCAACCAGAATCTGAACGCACCGGTCAGCGTGGCGCCCGGGCCGCCGGGTGCGGCGCCCGGGGCGTTCGCACCCGGCACACCGCCCGCCGCGTCGATGTCGCCGCCACCGGCACCGCCGGCGGCAACGGCCAATGCCGTGCCCCCGCCGCAAATGCCGCAAGGCGCAACCGACCCCGCCACCGGCGCGCCACTACCGGCGCCCGGCACGGCGATCGGCGAACAGCCGCCGCAGTTCCGGCGCTGATTCACCGACACCGATGGGCGGTGCCGATTACCGGCACCGTCGATAGCCGTTGCGCGCGCCGGATTGCGTCCCCTACACGCCAGCCGGTTCGCTCATGGCCGCCGCGGCTCCGCTCCGTCAGGCGGCAGGACGGCTACAATCCGATCCTGTGGCGCCCTGCGCTTGGCCCCGCCCAAGCCCGCCGACACGCGGCGCCCGCCCCGCCCCAAGCCCCTTCTGCGACAGCTCCGCGCGATGAAGCAATACCTCGAACTGATGCGGCACACGCTCGAACGCGGCGCCGCCAAGGCCGACCGCACCGGCACCGGCACACGCTCGGTGTTCGGCTGGCAGATGCGCTTCGACCTGAATGAAGGTTTTCCGCTGGTCACGACCAAGAAGCTGCACCTGCGCTCGATCATCCACGAACTGCTGTGGTTTCTGCAGGGCGCCACCAACGTGGCTTACCTGCGCGAAAACGGCGTCTCGATCTGGGACGAATGGGCCGACGCCGACGGCGAGCTGGGCCCGATCTACGGCTACCAATGGCGTTCATGGCCGACCCCCGACGGCGGCCACATCGACCAGATCAGCGACGTCATCGAGCGTCTGCGCCGCGACCCGGATTCGCGCCGGCTGATCGTGTCGGCCTGGAACGTCGCCGATCTGCCGAAGATGGCATTGGCGCCCTGCCATGCGTTCTTCCAGTTCTACGTCGCCGACGGCCGGCTGTCGTGCCAGATGTATCAGCGCAGCGCCGACATCTTCCTGGGCGTGCCGTTCAACGTCGCTTCGTATGCGCTGCTCACGCACATGGTCGCGCAGCAATGCGATCTGGATGTGGGCGATTTCATCTGGACCGGCGGCGACTGCCACTTGTATCTGAACCATCTCGATCAAGCGCGTGAACAACTGTCGCGCACGCCGCATCCGCTGCCTCGGCTGAAGCTGCTGCGCCGGCCGGCATCGATCTTCGAGTATCGCTACGAAGACTTCGAGATCGAGGGCTACACCAGCCATCCGCACATCAAGGCACCGGTGGCCATCTGATGCCTGCCGCTGCCGACATCGCAGTCACACTGGTGGTTGCGCGCGCAAGCAACGGCGTCATCGGCCGCGACAACGCGATGCCCTGGCATCTGCCTGAAGACCTGCGGCACTTCAAGGCCACCACGATGGGCCATGCGATCGTGATGGGTCGCAAGACCTTCGAATCGATCGGCCGCGCGCTGCCGGGCCGGCGCACGATCGTGGTCACGCGCGATGCGCAATGGCAGCACGCAGGCTGCGAACGCGCCGGCTCGGTAGCGCAGGCCATCGCGCTGGCCGCGCGCCCGGACGCCGATGCATCGATCGCCGCCGACGAAGTGTTCATCGTCGGCGGCGGCCAGATCTACCGCGACGCGCTGCCGCTGGCCGATCGGGCAATCGTCACCGAGATCGACGTCGAGGTCGACGGCGACACGCGCTTTCCCACGTTGACGCCGCCCGACTGGGTGCTACGCGACAGCCAAGCGCATCGCTCAGCCAGCGGCCTGGCGTATCGGATCGAGCGCTGGGAACGCACACGCCCTGCTTGAGGCCGCGACTGAGCGCGGCTCATGCCCGCGGCGGATCGGAACGCGCCAGCCGCTCGAGTTCGATGCGGGCCAGCGCCCGCGCCTCGATGACGCGCGCCGCCAACCAGCCGCGCGCAAACCACACACCGGGTTCGCTGCTTACCAGCGCCCCATATCGCGCACGGGCCACGAACAGATCATTGAGTTCGCCCATGCACTCCTGAGCCGGCCGCAGCCGCTTCAGATACGACGAAGTTCGGCCGTGCCGTAATGCCGGTGCGAAGAATTCGACCGCATAACGCTGACGCTTGATGCGTTTGCGCAGCTCATGCAGGCCGGCATCGTCGAGCGAATCGAATGCCTCGATCCCGGCAGCGATGCGCTGATGCCAGCGGCGCAATCGGCGTTGCGCACGGCGGGCAAAATCGACGGTCGCATCGGCGTCGGCCACTGCTTCTTCCAGCAGGCCTGGCCCGGCGGCTTCATTGCCATCCACCGGTTGTGCGTCATCGTGCTCGCGAACGATCGGCGATGCCGGCCACGCCATCCATTGCAGCAGCAGAGCCTGCGTGT
>JAFKGG010000184.1 GCA_017307915.1 Burkholderiales bacterium | reverse complement strand
GGCGCTGGCGCAGACACCCGCCGCGGCACCGGCCGCCGCTGCATCTCGGCTACGGTGACGGGCAGCGGCGGCGGTGCCGCGCCCGGCCCGCCGGCCCCGCCGGGTGCGCCCGACGGTGCCTCGCGCCCGCAGCCGGCCGAAGCCAGCAGCAATGCGATCGCCATGCCCTGTGCGAAATGCCGCGCCGAACCGGATGCGATGGAGATCGAGGATCGGGATCGTTGCTGCGGCGGAGATTCAGGCACGTCGGCATCGGCCTGGCGGCCGCATGGACAAGGAAGCGGCAAGTATATACATTCGGAAATGTATGTAAACAGCCAGCGACATGCCCCGCCGCACCAAAGAAGAATCCGCCCGAACCCGTGCTCGCCTGATCGATGCGGCACGCACCGAATTCGGCCTGCACGGCTATACGCGCACCTCGCTGGAGCAGATCGCGCGCCGCGCCGGCGTCACGCGCGGCGCGCTGTATTTCCACTTCCGCGACAAATCCGATCTGTTTCGCGCGATGCGCAACGCCATCGAGTTGCCGTTGATCGATCGGGTCGACCTGGGCCCGGCCCCGCATGAACGGGATCCGCTACAAGCCATCGAACGTTTCATGCTCGACATGCTGGCCGAGATCCGTAACGGCAGCGCCACCCGCTGCACGATCGAGGTGTTGAATTTCGGCTGTGAATATGTCGGCGAGATGAGCGCCGAACTCGACCAGCACCGCGAACGGCTGGCTGAGCTGCGCGGCAAGCTGCTGGCCGCCTATCGGCGTGCCGATCGGCTCGGCCTGCTGCGCACGGGCCTGACGCCGCGGCTGGCGGCCGTGGAGACGATGGCTTTCATCGTCGGCCTGGTCAGGATCATGCTGCTCGATCGCGATGCGACCCTGCTGGGCCGCTCGCTACGCGCGCTGGTGCGCGCGCATCTGGATTCGCGTCGCGCCGCGTCACCGGCGGCGCGGCGCAGTTCGATGCCGGTGTGATGGCCCCGGCACCGCGCCGGCGCGTCAGAACTGCGGCTTGTTGCTGGCGCTGGCGTAGCGCTCGATGCCGGCCGTGATTTCCTGCGCGGCCTCGTCGGGGTCACCCCAGCCGATCACCTTGACCCACTTGCCAGGCTCCAGATCCTTGTAGTGCTCGAAGAAGTGCTGGATGGTGGCCAGCCGCTCGGGCGCTAGGTCGGTGGCCTTGCGCCAATGCTTGTAGATCGGAAGGATCCGGTCGATCGGCACCGCCAGCAGCTTCGAATCGCCGCCGGCTTCGTCCTGCATCTTCAAGATGCCCAGCGGCCGGCAGCGCACTACCGCGCCCACCGTCACCGGAAACGGCGTGATCACCAGCACGTCGACCGGGTCGCCGTCATCGGCGATGGTGTGCGGGATGTAGCCGTAGTTACAGGGATAGTGCATGGCCGTCATCATGAAACGATCGACGAACAGCGCGCCGGTTTGCTTGTCGACCTCGTATTTGATCGGGTCGGCATTCATCGGAATTTCGATGATGACGTTGAAATCGTTCGGCAGATCGCGGCCGGAATCGACACGGTCGAGGTTCATGTGCTGTAGCGCTTCGGGTATGAAGGAGAGAAACGGAGTGGCGGCGAGCCGGGAACAGTACGCCGCTGCAGGCGCGGCCGCGGCCGCGAAGCCAAATATTGTAACGGAAGATTATTGCATCGCAGCACAGGCGCCGCCGGGCAGCTCCGACGGCAAGGCTGCGCCCGGAGCACCTCACCCGCCTGCGGCTGGCCGGCGGTCAAGCGCGACTTACTCCGCGCGCACCACGATCGCCGCGGCCAGCGGCGCTTCCGGCAGCGCCGTCAGCGCATCGACGCCGTCGAGCGCGGCCAGCCGGTAGTAGCGCTGCGCGTCATCCAGGCGGCCCAGCCGCTCGTAGAGCTGCGCCAACAGCAGATAGGCCTCGGCCCCCGGCGCCGCGCGTTCGGCCAGGATCAGGAATTCCTCGGCCTTGCCCCACAAGGCCTCGGCCGCGCACAGGCGGCCCAACGCGCGCAGCAGCGCCGGCTCGTCGCCATACTGCGTGCGCCACGCTTCGGCACGGCGCAGCCGGTCGCGCGCCGGCGCGCCGCGCAAGCCGGCATACAAGGTGATCAGCGAATCGGAAAAGCGTTCATCGAGCGCCGGTTCAAGCAGCCGCTGCGCCTGGTCGGAGCGCCCGGCAGCCTCGAAAGCCTGCGCCGCCGCTTCCAGCACCTCGTCGATCTGGCGCTCGGCCGGCCCCAGGCTGGCAAACAACTGCTGCACGGCGCCGGGGTCATCGCGCCGCGCGGCGAACAGCGCACGATAGGCACGGATCTTCATGCCGCGCACCGCCGCCGGGTGCAATGCATCGCGCTTTTCGATCTGGCGCAGCGCGCGCAGCAGCGCCGGCCAGTCTTCGGATTGTTCATAGGCGCGCAAGGCCGTGCGCAGCGCATGGATGTGGCGCGGACCGCCGGCATGCAGCCGGCCGATCGCCATGATTGCGTCGGCTGGCCGGTGGTCTTCGACCGCCATCTCGGCCGCCGTCATCAATTGCGCATGCAAGGCGCCCGGTTCGGCCGCGGCGGCTTCCAGCCAGCGGTCGCGGCGTTCGATCTCGCGCATCCGGTGCGCCGCACGCGCCGCCACCAGCGAGGCCACGCCGGCCAGCGACGGTTCGCCCAACGCGCCCTGCGCCAGCCGCTCGGCACGGCCGAAGCGCCCCTCGAACAAGGCCAGCAAGCCGTCGCGCAAACCGGCCAGCGCGCTCTCGCGCCGCCGCCGCTGCCGGTATTCGCGCACGCGCGCCGGCAGGTTCAGCGCATTGCTCAAGGTCAGCAGCAGCAGATGCACCAGCAAGGCGCCGAAGATCAGCAGCACCACGACCAGATTCACTGACACATCGACGCGATACGGCGGCCACAGCACGGCTACGTTGCCGTGGTTGAAGCGCATCAGCATCGCCACGCCGACAGCAGCCGAGACGATCAGCAAAGCCAGGATGACACGTCGCATCGCAGTGGTCCTTGCGCCGGTTGCGCGTCAGCGCGCGCCTTCGCGCGCTGCACGGGCGGCACGAACCGCCCCCAGGCTGTCGGTCAGCGACGGCGGCTCGAGCGCCAGCCGGGCGCCGAGCAGTTGCCGCAACTGCGCCTGCGCGTTGGCCACGGCGCGCTGCTCGCCGTCGTAGTAAGTGCGCAGCCAGCCGATGGCGCGTTCGACGTCGCTGCGAAACAGCGCATCGTTGCGCGCCATCAGCGACAAGCGCGCGTTCAGCAGCAGCAGGCGCATGTTTTCGCGCGCGAAGTAGGACTGCTCGGGCGCGACCAGCAAGGCATCGGGCGTATCGATGCGGCGCACGCGAAAGAGCTGCTGCAGTTCGTCGCGCAGCGCGCTCAGCCCGGCGCTGGCGGCACCCGAGGCCCCGCCTTCGCCGCGTTCGGCACGCTCGCCGCGCGCCGTGGCGCCCGGCGCGTTGGCCGGGCGCATGCTCGCCAGCAACGGCATCTGATCGACCGAAGCCAGAATGCTGTCGATACGCAGCGCCATCGATCCCAGGTCGGCGGCCGGCGAGCTCTTCAGCCGGTCGATGTCACGCAGCAGCGCGCGGCGCACCGGTGCCAGCGATGGATCATTCTGCCGGCCCAGACGCGTCTCGATTTCCTGCATTGCGCTCAAGGCACCCTGCGTGCTGCTGCCCAGCGCCAGTTGCTGGGCGGCCAGGGTCAGCGCCGATTCGACTTCAGCCAGCATCACATCGGTGGAGTCGTCGGCCAGGCTGCGGTAGAGCCGTTCGAGCTGCGATTGCAGGCCGGCGGCTTCGAGCACCTTGCTTTCGAGCACCGCGATCCGGTTGCGGGCATCGCGCAATTCATCCTGCGCCTGCGTCAGGGCGGTTTCGAGCTGCGTGGCGCGCTGCTCATTGCCTTGCAGCCGGCGCGTGGCCTCACGCTCGAGCCGATCGATGCGCGGCCAGAACCAGGCGGCACAGCCCACGGCCACCACCAGCGCGACCACGCCGAGCCACGCCGAACGATTGCGCGGACGCGGCCCGGCGGTGCGGGGCGGCGGCGCTTCGATCGGGGGGGAGGCGGAAACTTCGCTTTCCGCGGCGACTACCTTGTCCGGTTCAGACACGCTCGATGACTGCTTTTTGACTCAGGCGGATTCTAGCGCGGCCGCCAGGGTCTGTTGGCCCGGCGCCAGCAAACGCACGTCGCGCCAGCCGGCGGCGCGCAACGCCTGCTCGATGCGCGGGTGAATCGTCAGCACCGGGGCAGCGTGCGCCTGGTCAAGCCGGCCCTCTTGCGCCAGGCAGCGCTCCAGCCGTTGCACTGTTTCGATCAGCGTGACCACGATGAACGGCCCGGCCAGGAACGGCCCGGCCAGGAACGGCCCGGCCAGGAAAGGCCCGGCCGGAAACGACCCAGTCTGGCCAGACCGCACGGCCGCCAGCCAGGCAGCCAACTGCGCGCACGCCTGGGCCGGCGGTTCGACCGCCTCACGCCGATACAGCGCACAGACCTCGACCGCCGCCCCGCGCTGCCGCAGCCGCTCGATCCAGCCGTCGTTGCCACTGGCCCCGCGCAGCACCAGCACACGCAGGCCGGCTGGCGCCTGCAAGGCCGGCAGCTCGACCAATGCATCGGCATCGTAGCGCGGCCCCTCGGGCGCGATGATGCGAGCGCCGGCCAGCGCCTGGCCCAGATCGTCCAGCGCATGCCGGCTGGCCGGGCCGACCACGGCGATGCCGGTGCGCGCCGGCCAGGGCTTCGGCAAGTGCGGCGCCGCGATGGCGATCGATGCCGGGCTGACGAACACGACCCAGTCGAACTCACCGGCGGCCAGCCGCCGCATGGTCGTGTCGATCGCGGCCTCGCCCGCTTCGCCGGCGGCGACGAGCCGCGAAAACGGCAGCATCAGCACTTCATGGCCGCGCTCGCTCAAGCGCGCGGCCAGCGAAGCCACGCGCGGCAGCGGCTGCGTCAGGACGACGCGAGCCACTGCGCCGCCCCCTGCTCGCGCAGCGCTTGCGCAGCCTGCAGACCCAGCGCCTCGGCAGCGGCCGGATCGGCTTGCGCGGATTCGACGACGGATTCGACCAGCGCGCTGCCGTCTTCGGCCGCCACGCGCGCGATCAGCTTCAGGCCACCGCCCGGCGTGCTCACGCAATAAGCCGCCAAGGGCACGCGGCAACTGCCGCCGAGCACGCGCGACACCATGCGTTCGGCGCCCACCTCGGCCGTGGTCCGCGCATCGACCAGCGGCGCCAACCAGGCGCGCAGCTCGGGCCGGCCGGCCAGCGTCTCGATGCCCAGCGCCCCCTGCCCCGGCGAAGGCAGGCTCAGCGAAGGCGGTACGATCATGCGGATGCGCTGCGCCAGTCCCAGGCGCTTCAATCCCGCAGCCGCCAGGATGATCGCGTCATATTGATCGGCATCGAGCTTGGCCAGCCGCGTGTTGACGTTGCCGCGGCACGGCAGCACCTGCAGTGTCGGAAAGCGATGGCGCAACTGCGCCGCACGGCGCAGGCTGGAGGTGCCCACGCGCGCACCGGCCGGCAGTTCGTCAGGCGAGCCATAACGATTCGATACGAAGGCGTCGCGCGGATCTTCACGGCGCATGATGGCGGACAGCTCGAACGGCGCCACCATCTCCATCGGCACGTCTTTCAGCGAATGCACCGCCAGGTCGGCGCGGCCGTCGAGCAGCGCCACTTCCAGTTCCTTGATGAACAGGCCCTTGCCGCCGATTTCGTTCAAGGCACGATCGAGCACGCGATCGCCTTCGGTGGACAGGCCCAGGATCTCGACCGAGCACTGCGGATACAGCTCGCGCAACCGCGCCTGCACGTGCTCGGCCTGCCACATCGCCAGCCGGCTCTCGCGCGAAGCGATGACCAGCCGCTGCGGCTGCGCCACGGATACGGACGACGGCTGCACCTAGCTCACCAGATTCTTCACCGTCGACCACTGCCGACGGCTGACCGGCAGCCGCTCGGAAACGTCGCGCAGCACCACCTGCCAATACGGATCGCCGCCGTCGGCCTCGCCCTGCGGCATCACGCGCTCGAAGCCGGCGATCGACGGCCGCGCCACCAGCGCGTTGCGGTGGATTCGCACGAAACGATCGATGAATTCATCTTCCAGCGACGTCAGCGATTCCTCGATCAGGAACTCGCGTTCCTTGGTGCGCACCGTGATGTACTTGAGCTCGGCCTTCAGGTAGATGACCTGCTCCAGCGGCACCAGGATGACGCGGCCGCGCTCGTGCACCGACAGATGGCGCCGCCGCGTATTGGTGGCGCGCGCCAGTTGATCGATCGCCTGCGCGTGTTCCTGCGGCAGCCGCGTCATCGCGCGTTGCAGCGCCTGCTTCAAGCGCTCGGCACGCACCGGCTTGAGCAGGTAGTCGATGGCGCGCACCTCGAAGGCCTCGACGGCGAACTCGTCGAACGCGGTGACGAAGATGATCAGCGGCATCACCTTGGGCGCGTCGCCGGACTGCGCGCGCGCCGATATGTGCCGCGCCAGCTCGATACCGGTCATGCCCGGCATCTGGATGTCGAGCAGAACCAGCTGCGGCTGCGAAACCTCGATCTGCGACAGCGCTTCGGGCGCGTTCGGCGCCTCGCCGACGATGCGGTGCGGGAACTCGGGCGACAGATCGGCCAGCAGCTCGCGCAGCCTCGACCGTGCGACGGGTTCGTCGTCAACGATCAGAATCGATGGTGCGTCTGACATCTCGGCGTCTTCTCTCTTTGCGGTAGGGAAACTGGACGATCACGCGGAACTGCCCATCGACCGCCACGGTATCGAGCTGGCCTTCGACGTCGAAGGTCAGGTCGAGCCGCTCGCGAACATTGGACAAAGCCATGTGATTGCCAGGACGAACAGGGGGCGCATCGGGCAAGGGATTGGCGATATCGACGCGCACGCGATCGCCTGACTTGGTGATCGACACGCGGATCTCGCCCGGCTGCGTGCTCGGCTCGATGCCATGATGCACGGCGTTTTCGATCAGCGGCTGCAAAAGCAGCGACGGCAACAATGCATCACCGGGCATGCCGTCGAGTTCCCAGCGCACCGACAGCCTGTCGGTGAGCCTCAGTTTCTCGATCGTCAGGTATTCCTTGCACAGCAGCACTTCATCGTCGAGCGGCACCAGCTCGCGGCTGTCTTTCATGAAGACGCGGAACAGGTCGGCAAGATTTTCCAGCGTGCGCTCGGCCTGGCGCGGATCGGCGCGCATCAGCCCGAGCACGGTGTTGAGGCTGTTGAACAGGAAGTGCGGCCGGATGCGCGCCTGCAAGGCCTGCAAGCGCCCTTCGGCCTGCGACGGCTGCAAGGCCACCTGGCGCAGGCGCAGGAACTCGATCATCGTCCAGGCTACGGCGGCGGCCAGCAGCGTACGCGGCAGCAGCCAGAACAGCAGCAGCGGCGCTTCCAGCCGGGTCGGCGCGAAACCGGCGGTGAACAGGCCGACGATGATCGCCAGTATCACCGGCACGCCCAGACCGGCCGCCCACTGCACCGAACGCGGATAGCCGTTGACGATACGGCGCAACGGACACAGCACCAGCAGCGAACCGGCCGCCACCACGTCGACCTGCAGCGCCGTTTCGAGCAGCGGCCAGGCCTCGTCGTGGCCGGCCGGCATCAGCCAGAACAGCAGCAGCACGCCCAGGTTCAGCGGCACCAGCACGCGCACGACGGTGCCCAGATTGCAGCAATCGGGCAGCACCGGCAGGTCGGCGCCGTCGGTAAGGCGACGGCGGCGCGCCGCTGCGGCGTCTGCATCGCCGGCAGCAGTCGCGGCACCGACGGCAACCGCCAACCCTGGCGACGTCGGTGTTTGCGGCCTCGACGGCCCCGATTCATTCATCGATTCGTTCTCGCTGGCTGGCGCGCCCAGCGCCGCAATCGCAGACGGGGGCGGCCCGTATAATTTCGCTGCGCGCAACGCCAAACGTTGTCAAACGCTGCCACAGCGCGGCTTTCGCAGCCCTTCTACAGTCCCGACGATTATGACAGATCAGCTTGCAAAGAAATCCGAGGCGTGGTCGGCACGCTTCTCCGAACCCGTCAGCGAGTTGGTCAAACGCTACACCGCCTCGGTTTCCTTCGACCAGCGACTGGCCCGCGCCGACATCGAAGGGTCGCTGGCGCACGCCGACATGCTCAATGCGGTCGGCATCCTGTCGGCGGCCGACCTGGCCGCGATCCGCCAGGGCATGGCCACCATCACCGCCGAGATCGACAGCGGCGCCTTCACCTGGTCGATCGACCTGGAAGACGTGCACCTGAACATCGAGAAGCGGCTGACCGAGCTTGCCGGCGACGCCGGCAAGCGGCTGCACACAGCGCGCTCGCGCAACGACCAGGTGGCCACCGACATCCGCCTGTGGCTGCGCGCCACCATCGACGAGACGCTGGCCGTGCTGCGCGCCTTGCAGGCGGCGCTGGTCGAGCTGGCCGAGCGCGAGGCCGACACCATCATGCCCGGCTTCACGCACCTGCAGGTGGCGCAGCCGGTCACCTTCGGCCATCACCTGCTGGCCTACGTCGAGATGTTCGCGCGCGACGAAGAGCGGCTGGCCGACTGCCGCCGACGCGTCAACCGGCTGCCGCTGGGCGCCGCGGCGCTGGCCGGCACCTCATACCCGATCGACCGCGAGCGCGTCGCACGCACGCTGGGCTTCGACGGCGTATGCGGCAACTCGCTGGACGCCGTTTCCGATCGCGATTTCGCGATCGAGTTCTGCGCCGCCGCCAGCATCGTGATGGTGCACGTCTCGCGGCTGTCCGAAGAGCTGATCCTGTGGATGTCGCCGCGCGTCGGCTTCATCGACCTGGCCGACCGCTTCTGCACCGGCTCGTCGATCATGCCGCAGAAAAAAAACCCCGACGTGCCCGAGCTGGCACGCGGCAAAAGCGGCCGCGTGTTCGGCCACCTGATCGGGCTGCTCACGCTGATGAAGGGCCAGCCGCTGGCCTACAACAAAGACAACCAGGAAGACAAGGAGCCGCTGTTCGACACCGCCGACACGCTGCTGCAGACGCTGCGCATCTTCGTCGACATGGTAGGCGGCATCCAGGTCAAGCCCGAGCGCATGCGGCAGGCCGCCGCCGAAGGCTTTTCCACCGCCACCGACCTGGCCGACTACCTGGTGCGCAAGGGACTGCCGTTT
>JAFKGG010000364.1 GCA_017307915.1 Burkholderiales bacterium | reverse complement strand
GAGACGCGCCTGTCGTCGCGCGGCAGCGCTTTCGGCATTCCCGCCTGGCGTGTCGACGGTATGGACCCGGTGGCGGTGCGCCTGGCGGCCGAACAGGCAGTCGCTCATATGCGCGCCGGCCATGGGCCGACGCTGATCGAAGCAGTGGTCTATCGTTATTTCCATCACGGCGGCTCATTGCCCGGCTCAGCCTTCGGTTACCGCAGCAAGGATGAGGAGGCGGCCTGGAAGCAGCGTGATCCGCTGCTGCGCATGGCGCGTGAACTCGGCGAGCGACGTTGGCTGTCGGCCGACGAGGACGCAGCGATGCGTGCGCACGCACAGCAGACGATGCGGACCATCGTGGAAGCGCTTACCGAGGCCAACGGCGCCAAGCGAAGCATCAGGCCATCGCTGTGGCCCGATCCCGCGCTGCGCGACGAGGGGCTGCGAGGCGATCTGTCGGAGTTTGAGGGGTGCCGCTTCGAAGAACAGGAAATAGCGAGCGGCCCGCTTGCAGACCTGCGCTTCGTCGACGCCATCGCGTCCGTGCTCGATCGCCGGATGGCCGAGGATGAACGCGTGATCGTTCTGGGCGAAGACATCCATCAGCTCAAGGGCGGCACCAACGGTGCCACGCGCGGTCTGGCGCAACGCTATCCCGATCGGATCGTGCCGACGCCGATTTCCGAGAACGGCTTCCTGGGGCTGGCCGGCGGAATAGCCGGCGAAGGAAATTACCGCCCGATCGTCGAGCTGATGTATGCGGATTTCGTGCTGGTGGCGGCCGACCAGGCTTTCAACCAGATCGGCAAGGCGCGCCACATGTTCGGCGGCGAGAGCGCCATGCCGCTCGTTCTGCGCACCAAGTGCGCCATCGGCACCGGATACGGATCGCAGCATTCGATGGATCCGGCCGGACTGTTCGCCCAGTTTCCGGGCTGGCGCATCGTCGCGCCTTCCACGCCGTTCGATTACGTGGGTTTGATGAACAGCGCGCTGCGCTGCGACGATCCGGTGCTCGTCATCGAACACACCGATCTGTACAACACGACGGCGCCGGGCCCGGCCGAAGACTTCGACTATTGCATCGCGCTCGGCAAGGCCAAGGTGGTTCGGCAGGGCCGCGCGCTGACGGTACTGACCTATTTGTCGATGGTGGCGACGGCGGTACGGGTCGCCGACGAACTGGGCATCGACGCGGAAGTGATCGATCTGCGCTCGCTGGATCGCGCGGGCCTGGATTGGGAAACGATCGCCGCGAGCGTGAAAAAGACCAACAACGCGGTGGTTCTGGAGCAAGGAACGCTTTGCTCGAGCTATGGCGCGATGCTGGTCGACGAGGTGCAGCGCCGCTTGTTCGACCACCTCGATCAGCCGGTGGCGCGCATTCATGGCGGCGAATCGTCGCCGTCCGTCTCGAAGGTGCTGGAGCGTGCGGCGCACGTCGGCTACGAAGAGATCGCGGCGGGTCTGCGCCGCATGCTGGAAGAGGTGGGAGCATGAGCGGAGGGATTCCGGGTTTGCGCGGCACCGACCACATCGGACTGACGGTACCGGATCTCGACGAGGCGGTGCGATTCTTCGTCGACGTGATCGGCTGCGAACCCTTCTATGAGCTGGGCCCGTTCCAGTCGGATGACGACTGGATGCAGACGCATCTCGACGTGCACGCGCGCACGGTCATGCGCCGCCTGAAGTTCTTGCGCTGCGGTAATGGTGCGAACCTCGAGCTGTTCGAGTATGACGCCCCGGACGCCGATTCGCGCCGGCCGCGCAACAGCGACGCGGGTGGCCATCATCTGGCTTTGTACGTCGATGACATGGACGCCGCGCTGGCGCATCTGCGCGCGCATGGCCTGCGAGTACTTGGATCGCCCACGGTTCGCACCGAAGGCCCGAGCGCCGGACAGACCTGGGTCTACTTTCTTGCGCCTTGGGGCTTGCAGATGGAACTGGTCAGTTACCCGGACGGCAAGGGATACGAAAAGACCACGACCCGGCGCCTGTGGCATCCGGCGCACGACGGCCCGCAAGCCGGGGTCAACCCGCGGGATGCTTCGTAATGCCCATTGCAATGCCCGATCTCGGGCCTTCAATCGACGAAGCGCAACTGACGCGCTGGATGGTCACGGCCGGTACCGCCGTGCGTCGCGGCGATGTGATTGCCGAGGTGGAATCCGACAAGGCGCTGCTGGACATCGAAGCGCCGGCCGATGGCGTGATCGGCGAGCTGGTGGTCGAAGCCGGTGGGCGGGTGCGCGTGGGCCAGCCGCTGGCGCGTTGGGCAGGAGAAGACGCGGGGCTTGCCATCGCCGTGGAGCGTGGGGCGCCGGCGCCGGCTGAGTCCGCCGATGCGGCCGGCTCGCCGCCGGATGCCGCGGCGGCCGATGTCGCGGCGGCCGGTGCCGTGGCCGCCAATGCCGTGGTGGCCGATGTCGCGGCATCCGTTGCCGTGCCGCTCGAAGCGCGGCGCGAGGCGTCCGTGGCAGCCGCAGAACCGGCGCAGCAACGCGTGTTTGCCAGCCCGCTCGCGCGGCGCCTGGCCCGGCAACACCAGCTCGACCTGGCACGCCGCCGAGGGTCGGGGCCGAACGGCCGCATCATCAAGCGCGACATCGAACGCTGGTTGGCCGAGGCGCCCGCGCCCGCTCCGGCGGCGGCGTCCGATAGCGCGCTGGGGCAGAGTGTGCTCGAACCGCATTCGGCGATGCGCCGGACGATCGCGAATCGTCTGACCGAGGCCAAACGCGACATTCCGCATTTCTATCTGACGATCGACTGTGATGTGGGAGCGCTGCTCGCCTTGCGGGCCCAATTGAAAGAGACGTATCCCGACTTGCTGCTGTCGATCAATGACCTCGTGGTGAAGGCCGCGGCCCTTGCGCTCGCCGAGACACCCTCACTGAACGTGCATTGGACCGAAGAAGGATTGCGGCGCCTGTCCACCATCGACGTGGCCACCGCCGTGGCCACGCCCGGTGGGTTGGTCACGCCGGTGTTGCGGGAGGCGGATCGCAAGAGCCTTCGCATCGTTTCGGCCGAGCTGCGAGCGCTCGCCGAGCGCGGCCGCCTGGGACGGTTGCGCCCCGAGGAATACCGCGGCGGCGGGATCACCGTCAGCAATCTGGGAATGCATGGCATCCGCGAGTTCGCAGCCATCATCAATCCGCCGCAAGCGGCCATTCTGGCGGTGGGCTCGGTCGAGCCGCGTCCGGTGGTGCGCGACGGGCAGATCGTCGCGGCAACGCTGATGACCTGCACCTTGTCGGCCGACCATCGCGCCGTCGACGGTGCGACGGCGGCGGCCTATCTGGCCGCTTTCCGGCGATTCATCGAACGACCACTGGCGCTGCTGCTGTGAGCGCCGACGCGGATGGTTTCGACGTGGCCGTGATCGGCGGCGGGCCCGGCGGCTACGTCGCTGCGCTGCGCGCCGCTCAACTAGGCCATCGTGTCGCCTTGATCGAGCGCGAACGGCTTGGCGGCGTGTGCCTCAACTGGGGCTGCATTCCCACCAAGGCCTTGCTCAGAAGCGCCGAACTGGTGGACGAACTGCGCGAAGCCGCGCAGTTGGGCGTTCGGGTGCAGAACGTGGAAGTGGATTGCGCAGCGCTGGTCCAGCGTTCGCGCGGCATCGCCGATCGCTTGCGCGCAGGCGTGGGCCATTTGTTGGCGCGGCAGCGCGTGCAGGTCTTGGACGGTCACGCCCGCCTGTGCGGCAATGGTGCGGTGGCGGTTACGTCGGCGCAAGGGGTGCGGCGCCTTCAGGCATCGCACATCATCGTGGCCACGGGAGCGCGCGCTCGCGAGGTGCCGCCGATCGTGCCCGACGGCAATCGCATCTGGGGTGTGCACGAAGCGCTGACGCCGAAGGCGGTGCCGCGCAGCGTGCTGGTATTTGGCGCCGGTGCGATCGGCCTGGAATTTGCCTCGTTCTACGCCAGCCTGGGCGCGGAAGTTTCGCTGGTGGAAGCCGCTGCGCATCTGGCGCCGCAAGAGGACGAGGAGATCGCAGCGCTGCTGCGCCGGCATCTGGAACGGCGCGGCATCCGCGTGCTGACCGGGCACCGTGCCCGTGCCGTGCAGTATGCAGCCCAGGGCATACAGGTGGCGCTGGACGGGCCGGCTGGTGCCCCCGTGCTGGAAGCGGAGGCGGCCATCGCTGCGATGGGCGTGGTCGGCAACGTGGAGGATCTGGGTTTGGCGGGCACGCAGGTGCGCGTCGAGCAGGGGCACATCGCGGTCGACGAATGGTGCCGCACGGATGAGCCTGGCGTATACGCCATCGGCGATGTTGCGGCGGCACCCTGGCTGGCGCACAAAGCCAGCCACGAAGGGGTACTGGTGGCTGAACACTTGTCCGGGCTGCCGGGGCTGCATCCGCTGGATCGGGCGCGCATTCCGGGCTGCATCTATGCGACGCCGCAGGTCGCCAGCGTAGGGCTCAACGAACAGCGTGCCCGCGCGCTGGGCCGGAACGTCAGGATCGGGCGCTATCCCTTTGCGGCGAACGGCAAGGCCCTGGCGCAAGGAACGGAGCAGGGGCTCGTCAAGCTGCTATTCGACGCCGACAGCGGCGAACTGCTCGGAGCGCATCTGATCGGTAACGGCGTCACCGAGCTGATCCATGGTTTCGTGATCGGCATGCAGGCCGAAGCTACGTTGCAGGAGCTGCAAAACAGCGTCTTGCCCCATCCTACGTTGTCGGAGATGCTGCACGAAGCAGCACTGGCGGCCGATGGCCGTGCGTTGCATGTCTGAAAGGCCGCGCTTCGAGTGCCTCTCGCAGGCGCTCGCCGGGCGGGAAGACTTCGGCGAGTACACGTGTTCATCAGTGAGCGATCCCCGTGGCCACGCTGCGAGCCAGCAAGGCCACGGCTTGCGCTTGCCGATGTGTGCCGGTCTTGGCAAGGATGCGCTTGAGGTGGGTGCGCACCGTCGCAAGGCTGATGCCCATGTCTGTCGCGATGTCCTCGAGCGACTGTCCCTGCCCCAGGGCTGCGGCCACGGCGGCTTCCGTGCGCGTGAAACCAAACAGTTCGCGTAGCTGTGCCACCGCAATCGGTGCTTCGGGATCGCGGATGAACACCAGCACGGCGGGCCGTTCCTCTCCGAAGGCGGAGACGGCGGGTCGCAAGGGGGCAAGCTCCAGCGTCAACGGCATCCGGTGACGCCGTGGGACCAGGAGTGCCGACCCGGGCTTTGCCAGCCTGCCGCTCGCGCTGTTCATCGCGGCGCGCACCAGCGACGATAGCCTGTCACGGAGCGCGGGCGGGTGAAGCGACAGACGCCCGCCGATGACGACAAGCTGCGCGTTGCCACGCAGCAGGGCCTCGCCCATCGCACTCGCATGGAGAATGCGGCAGGCACCATCCACCACCAGGACACCGGTATCGAACCGGTCGAGCGCCTGCAATGCGGCCGCATGCTGCTGGGCGATCGCCGTGAAGCGCTGACCGAGCCGAAGCGCGCGCTGCAAGTGCGGCAAAACCAGCGCGGCCCGCCGGCGCTCCTGCTTGGCATAGGGCCCGGCGTCACGCGGACGATGGATGCCGAGCACGCCGACCGCGCCGTCCGCCGCGGTAAACACGGCCCCCAGCATGTGGTGGATATCGAGGTGACGCAGCCACTCCTGATAGAAGCCGCTGTGCGCTTGTTCGTCGCGCGTCACCAGATCCTCGTCGGTGATGATGCGCGACATGCCGTAAGCGACGGAGCGCTCCACCCACAAGTCGCGGCGGTGCCAATCGTCGGCCCATGCCTGGTCCCGTCCGGATATCACCAGGTTGCCGGTGCATTCCAGCAGGTTCACCCGTCCGCGGTCGCCGTGCAGTTTGACCACGGAGCTGGTCGAACCGAAGGCCTGCGCGATGCGCGTCGCGGTTCCGGGCCACAACGCACCATCCATCGCTGCATCGTAGAGATGCGCGATGAGCCCTGAGAGGCGGGATTCCTGGACTTCGGATGATTCCATGCCTGATTTCTACCCTATTTAGGGGACGAATTCTTCGTCATGCGCTCTTTACCATCGAGAAAGAGGTTTCCGACCAATAACCAACAGGATGCGCATGAAAAGAACCGTGCTTGGCCGTACCGTCTTTCTGGCCGCAGCGCTCGCTTGGGTGACACCCGCCTCGGCGCAGAATGCCACCACTCCTCTGGCCAGGATGAGCATTGCCGGCGTGCGAATCGGCATGACCGAGGCCGAGGTCGTCAAGGCCATCCAGGCGTTCGATGCGAGCGCCAAGATTACCAAGCGGTCCATTGCCAGCTTTCCGTACTTCGACGGCGTCAACTCGCTGCAAACACCGGAATTCCTGGATCACCTGGGCTTTCGCATGGTGGACGAGGGGGTTGGCGTGTGGTTCACCAGTCCCCCCTCCGAGCCGCGAGTGTTTGCCGTCGTTCGCCGAGGCGGCCCGGCGCAGCCGCCGAGTAGTGACCAGATGCTATCCGCGCTGACCGCCAAGCACGGTCCATTCAATGTCCGTTCCATTCCACGGCCGGGAGGCGGCGCCACCGTGCATTGGGACGAGGAGGGCAAGGCGCAGTGCACCGTGACGAAAGAACGCAGTGGCCAGAGGGTGCCTTCGCCCAATGCCATGGGAACCCTTGTCGTGCCTAACGCGGTCAGGATTCTCGAGCAATACGCCCGTCAGGGCGTGCTGCGCGAAGCCCTGGGGGCTTCCCCGGACGTTTCAAAGTGCGGCACCGTCTTGCGCTATGAATGGGGAAGCGAACCGGTTCGCAGTTTTGAAGCCTGGCTGGTGGATCAAGGCGGCATGATTGCCGCCAGCCGCAAGTCGGCGCAATGGGTGGAGCAACTGAAAGCCGAGGCGGTTCGGAATCGTCAAGGTCAGGGCAAGGCGCCCAAGCTCTAGCCGTCTTTCCGGGAAGCCGCACAGAGGGTCCGCCGGCGGCCCGCACTTCCTCGGCGTGGTGGTTCGTCGAGCGAATGTGATGCAATGTGACGAATCGCGACCCGCCCGAATATGCCGTCACTGATCCGGCGGCCTGTCGCGATGCCGTGTCGTGATCATTGCGTCATCGCATGTCACGCTGATGTGCACATGCCAGCGGCAGCCAGAGGAACAGCCGGCCTGATGAACGAGCCGATACGCCACCACCTGTACGTGGTCGAAGACGACCCGGCACTGCGCGACATGCTCGCCAGCTATTTCGAGAAACACGGCTTCGCGGTCACGACGATGCGCAGCGCCGAAGACATGCTGCACCGGATCGACCGGCTGCGCCCCGACCTGATCGTGCTGGACGTCGGGCTTCCCGGCATCAGTGGCTTGCAGGCTTGCCAGAAGCTGCGTGCCGACGGCGATCGCATTCCCATCGTGCTGCTGACGGCGCGCAGCGAAGAGATCGATCGCGTGCTGGGCCTGGAGATGGGCGCCGATGACTACCTGGGCAAACCGTTCTCGGCGCGCGAATTGCTGGCGCGCGTCAATGCGGTACTGCGCCGGACCGCTTTCGTGCCCGGTGCACCCTCGGCGGATCGTGCCGAAAGCGTCAGGCTCGGCGAATACCTGTTCGACCCGAACGGCCGCTGCCTGCGCCAGGGCGACGAGGTGCGGATGCTGAGGACCGTCGAATACGCGCTGCTGGCCGAGCTGACCGCCAACCCCGGCGTGGCGATCTCGCGCGAACGCTTGCTGGCGGCCTCGCACAAGCGGCAAGACACGGTGCTGCTGCGCGCGATCGATGCCGCGATCATGCGGCTGCGCAAGGTGATCGAGCCCGATCCGGCCGAACCGCGCTACATCCAGACCGTGCGTGGCCACGGATACATGTTCGTGCCCTTTGGCGCCGGCCAAGGGCGCGCGGCATGAGCCGGCGCCGTTCGTACACGATCGTCGGTCGCATCACGCTGCTGGTTCTGGGCGTCAGCCTGTTGTCGCTGCTGATGCACGGCGTGATGATCGCCACGGCGATCAGGCCCAAGGAAAATCGCTTCGCCCGCATGATCGCGCTCGAGGTCGACCTGGTGCGCCGGGTGTTGAACACGACGCCGTCCGCGCAACGCGGCGAACTGGCCGAGTTGTTGACCGCCGAGGGCCTGCCGTTGAAGCGCTTCGAAGGCGAACCGGCGGCGCTGGGGCCGATGCGCTTGCCGCCGCCCGGCACGTTGAATGCGCCGCCGCCGAGGCCGCTCCTGCCCTTCGGTTTGCCGCTGCCCGGCGGGCGCGAGCCGCCGCCGTTCGATCCGATGGCCGCCGACGTCATGTCGCGCCTGGGCAATGGCGTGCGCCTGGTCGGCGATGCGATGCAGAACCGGGGCGCCGAACGCGAGCCGGGGCGGCACATGATGAGCCTGGCGCTCGATGCGCAAGGCGAATGGTGGCAGCTCGACTTTCCGCTGCCGGCGCCGCCGCAACGCGAAATCACCTGGCCGCTGGTGGGCGCTTTCGGCTTCGTCGCGATCGCGGCGGCTTTGGCGATCGTGCTGGGCGTGCGCTCGATCGCGCGGCCGCTATCGAATCTGTCGGCGGCGATGCTCGAGCGCCGCAAGCGGCTGGAGCCGATCGTCGATCCCGAGGGCGCCGGCCGCGAAGTGCGCGACGTGGTGCGTGCGTTCAATCAGCTCGTTCGCGCCTTGCAGGCGGCCCAGGCCAACCAGCGCAACATGCTCGCCGGCCTGTCGCACGATCTGCGCACGCCGCTGGCGCGGTTGCGGTTGCGCGTGGAACTCGAATGCCCGGAAGGCGTGCTCGAGCGCGCGGAACCGGATTTCCAGGCGTTCGAACGCATGATCAGCCAGTTCCTGGCCTACACGCAGGGCGAACTCGCCGCGGTCGACGACGGCGTCGAGGAGTCGCTGATGGCGATGGTGGCGTCGGTGGTCGACGAGTATCGCGAGGTCGGCCAGCCGGTGGCGGTAGCCGGGCTGTCGGGCATCGATCGGCCGTTTCCCGAGCTGGCGCTGCGCCGGATATTGTCGAACCTGATCGACAATGCGCTGGACCACGGACAGCCGCCGGTCGAGGTCGAGCTGTCGCAAGCCGGCGAGCGGCTGGAGTTGATCGTCTATGACCACGGTAAAGGCATCCCCGAAAGCGATTTCGAGGCGGCGGCGTCACCGTTCGTGAAACTGGGCAGATCCGACCCGGCGCTGGGACATACCGGGCTGGGACTGGCGATCGTGACGCAGATCGCCGAGCGCCATGGCGGGCGGGTGATCGACCGCCGCGAGCCGGGCGGCCGGTTCGGCATCGGCGTCAGCCTGCCGCTATCGGCCTGACCCGGCTGCGCAGACCTGCGGGAACTGCCGCCGGTCGGCTCGCTCACGCTGTTGCCGTGGCGCTCGCGGATTGTCGATAGGAGGTCAACGCCTGCAGCAGTGCGGCCAGCGAACGCGAGCGTACCGACTCGGTGTCGGTCGCCGTGCTGCTGGTGGACGAATCATCCGAGGATGCGCTGCTGCTGGCCGTGGTCGAGGTGCTGCTGCTCGCCGACGTCTGGCCGTCGGACGCTCCGCGCATGCCGCCAGGCGGAGGCCCGGGTGGCGGCCCGTCGGGACGCATGCCTCGCATGCCGCCCCCGCCCTGCATCCCTTCCATCCCGAACGACCCGTCGCCGCCGCATGAACGACGCGCGAACGACAGCGTGCTGTTGCTGCCGACCGAGTCGAGCGCGGATTGCAGCTCGTCCTTCGACAGCGAGCCGTCGCCGTCGCCATCGAGCGCGCTCAGCAGCTCCTCGACCGAGAGATTGGCAGTCTGGCTGCCTTTGGCGAACGACACCGTATTGGGGAACGAAGCCTCGAACAGCGACTTCATGCCGGTGTCGAGCTCGTCCTGCGAGAGGCTGCCGTCGCCGTCGGCATCGAACGACTTGAAGCTGTCATCCACCGAGGCGCCGCCCGGCAGGCCACCGGTCGGACTCTTGGAGGCTAGCGCCTGGAACTCTTCCAGGTTCAGCCCGCCGCTGCTGTCCTGGTCGGCGGTCTTGAAGATCCGCGAGCGCATCGCCTGCATCGCAGTCGGGTCGCGCATGCCGATCGAACCGATCGAACTCATGATCATTGCTCCGTCATCGAGGTGATCCTGCCTTGGGGCGTAACGGCCCGGCGGGCAGGCAGGGACGGGATGTCCCCGCCTGCAGAATCACCCGGTCTGCCTTGCGAAGATGGAGCGATCAATGGCAGCGGAACCGATGAACGTGCCGATGCATTACGGATGATTACGCCGTTTGACGCGCGGCACCCGCAGGCCGGCGACCGCGTCGAGCTGGAGATCGACATGCTGGGCCGGCCGGCAAATACAATCGCTTGAACGGTCGCCGTGCGATCGCCGTTCGCAACTTCCATGGAAAAACATCAATGCCCAAAGCCTATTGGGTGAGCGTCTACCGCGTCGTCAAGGACGATGATGCGCTTGCCGCCTATGCAAAGCTGGCCGGCCCGGCCCTGGCCGCGGCCGGCGGCCGCTTCATCGCGCGCGGCTCGCCGGCCGCTGTGAAGGAACACGGCGTGATGCAGAGAACCGTGCTGGTCGAGTTCGACAGTCTGCAAGCAGCGCTGGCGGCCTACGACAGCCCGGCATACCGTGAGGCGCTGGCGGCCCTGGGGCCCGACGCCGTCGAGCGCGAGATCCGCATCATCGAAGGGGTGTGAGCGAAGCGGCGCCCGCCGCATTCGCCGCGATCACCCCGAGGGCGACGACTGCCGCGACACCTGAGCGGCGGTCGGCTGCTGCCCGATCTTCTTAGCGCTTCTCCGCGTTTCTTCACGCGACGTTTCGATCTCGATCTTGCCGGTCGAGATCACCTCGTGCCTCGGCCCGCGCCGACGGGCAGGGCAATGCCTTGCGCCTGAATCTCATTGTTGAGTTGCTCTGCGTTCCTACGGGCGCCGGGCCTGCGCGCGTGCGTCTTGACAGAGCCGCCATTCGCGCCATAATAGTCGCAGAACGGTCATCAATAACCGCTCTGCGGTCATAAAGGATTCTCCCTGCTCGGGGGAGTCAACGAAAAACCCGGAGTTCCGGAGACACCCACACCGGTCGCGGCCCACCCGCGCCTCGGTCATCCTTCAAGGCAAAGGAACGGACCATGCAAATTCTCAACCGCGCTTCGGCGCTGGCCAGGGCCGGCGTTGCCGCCATCGTTCTGTCTGCAACCGGCGGCCTTGCCCTGGCACAGAGCTACCCCGACAAGCCGGTGAAGATCATCATGCCCTGGGCCGACGGCTTTCCTGCCAGCTCGGTGCGCCTGTATTCCGACCGGCTCGCCGAGCGCTACAAGCAGCCGATGGTGGTCGAGGTCAGGCCCGGCGCCGGCGGCGAAGTGGCTGCCAAGGTGGTGGTGCCCGCGCCGAAAGACGGCTACACGCTGCTGGGCACCGGCTCGTCGATCGCGATTCGCACCGTGATGGACGAAAAGAACGTCGATCCGGACAAAGAGTTGCAGCCGATCGCGCAACTGGTGACCACGCCCTACGTGATCGTCGCTAAGGCAGGCAAGTACGCGAGCATCAGTGACTTCCTGGCCAGCGCTCGCGCGCGGCCCGGCAAGACGAATTTCGCGTCGGCCGGCGTCGGCACCGGCATGCACTTCCTCGGCGAGCTGATCAACATCAACGCCAACATCGACATGGTGCACATCCCGTATGCCACCGGGTCACGGCAATTGCAGGGGCTGCTCAGCGGTGACGTGGAAGTGGCGATCATCTCGCTGGTCACGGCATGGCCGCAGATCAAGGCCGGCACGCTCGACGCGCTGGCGGTAAGCACCACCACGCGCAGCAAGACGCTGCCCAAGGTGCCCACGCTGAAAGAGGCCGGCATCGGCGGCATTCCGTCGATGGGCGCATGGATCGCGCTGTTCGGCCCGAAGAACATGGATCCCGCCGTGGTGAAGAGCCTGTCGACGCAGATCCAGGCGATCGCCGCCGATCCGGCCGTGATCGAGACCGCGATGGGGTGGGGCGCCGAGATTCCCGACACCAGCATGGCGGCCTTGCAGGAAGTGATCGCTGCCGAAACGAAGTCGTGGCGGCGACTGGTCAAGGAGAAGAACCTGACCGGCGGCAATTGAGCCTTCATCCACGTACGCATCGAGGGCTCCGATGAAGCACTTGTTGTCATCCGTCTCGCAGGATCTCGTCCAGGCCGCCGATCTGCTGGCGGCACCTTCGCGCAACCGCTTGTTCATCGATGTGCGGCTCGGCGAGCCCGACGAAGAGTACGAGAGCTTTCTCGACTGCCACATCCTCGGCGCCGTTCATGCGCAGATTCGCGAGGTCTTCGCCGCAGAGCCGTCGGCCGACAGCGGCAACCTGCCGCTGCCCGACATCGACCGCCTGCGCCAGACGCTGCTGGGTTGGGGGGTCGACGGCGAGACCGAAGTAGTGACCTACGGCCCATCGGCAGCCCTGGCAGCGCGCGGCTGGTGGGTGCTGAAGTGGGCTGGCCTGAAAGACGTGAAGGTGCTCGACGGCGGCATGAAAGCCTGGATCAACAACGGCGGACCGGTGGCGCGCGGCGATTCGCATCCGCGGCTGCAGGCCAGCGGCGTGCCGCTGGTGCTGCAGCCGGGCCAGCTGCCGTCGATCGATGTGCAGGAAGTCGAGACGCTGCCTGAAGACGCGCTGCTGATCGATGCGCGCGACGAGGGCTCGTTCCAGGCCGGCGCCATCCCGCGTGCGATCAATCTGCCTGCCGCCGATCAATGGACGCCGGGCGCGACGCTGCGCACGATCCGCGAGATCTCGCAGATCTATGCCGACGCCGGCGTATCGCCGCAACGCGACGTGGTCGTGTATTGCGGCGGCGGCGTGCTGTCGGCGCTGCTGGTGTTGACTCTGTCATCGCTCGGCACCCGGCCGCGGCTGTTCGTCGGTTCATGGTCGGAATGGAACAAATCGCCGGCGCGGATGGCGCGCAGCGACACGAAAAGGATCGCCGTATGAACGCCCTGTCGAAGAAGGACGCGGATTACTCGGTCGACGTCGCGATCTGCGGTGGCGGCCCGTCGGGCCTGGCTTGCGCCTACCTGCTCGGGCGCGCCGGCTTGAGCGTGGCCTTGTTCGAAAAGCGCGCCAGCACCACGACGCTGCCCAAGGGGCAGTACGTGCATGCCTCGACCGGCGAATTGTTCCGGCAATGGGGCGTGTGGAACCGGCTGGAGAAGGCCGGCTGGTCGATCGCGCGTTCCAATGGCCAGGGTTTTTATCTGAACGTGGCCAAGGGGCCGGTTGCCGAGATCCGGCAATCGAGCGGTTCCGATTTCAATTACATGAAGAAGTGGGAGCACCTGAGCCCCGCTTATCCGCGCAAGGTGCCGGCCTCGGAATACGAGGCTGCGATCTGCCGGCAGGCTGATCAATGGCCCAATGTGGGGCTGCACTTCGCCACGCGCGTCATCGACGTGGACAGCGGCGATGACGCGGTTCGTCTGAAGGTGCAGCAGATCGATTCCCAGGCCGTGACCGAAGTGCGCAGCCGCTACTTGGTGGCCTGCGATGGCGCGCACAGTTTCATCCGCGGCCGTATCGCCAACGGGCAGGATCATGGCCCGACGTTCGGCAACCAGATCCTGGTCGAGTTCCGCGCCGATCTGGAAGACACGCTGGGCCGCGACGGCTTCTTCCACTCGTTCATTCTCGATCCGCGTTATGCGGGCTGGTTCGGCAGCCAGCACCCCGAAACCGGGCTGTGGCGCTACAGCTTCGGCCACGACGAAGAAACGCTGCCCGATGAAGACGTGGTGCTCGAGCGGCTGCGTGGGGCACTGGGCATGCCGGAACTGCCGATCGAGATCGTGCAGCTCTATCGTTTCGACTACACCACCGGGCTGCTGCGTAAGTGGCGCGAAGGCAATGTGCTGTTTGCCGGCGACGCGGCGCATTGGCATTCGCCCTGGGGCGGGTTCGGCATGAACTCGGGCATCCAAGACGTGAACAACCTGGCATGGAAGCTGGGGCTGGTGGTCAAGGGCATTGCGGCATCGGCCCTGCTCGACACGTACGAACCCGAGCGCAAGGCCAAGGGGCTGCTGACCGTGAAGTCGGCGACCTACAACTCGATGAACTTCCGCTCGATCGTGACGGCCGCGCTGATCGGCGAGCCCGATCTGTTCACCAAAGGGACGATCAGCGACGTCGGGCTGCGCTTTCTTCGCCAGCATGCGCAGGCGCATGGCGACAACAGCGTGTTGCACACGGGCTATCAGCTCGGCACGGTGTACGAGTCGGCGGCGATCATCCGCGATGAGTGCAGCGCACCGCCGCCGCCTACCTTGGCCGACTACGTCGAGACCACGCTGCCCGGCGCGCGCGCGCCGCATGTCTGGCTGCGCAACGCCGAAGGCCGGCGCGTCTCGATCGTCGATCTGTGGGGGCCCGGCTTCACCCTGCTGATCCAGGAGAAGGCCGACGTCTGGGCAAAGGCGGCACAGCAGGTCATCGATGAGCTCGGCGTGCCCTTGTCGGTGCTGTTCGTCGGCGAGAGCGGCGCCTATGTGCCCGAAGACGACAAGTTCTCACATCTGTACGGCGCCGATCCGTCGGATGCCTTCCTGATCCGGCCCGACGGCTTCATCGCGCGCCGGCTGGCCGCCGGCCGCAACGGCGAAGGTGCCGCCATGCTGGCTGATAGCTTCCACCGCATTCTGGGCGTCGCACATGGCGCCTGCGCGGTACCTCTTTGAAACGAATCCCCTGATCCGAAGGGCTCCTTCATGACGCAAACGACGCAAGAGTTCGAAACCGATTTCTGGAAAGACAACGCGCAGCGCAAGACCTGGGACCAGATCGTGCCCGGCGAGCCGCGGCCGACGATTCCCTACCTGCTGACGCTGGAGGCGATCCAGAAGTACTGCCGTTCGGTCAACGACCTGAACCCGCTGTACTTCGACGAGGAATATGCCCGGCGTTCACGCTATGGCGGGCTGATCGCGCCGCCGTCGATCCACATCCTGTTGATGTTCTCGTGCACGCCCACCGATGACTGGATGCGCAGCCCGGGCACGGTGAACGCAGGCCAGTCCTGGAGCTACAACATTCCGGCGCGCCCGGGCGACATGATCCGCCTGCAAGCGCGGGCGCTCGACAAGTTCATCAAGAAAGACCGTTTGTTCGTGATCCACGACAACGTGTTCTTCAACCAGAACGACGAAGTGATCTGCTCCGGCCGCGGCTGGACGATTCGCCCGGCCTGAGGAAACCGACATGACCAGCTCCGCCAATACCGACATCCGCCCGGGCTTTCAGATCCAGGGCCAGCCGTTTTCGCCGACGCGCGAAACGATCCGCGAGTTCTGCGAAGCCTCGCTGGACTTCAATCCGCTGCATCTCGACGACAACTACATGAAGGGCAGCTTCGGCAAGACCCAGTTCGGCGGCATCATCATGCACGGCATGACCAACTTCGGCATCATCAGCCGGATGCTGACCGATTGGCTGTTGCCGATCGGCGGTATCCATCGCCGGCTGGAGACGCGCTGGCGCGTGCCGGTCAAGCCCGGCGACACGATCCGCCCGCACGGCACGGTGTCGTCGCTCAAGCGTACCGACAGCGCCTGCTATGCGCTGCTCGACATCCAGGTGAAGAACCAGCGCGATGAAGTGGTCGCCACCGGCGAAGCGATGGTCGAGCTGCCGATTTCGGCGGGTCGTTGAATCGCATGTCCGATGGAGGCGTGAGCGTGGACTCGAGCAGGCAACGCGGTGCGCTGTCGCACATTCGTGTTCTGGATCTGTCGCGAATCCTGGCCGGGCCGTGGTGCACGCAGAATCTCGCCGACATGGGCGCCGAGGTGATCAAGATCGAGCGCCCGGGCGTCGGTGACGATACGCGTCGCTGGGGGCCGCCATGGCTGAAAGACGCGGACGGCAAGGACAGCGGCGATTCCACCTACTTCGCAGCGGCCAATCGCGGCAAGAAGTCGATGACGGTGGACATCGCCGGGCCCGAAGGGCAGGCGCTGATCAGGCAGTTGGTGGCCAAGTCCGACGTGCTGATCGAGAACTACAAGGTCGGCGATCTGGTCCGCTATGGGCTCGGCTACGAGCAACTGCGCGAGATCAATCCGGGTCTCGTCTATTGCTCGATCACCGGCTATGGGCAGAGCGGCCCATCGGCGCACAAGCCCGGCTACGATTTCGTGTTCCAGGGCCTGGGCGGGCTGATGAGCATCACCGGCGAGCGCGACGATGCGCCGGGCGGCGGGCCGCAGAAGGTGGGCATCGCGATCGCCGACGTGCTCACCGGCATGTATGCCACGATCGCGATCCTGTCCGCGCTGAACTCGCGCAGCGTCACCGGCGTGGGGCAGTACATCGACATGGCGCTGCTCGATTGCGTGGTTGCGCTGGGCGGCAACCAGGTCACCGGCTACTTCGCCAGCGGCAAGGTGCCGCACCGCTACGGCAATGCGCATGCCAGCCTGGTGCCTTATCAGACCTTCGCTTCGTCTGATGGCGAGGTGATCGTGGCGGTCGGCAACGATGCGCAGTGGCAGCGCTACTGCGAGGCGATCGGCCGCGACGACCTGGCGGCCGATCCGCGCTACGTGACGGTCACCGGCCGCATCCTGGGGCGCGAGGCGCTGGTCGATGAGCTGGCCCGCACGATGCGCACGCAGACCACGGCCTGCTGGATCGAACGGCTCGAAGCGGTCGGCGTGCCCTGCGGGCCGGTCAACGACTACCGGCAGACCTTCGAGGATCCGCAGGTTCGTCACCGCGGGCTGCGCGTGGACGTGCCGCGCGCCGATGGCGCGATGGCCGGCACGATCGCCAGCCCCTTGCGGCTGGCGGCCACGCCGCCGGTCTACGATCGCGCGCCGCCGGTGCTGGGGCAGGATACCGAGGCCGTGCTGCGCGAAGTGCTGGGGAAGGACGACAGCGAGATCGCTGCGATGCGTGCTCGCGGGGCGATCTGAGCGGTCTGCGCGCGGCGCCGCGCCCTATACGGGCCGGGCCGCGCAGTCCATGCCACGGCATGGGGCAGGCCGGCATGCGGCGTGCCCCATGCAGCGATCACTGCGCCTCGATCTTGGCGCGCTTGACGACGTCGGCCCACTTGTCGATTTCCTTGTTCACGAAATCGACGAACTGCGGCTGCGTCATCGGCGTGCTGACGGCGCTGAACTTCTCGAAGCGATCCTGGATGGCCGGTGACTTCAGCACCTCGGCCACGTCGCCGGCGATGCGCGCGGCCAGCGCGGGCGACATGTTGGGCGGTGCGTACATGCCGAACCAGGCGGTCGCCTCGAAGCCTTTCACGCCGGCTTCGTCGATGGTGGGCACATTCGGCAGGCTGGGAACGCGGCGGATCGACGTGACGCCGAGCGCGCGCAGCCTGCCGTCGCGGATGTGCTGGATCACGCCGGGCACCGAATCGAACATCATCGGAATCTGGCCGCCCAGCAGGTCGTTCAGCGACGGCGCCGCGCCCTTGTAGGGGATGTGCACCATGTCGACGTTGGCCATGGCCTTGAACAGTTCGCCCGACAGATGATTGGCGCCGCCGATGCCGGCCGAGCCGAAGCTCAGCGAACCCGGCTTGGCCTTGGCTAGCTGGATCAGTTCAGCCACCGACTTGGCCGGCACGCTGGGGTGCACCACCAGCACGTTGGGAACCAGCGCGATCTGCGCGATCGGCGTGAAATCGCGCTTCGTGTCGTACGGCAGCTTCTTCATCAAGCTCGGGTTGATGACGTGGTGCGTGGCCGTGACCATCAGCGTGTAGCCGTCGGGCGCCGAGCGCACCAGTTGTTCCGATCCGATCGTGCCGCTGGCACCCCCCTTGTTGTCGACGACGACCGCCACGTTCCAGCGCGTGCTCAACTGGGCTGCGACGTCGCGCGCCAGGATGTCGGTGGTGCCGCCGGGCGGGAACGGAACGATCATACGCACCGATTGGCTGGGAAAGTTCTGCGCTTGAACCATGGCGGCGGCGGCCATGCCGGCAGCGACGAGCGCGGCGCGAAACAGAGGATTCATGAGTTGTCTCCGAGTGGATGGGCTGCGATTCCGGCCGGTGGGATCGCGTCTGAGGAGGGGTTTTCTTTGATAACCGCCAGGCGAACGAATGTCACCGATTTAATCCACATTAAACTTCTGGCCGACGTTCTGTCAAGCGCGTCTCGGCGCCGCGCGGATCGGGTAGCCTTGGCGAGTGATGCCATCCACTCATGAACCAGCCGTGAGCAATACAGACTCCGAATCGTTCGTCCGCGCCTTTGCTCGCGGGCTTTCCGTCATCGATGCGATGGGCAAGGGTTCGCGCCGCAAGACCATCGCGCAGATCGCCGATGCCAGCGCATTGCCGCGCAGCGTGGCCAAGCGGCTGCTGCTGACGCTGTGCGAGCAGGAATACGCCGAAACCGACGGCAAATCGTTCGCGTTGACGCCGAAGGTGCTGTCGCTGGGCCTGTCGTATCTGTACACGCAGCCGTATTGGCCGGTCGCGCAGCCGGCGCTCGAAGAATTGCGCAGCCACGTCGGCGAATCGTGTTCGATGGGGGTGCTGCACGGCACCGAGATCGTCTACGTGCTGCGCATTCCGTCGCAACGCATCCTGGCGACCAACCTGAGCGTCGGCAGCCGCCTGCCGGCCCATCTGGTCTCGATCGGGCGGGTGTTGCTGGCGGCCTTGCCCGAGGCCGCCTGGCGCGACTATGTGCAAGCGGCCGCGCCGCGTGCCGGCCCCGTCAAGGCCGGTGTATGGGCGCGCGAACTGCGCGAGCATCTCGACCGCATCCAGCGCGACGGCTATGCCTGGATCGACGGTGTGCTCGATCCGGCGATTGCCGGCATCGGGGTGCCGGTGCGCGACGCCTCGGGGCAACCGATCGCCGCCATCAATGTGAGTCTGATCGCCGGCACGTGCGATGAGAAGGAAGCGGTCAGGCGGTTCCTGGTGCCGCTGCGGCGGGCGGCCGAGCAGATTCGGGCGACGATGCCGCGCGGCGATCAGGGCGGGTAAGGCTCGGCGGCTGCGCGGCCGCGCTATGCATGGGCATGCAGGAACCGCAGGATCTCCGCGCTCACGTCGGTCTGCGGCGACCCCAGGCTCAACACGGTCGATACGTGATTGTGGCCACGCAACCAGGCGAACTCCGGGCTGCGGCCGTTGCGCTCGGTGATGGCCTGCGCCAGCTCGAACGTGTGCGAAGCGATCCTGCCCGGGTCCAGCTCCGCAACGCTTAACCACAGCGGCGTTTGCGTGGACTTCACGTGCGTCAACGGCGAGCGCTGCGCGTAGAGGGTCGCATCGCTGCCGAAATAGGCGGCGATATTTTCCGCGAGCGGCGCATGAGCCTTGTAGAAGCCGCTCATCAGCAGAACGCCATTGACGGTCGGCAGCGCGCCGCCGCGGGCTTCGTCGTCGAAGAACCACGAGGCGACATGGCTGGCGCCGGCCGATTGGCCCATGACGAACACCGGCGGCAAGCGGCCGCCGAAATGCTGCGCGTTGTCGTGTACCCATTGCACCGTGCGCTGCACGTCTTGGGCGCCGCAGGGCCATGCGTGCAGCGGCGCGCGGCGATAGTTGGGAACCACCGTGGCGAAATGCTCACCGGCGAGGAACTGCCCGATGTTCCGATAGAAGACGCCGTCGAGATTCTTTTCGCCGCGTACGAAGCCGCCGCCGTGAACGTAGATCACGATCCCGCGTACGGCGCCGTGCGGCAGGTAGACGTCGAGGCGGTGGCGTTCATCGGGGCCATAGCTGACGTCGGCCAGCGCGGGGCCGTCGCCTTCAGGAATGTGCGGCCGATAGATGTCATGAGTGGCCGCCAGAATGTCCGAGTCGAAGCGCGGACCGAACGCGCACACGGCGGCTTCGATCGAAGCTGGGCTTGTCGTGGTCATGAATGCAGGTTCCGTATCCAATCCAGGGAGTGCAGCGTCGGGCCGGTCGGCACGTATTCGGCGCAGATCCAGCTATGCCAATCGGCTTCATCCAGCGCGGCCAATGTCTGGCACAGCACCGGGTCGTCTTGCGCCGGCTGCGTTCGCGCCGGCCACTGCGCAAGCTGCACGATGCCGATCGACGCGGCGTGCTCAGCGGCGATCCGCGGCGCGGATTCGCCTTCGGCGGCCGTATGGTACAGGTCGAGAATCAAGGACAGGTTCGACGCTCCGATCTCGCTTATCCATTCCAGCGCTTGCGCAGCGCGCTGCAGCAGATAGCGCGGCTGGCGCTGCGCGCAGATCGGTTCGATGAGGATCTGCATGCCCACCGCCGCAGCGGTGGCGCAGGCGTGATGCAGATTGTCCAGATAGATATCTTTGCAGCGCGCAAGCGATGACGCATCGGGCACCAGGCCGGCCATCGGATGCAGCTGCTTGCACCCCAGCATGGCGGCGGTGTCGATGGTGCGGGCCAGTTCATCCTTGAAGTCTTGCGAGCGGCCGGCTAGGCACGCAATGCCCAGCTCGCCCCGCTCAGCGGCGCCGCGCGCGAACGACATGCAGGTGAACGACATGCCGAGCGCATCGAGGCGGGCGCGCAGCGCCGCCGGATCGCTGGGCGGCGGCCCTTCGATGCCGTCGAAGCCGCAGGCGCGTGCCCGGGCAAGACGCTCGGGCATCGGCCATTCGGCGAACAGGGCACTGATGCCCGGCGACACGGCCAGACTGAAGCTCAGGCGAGGGCGCTGCGGCATGTCGTCGCTGTGGGCGGCTGCGATGCCGGCACGCTAGGCCGACACGGATTCCATTCCGGGCAGCATGCTGCGCCAGTCGACGCCCGGGCTGAGCTTTCTTGCCCAGGGCACGATGTCGCCGGGATGCTGCCCCGTCTCATAGCCGGGCGGTGTGCCGCCGGCCGCGACCGAGCGTGCCGCCTCGATCATCATGCGGCGCATGCGCACGATGGCCAGGTCGGCCGGCACCAGCAGCTCCTGCCGATCCGAGATCGGCCCCATCGAGCTGGTCATGGCCGCGTCTTCGGCGGTGAACGGCGGCAGCCCGGTATAGGTCTCGCCGCGTCGCATGGCTGCGCGGTCCTGCAGCCAGTTGTTCTGGCGGCTGGCGGTGCGCGCTTGGCCGTGCGTTTCACGGGCGAAGCCCCAGCGCCGCGCCACGTCGGGCAGCGTGCCGCCGGCCAGATCGATCTGGCTGCGATAGGGCTCGGTATTGATCGGCCGTTCGTCTTCCCAGGTGATGTTGTAGAAGTAGGTGTGTTCGTCATCGACCGGGATCAGCGTCAGCGCGACGCGGCCGTGGTCGAATGCGACGTAGACTGTGAACGGCGCGACGAATGCGGTCAGGCGCGTATCGACCATCGGCTGGCCGTCGTGCACGACCTTGCGCAGCGCGGCGTAATACATGCCGAACGAGGTTTCGTGCACTTCGATCTTGGGTGCGCGCAGGCTGGTCAGATAGCGGAAGCTCTCGGTCTTGCCCGGATGATCGTAGCGTTGCGAGCCATCGCCGGCCGGCAGTGCATCCTGATGCAGGATGCCCAGGTGCGACGAATCCAGCAGTCCTTCCATCACCTGCACGAAGTTGGAATGGCTGGCGATGATGCGGGTATAGCGATGTTCCGGCGCCGCCTCCATCCACGGATGCAAGGGAAACGCCGGCTGATGCTGCGCCGGGCCGAGATAGACCCAGATGATGCCGCCGACCTCATGCACCGGATAGGCGTTCGCGCGGTAACGCTCGGCAAGCTTCTCATCGTCGCAATTGGCCATCTGCAGAATCTTGCCTTGCACCGAAAACCGCCAGCCGTGGTACAGGCACTCGATGCCGCCGTGGCCGGTGCGGCCGAGCACCAACGAAGCGCGCCGATGCGGACAGAGCTCATCGAGAATGCCGACGCGGCCGGCGCTGTCGCGAAACGCGACGAAATCCTGGGCCAGCAGGCGCACCCGGATCGGATCGCAATCGGGCTCGGGCAGGTCTTCGGAAAGCGCGGCGGGAATCCAGTAGCGCCGCAGCAACTCGCCCATCGGCGTTCCCTTGCCGACGCGGCACAGCGTTTCGTTGTCTTCCTTGTTCATGCCTGACCTCGTGGTTTGATGGCCGCGCTGGACGGCCGCGAAATGGTTGCCAGTGCGCCGCCGTCCACCGCGATGAGCTGCGCGGTCACCTGGCGCGCCAGGTCGCTGGCCAGAAACAGCACGGCGCCGGCAATGTCTGCCGGGTCGGCGGCCTGTTGCAGCGGGATCGATCGTTCGATGGCCGACCAGTCTTCGCCGACCAGCGCCATCAGCCTCGGCGTACGGGTCGGGCCGGGCGCCACGACGTTGATGCGCACGCCGCGCGGCGCATATTCGACCGCGGCACAGCGTGCGAAATGATGCAGTGCTGCCTTGGCCGAGCCGTACAAGGCCTGGTGATGCAGCGCTGCTTCACCCGACAGCGAACCGACCAGGACGATCGAACCGCCGCCGTGCTCGGCCAGCAGCGGCGCGCCGATCTGCACCGCCAGCCAGGCGTGCCTGAAGACGATGTCGTGCTGTGCCTGATACGCGTCGTCGTCGAGGCCGTCGATCGGGCCGATCATGGCGCGCCCGACGATGTCGACGATGCCGAACGGCCGCTGCAAGGTCTTGCGTACCGTGTCGAAGACCCGTTCCACGTCACGGCGTTGCAGCACGTCGGCCGCGCAGGCGTGGCCGCCCACCTCGTCGGCGACGGCCCTTGCCAGGGCGTCGTCGCGATCCACGCACAGCACCTGCGCGCCGCTCTGCGACAGCGCATGGCACACCTGGCGGCCGATGCCCTGTCCGGCGCCGAGTACGACGAAACCCTTGCCGTCCAGGCGCAACAATCGCGCATAGTCCGGCACTGCTGCCGGATCTTCCATGTTCATCGATGGGGCTCCGCTATCCGGCAGATTCAATGCATCGTGCCGCCGCCGTCGATGGCGAAGACGCTGCCGGTGACGTAGGCGCATTCGTCGTTGCTCAGGAACAGCACGGCGTGGGCGATTTCCTGCGGTTGGCCGAAGCGCTTCAGCAGCCGGCGCTCGAACAGCTTCTGCGTCACGGCCTCGGGGTCGGCGTAGCTGTCGATGCTGCGGCGGATCATCGGCGTCTCGACGATGCCGGGGCACACCGTATTGACGCGAATGCCGTAGGGCGCCAGCTCGACCGCCAGGGCCTTGCCGAAGGCGATCAGGCCGCCCTTGGAGGCCGCATAGGCGGCGCAGTCGGCGATCGGCCGCAAGGCCACGCCGGAAGCGATGTTGACCACCGTCGCGGCGCCGGCGGCGCGCAGATGCGGTAGCGCCGCGCTACAGACGTGGAACGGGCCATCGAGATTGACGCGCAGCACCTGTGACCAATCGGCCTTGCTCATCTCGGTGAACGGCTGCCGGCGGCTGACGCCGGCCGCGTTGACCACGCCGTCGATGCCCGACATCGCGGCGGCGGCTTGTTCGATGGCGCGGCCGACCTGTTCCTCGTCGCCCACGTCTGCCTGGCAGGCATGCGCAGCGGGGCCGATGCCGGCGGCGGCCTCGGCCAGCGCGGCGGCATCGCGATCGATCATCGCGATCCGCGCGCCTTCGAGCGCGAACAGCCGGCTCGTCGCCAACCCGATGCCGGAGGCCGCGCCGGTGATCACGATGCGGCGCTCCCGCAGGCGGCCGTCTTGGCGTTTGCCCGGCTCTGGCCCGGCCATCACGCGGGTTCCTTTTCCAAGGCGAAATGCATGCGGTGCTCGGGCGCGATGTCCTGCCAGCGTTGCGTAATGTCCCAATCGGTGTCGAAGCCCTGCATCCGCGTCATGTCGGCCACCATGGCGGCCGGCGGCGTCTTGCCGGCTTCGACCAGGCGCACCGCGTCGAGCAGCCTGCGCCGCAGGCGCACGATGGCGGCGTCGGCGGCGACCAGGTGCTCGCGGGTGCGGTCATAGACCGGACCCATCGAGGTCGAGATGATGGCGTCTTCCTGGCTGATGCCGGAAAAGCCGGTCCAGTTCTGCTGCTTGCGCATCGCATCGCGGTTCTGGCCGAGGCGATCGTCCCAGCTCGCGCGGAAGTTGTTGTCCTTGTAGAAGCGCTCTTCGATCAATCCGGAACGCTTCAGCCGCGCCTGCCGGCTGAGCGGCATCGTGGCGCTGGCGTCGATCATGTAGGTGCTGGTGTGCTCGTCGTCTTGCGGCGTTTCGAACACCCAGGTGGAGAAATCGCGGAACGGAATGATGCGGCCGCCGGGCAGAAAGATCGGCACGATGCGCACGTTGCGCCGCGAGCCTTCTTCGCCCGGCGCGGTGCGGATGCCGGCGTAGTGGAAGCCGAAGCTGGTGTCTTCGATCTCCAGCTTGGGCGCGGTGTCGTTGAAGGCCTCCACCAGCATGTCGTCGGCCACGCCGCTGGCCGCTTTGCCGTTGCCCAGGGCCCAGTTGGGGCGCGCCACGTTGCTGTGGAGCATCGTCACGTGCGAGGTATCGGTGCCGCCTTCCCAGCACTGCAGGTAGTTGGCATTGACGTTGATGCGCAGCACCACCCGATTCGCGTCGGGAACGTCTTCGAAGCCGAAGCGCCTGAACGGCGGCTGATGCTCCGCGGGACCGATATACGTCCACACCAGTCCTGCACTTTCGTGGACCGGATAGCAGGGCGCCTTCAGGCGCTGGCGCAGGCGGGGATCTTCATGGTTGGGTGTTTCCATGATCCGGCCATCGACCGCGAACTTCCAGCCGTGATAGATGCAGCGGATGCCGCCGTCTTCCACTCGCCCCAGCGCCATCGAAGCGCCGCGATGCATGCACAGTTCGTCGATCACGCCGACGCGGCCATGGCTGTCGCGAAAGACCACGAAGGTCTCGCCCAGCAGCCGCGTGCGCAGCGGATCGCAATCGGGGGTGGGCAGCTCGGCCGACGTACAGATCGGGTGCCAGTAGCGCCGCATGACCTCGCCCATCGGCGTGCCCTTGCCCACCTGCGTGAGCAGTTCGTTCTCTTCACGTTTCATGCTGTCGTGCCTTATTTGTCGTAGGTCTGCATGCCGCGGCTTTCGGCAAGTCGGCGCCAGCGCGCGACGTCGGCGGCGATGCGTTGCTGGAACTGCTCCGCCGTGATGCGGGCGCCGACCTGGCTGCCGCCGGCTTCGATGCGTTCGACCACGTCGGGTTCGGCCAGCGCGCGGCGCGCATCGGCGCTGAGCTTGGCGGCGACGTCGGGCGGCGTGCCGGCGGGCACGAACAGGCCGCCCCAGCTCATCAGGTTGAAGCCGGTCATGCCGGCCTCGTCCAGCGTCGGAATGTTCGGCAGGCGCGGCGAACGCGTCATCGAGGAAATGCCCATGGCGCGCACGCGGCCGGTGTCGAGCGCGGTGAAGGCATCGCTGGCGCTGGCCAGTGTCATCTGCGTTTCGCCGGCCATCACGCTGCGCACCCGCTCGGGATTGCCCTTGTACATGATGTTCGTGTACTTCCAGCCCATCGCCTGCTTGACCATGTCGGACATCAGCTCGCCGATCATGTCGGCGACCGCGTAGTTGAGCTTGTCCGGGTTCTGCCTGATGTAGCCGTCGAGTTCCTTCAGGTTTGCGGCCGGCACGTCCTTGTTGATGAGCAGGATCAGGCTGGTGTCCCAGACCTGGGCCAGCGGCACGAAATCCTTCACGGAGTAGGGCGTATTGGCCACGATCACCGGGTTGATGACGATGGCGCCTTCATGCGCCAGCAGCAGCGTGTAGCCGTCGGCCGGGCTCTTGGCGGCCTGCAAGGTGCCGATCGCCATGCCGCCGCCGGGCTTGTTCTCCACCACCACCGGCACTTTCCAGTGGTCGGAGAGTTTCGGGCCGATCAGGCGCGCCGAGACGTCCATCAGGCCGCCGGGGACCGAGGGCACGATGATCTTGACCGGTTTGTTGGGAAAGCCGTTCGAAGCCCTCGCCGTGCCGACGGGCAGCGCCGCGGCGGCAAGCATGGCGAGTGCCGCACGGCGGCGCGAACAGAACGAGGCATGCGCGATATGCCGAGTCATCAGACTGTCTCCGATCGTTGTAGTTGTGCCGAACACAACGAATCCTAGACAGCCCTCGATGCAGGGCAAAGCGACTTTTCGGAGCCCCGCATTCACCAAAAGTGAATGCGGATCAGGCCCGGCACGCGGGCCGCGGATCGCTCAGTCGGGGCAGGTGCGCCGAAGGTGTTCCAGCAACAACCGCGGCGCCGCCTGCAAGCGATCGTGGGAAGGAAAGTAGATGTTCAGCTCGCGCGATGCCCAGGACTCGTCGAGCTTGACGGCGACGGCGCCGAAGTTGCGCGAGAACGGCTTGACTAGGCCCCTGGGCACGATGCCGATGCCCAGGCCGAGCGCACCATCAACGCCATCGAGTGATAGCTGTCGACGTACATCCGGTAGTTGACGGCGCGGTTCAATTCGGCCGCGCGGCGGTTCATGTACAGGTTGGCCGCGCTGCTGGCCCACAGGCCCACGTGCGGATAGTCGAGCGTCTGGTGGAACGGCACCGAACGCCGGTGCGCCAGCTCATGCGATGCGGGCACCAGCACGGCCAGTTCATAGCGGTGGTAGAGCGCGCTCTCCAGCGGATACGTATGTTGCATCGCGAACGAGATGCCGATGTCGGCGATGTTCTCGGCGATGCCTTTGAGGATCCGTTCGCTGTCGCACTCTTCGAAGTGCACGTCGATCTGCGGATGCGTGGCCAGGAACGACGCCAGCTCGTCGGGCAGGAACAGGCAGATGGCCGAAGCGCTGGCCAGCACGCGCACCCGGCCGCGAACGCCTTTCGAGTAGTCGCGGATCATCGGCGCGATGCTGTCGAGTTCGCCGAGCACCCGGCGCGCCATGCTTTCGAGCGCCTGGCCGGCGGCGGTCAACTGCACGCCGTGATTGGTCCGCCGCAGCAGCGGCGTCTTCAACTGGCTTTCCAGGATCGCCACGCGCTTGCTGGCCGCCGAGGGAACGATGTTCAGGCGCCTGGCGCTTTCCACCAGCGTGCCCGTCTCGGCGACGTGCAGGATGAGCCGCAGGGAGATCGGGTCTAGATCCATCGTCTGGCCTCAGCGCCGCGCAGGGCGTGCGTTGCCTGCGTCGCGCGGCAGCTCGGCTTCACGACGTTGCGCGATACCAGGCGACGCCATGCGCATCGACCGATTCGGTCGCCTCGCCGCGCCCGATCAGGTAGTTCAGATGCGCGATGCCCTCGCCGGTGGCCATGCTCATCAGGTGCGCATCGGTGGTGACGTCGCGCGCGAACAGCGAACGGAACACGTCGACCACGCGTTTGGGTTCGGCCAATGCCTGCTTGAGCCGTTCGAGCGCGCGCTGATGGCCGTGATCGAGCCCGCGCAGCCGGGCGTGCAGGCCGTAGAACGGCTCATTGTGCGCCGGCAGCACCAGCACATCGTCGGGCACGCGCCGGCCGATGTCGCGCAGCGAATCGAGCCAGTCGGCGAGCGGGTCGGCGTCGGGCTCGGTGGGAAACACCGACACGTTCGACGAGATGCGCGGCAGCACCTGATCGCCCGACACCAGCAGTTTCGATTGCGGACAGTACAGGCAGGCGTGTTCCGGCGAATGACCGCTGCCGACCACCACCTGCCAGTCGCGCGGGCCGATGCGGATCTGATCGCCGTCGCGGATGCGGTGATAGCTGTCGGGCAGTGCGTAGGTGTTCTTGCCGAAGCCGCCGAAGCGCGCCTGGTATTGCTCGATCGCCACTTCGTCCCAGCCGGCGCGGCGATAGAAAGCCAGGCCGTCGGCTGGCGCGGCGCGGCCGGTGTCGGCCACCAGCACGCGACAGGTCAGGTATTCGAGCCGCGTCATCCACAGCCGGCAGTCGAAACGGCGCGTCAGCCAGCCGGCCATGCCGATGTGATCGGGATGCATGTGCGTGGCGAACACGCGCGTGACGCGGCGCCCGCCCAGCGGGCCGGTCAGCAGCGTGCGCCAAGCGGCGGCGGTCTCGGGCGTCTGTACGCCGGAATCGACGATCGCCCAGCCGTCGCCGTCGTCGATCGCCCACAGGTTGATGTGGGTGAGCGTGAACGGCAGCGGCATGCGGATCCACAGCACACCGTCGGCGACCTCGCGCACCTCGCCCGCCTCGGGGATGCCGTCGAACGGATAGCGCAGCGCGGCGCCGCGCGCGCTGTCGGAAGCGGTGTCCATGGTGTCGGTCTCGCAATGAATCGAACGGGACGCGCCGCACCGGCAGCGGTGCCGGCGGCGCGCTGAAAGATCGATCCTCTCACAGATCGGCCGCCGGCGTGCTGCACCGCGGCACAAACGCCGCGCAGGGGTTAAAGTATGCGGTTATGGAACGAAACCCCGAAAACGACGTGGCCGAAGCCGCGCCGGCCGCCACCCAGAGTGCGGCGCGGGCGGCTGCGCAGCGCCCGACAGGGCTTGCGCCCGCGCAATGGCTGGCCGGGCTCGAGGCCGCCGCGCAGCGGGTGGAGGTGCCCACGGCCAGCGGTACCTCGGTATGGCGCCGCTGGGGCGCGGGGCCGCCGCTGCTGTTGCTGCATGGCGGCACCGGTTCGTGGCGCCATTGGGTGCTCAATTTGCAGGCGCTGTCAGCTTCGTACACGGTCTGGGCGCCCGACATGCCGGGCTACGGCGATTCCGCCGATGCGCCGGCGGGTGCCGGCCCGGCCGAACTGGCCGAGGGGCTGTCGCAGGCGCTCGACGTGGCGATCGCGGGCGACGCGCCGGTCGATCTGATCGGTTTTTCGTTCGGCGGCGTCGTCGCGGCGCATCTGGCGGCCCGGCGCCCCGACCGCATCCGCCGGCTGATGCTGGTGGGCGCCGTCGGGCTGGGCGCGCTGCGCAATGCGCGCGATCAGGCCATGCAGCGCTGGCGCGGCCTTGCCGACGAGCAGGCGCAGCGCGCGGCGCACCGCCACAACCTGGCGGTGCTGATGATCGCCGATCCCGCGCGCATCGACGATCTGGCCATCGAGATCCAGTGCCAGAATGCGGCGCGCACGCGCTTCTTCAGCCGCGGCGCCTCGCGCGGGCAGGGGCTGATCGAAGCCTTGCAGCAGGTGACGCTGCCGGTGTGCGGCATCTGGGGCCGCCACGACGCCACATCCAGCGGCGGCATCGAGACGGCGCTGAACGCATTTCATCAGGTATTGCCGCAAGCTTCATCGCAGGTCATCGACGATGCCGGCCACTGGGTGCAATACGAAAGCGCACCGGCCTGCAACGCGGCCATGCTCGACTGGCTGGCGCAAGGCGCCGGCGCGCCGCCCGCGTGACAGCGGGGCGGTCTTCCCGCATCCTTCATTGCCAAGTACGTATCGACCATGTTTCGTCATTTTCTGAAATCGAAGATCCATCGCGCCAAGGTGACGCATTGCGAACTGCACTACGTGGGTTCGTGCGCGATCGACGAAGACCTGCTCGATGCCGCCGACATCCGCGACAACGAGCAGGTGCACATCTGGAACATCGACAACGGCGAGCGCTTCGTCACCTATGCGCTGCGCGCCGAGCGCGGCAGCGGCATCATCTCGATCAATGGTTCGGCGGCGCGCCGCGCATCGACCGGTGATCTGGTGATCATCGCCAGCTTCGCGATGCTGTCGGAAGCCGAGATGGCCACGCATCAACCGCGCGTGGTGTTCGTCGACGAACGCAATCGCCTGACCCGCACCGAAGACGGGCAACCGATGCAGAAGGCCTGACGCGGCCTCAGAAGTCTTTCGCGATCTGTTCCCACATCGCCTGCGCCGCCGCAGAAAGGCTGCGGCCGCGGCGGCGAATCATGTAGACCGGCCGCGTCGCCCGATTGGCATTGATCGGAACGCCGACGATGCCGGGCCGCCGGCACAATTCGAGCGCATGCTCGGGCACGATGCCCAGGCCGAAGCCGGCCGCCACCAGTCCCGCGAGCGTGCCGAAGTTGGCCACTTCCATGCCGCTGTCCCTGACCTGGGCCGACGACAGCAGCGGCAGCATCTGCGGATAGACGCTGCCGGTGAGCGGCAGCTTCACGATCTCGCGGTCTTTCAGGTCTTTCAGCCGGATCTCTTTCAACCTGGCCAGCGGGTCTGTCTTGCGGCATAGAACGTAATAGCGTTCCATGAACAGCAAGTGGCTTTCGAATTCCAGATCGGTGCCCCGCTGGGCATTGAAGCCGAAGTCGACTTCGCCGCGGTCGATCATGACGAGGCAGCGCTCCGACGTCACGTCGTGCAGCCGAAGAGCGATGCTGGGAAACGATTTGCGATAGATCGCCAGGCGCCGCGGCACCCAGTCGGTGGCCAGCGACGGCGTTGCCGCCACGGTGACGCGGCCGGTTCGCCATGAAGCGCGTTCGCGCAGTTCGTTGATCGTGGCGCGCAGCTCGGTCGCGATGCGATAGGCGCCGTGCGAAAAGGCTTCGCCTTCGGGCGTCAACGATACGTGCCGGGTGTTGCGATCGAACAGGCGCGCGCCGACCTGCTCTTCCAGCCGGCTGATGATCTGGCTGAAAGCCGAGGCCGATACATGGCAGCGTTTCGCGGCGATCGCGAAGCGCTTGGTTTCGGCGAGCGCCAGGAATGCATCGATTTCACGGCCTCCGAGATTCATTAGCAAACCAGCATAGTTGTTCCAATAATTTAAGTTTACGTAGATTAATACGCGGCGCATAGTCGCATCGAATTCAAGAGGAGATTCGATGAGTTCCGCTTCTGCGCCCCGGCCAGGAACGGCGGGCCCGCTCGCGGGTATGCGCGTCCTTGATCTGACCAACATGCTGTCGGGCCCTTACTGCACCCGCTTGCTGGCGGATCTCGGCGCCGAAGTCATCAAGGTCGAACCCAAACACGGCGACCACAATCGCGGGCGCAGGCCGGTACGCGATGGGTACAGCAGCTTCTTCGGCCATCTCAATTGCGGCAAGAAGAGCATCGTGCTCGACTTGAAGTCGAGCGCAGGCATCGAGGCCGCGCTGGCGCTGGCCGCCACCAGCGACGTGGTGGTGGAGAACTGGCGGCCCGGTGTCGCTGATCGGCTCGGCATCGGCTACGAGGCCGTGCGTCGCATCAAGCCCGACATCGTCTATTGCTCGATTTCCGGGTTCGGCCAGCATGGGCCCGACGCGCGGCGGCCCGCGTATGCGCCGATCATCCATGCCGCCAGCGGCTTCGATCTTGCCCAGATGCAATATCAAGGCGGCGGCAAGCCGCAGAACACGGCGACCTACACCGCCGACGTGTTCGGCGGCATGTCGGCCTTCGCTGCGATCCAGGCGGCGCTGCTGCATCGGCAGCGCAGCGGCGAGGGCCAGTACATCGACGTCGCGCTGCTCGACGGCATGCTGAACATCCTGGTCGCCGAATGCCAGGAGGCGCAGGCGCCGTCATCGGCCGCGCACCGCGTCTATCCGCCGCTGCAATGCGCCGACGGCTTCATCGTGATCGCCCCGACCAGCCAGAAGAACTTCGAGGCGCTGGTGCGCGTGATCGATCGCCCGCAGTGGCTGCAAGACCCGCGATTCGTCGACACCGTTTCGCGCGAGAAGCATTGGTCCGAGTTGATGAGCCTGATCGAGCAGTGGACGCGCGAGCGCAGCGGCGCCGATTGCGAAGCGCGCCTGATGCATGAGGGCGTGCCCTGCACGCGCTATCTGAGCGCTGCCGAAGCCATCGGCAGCCCGCAGATCCGGCAGCGCGGAACCATGGCCGTGGTGCAGGACGGCGCCGGCGAGTACCTGGTGCCGCACGCACCGTTCCGCATGCCGGGCATGGACACCGCGCCGCGGCGGCAGGTGCCGATGCTGGGAGAACACACGCAAGAAATTCTGGGCGGATTGGCGAGCGCGGCGATAGCGCCGCACCGCGCCGGCCCGGTCAGCCAGGAAGGATGAGGAAAGCCATGCCGGTCTCGCGCAGACACCTCAACAAGCTCGCGCTGAGCGCGCCGCTGCTGGCCGCCATGCCGCGTCTGGGCCGGGCGGCCGAGTTTCCGGGCCACGCCGTCCGGTTCATCGTTTCCTGGACGCCGGGCGGCGGCGCGGATTCGCTGGCGCGGCTGTTGAGCAAGGGCCTGACCGAGCAATGGAAACAGCCGGTGGTGGTCGAGAACAAGCCCGGCGCCGACGCCACGATCGGCATCCAGGCGCTGACGATGGCGCCTGCCGACGGCTACACGTTCGCGATCATCATCACTTCGCACGCCGTGCATCCGAGCGTGCGCAAGGCCTTGCCCTATCGCTTCCCGCAGGATTTCGCGGGCGTGATCAACATGGTCGAGGCGCCCAATCTGCTGGTCGTGAATCCGAACCTGAAGGTTGACAGCGTGCGGGACCTGATCGCGCTGGGCAAGACCCGCAGCCTGAACTTCGGCGCTCCGGGGCTGGGCGGGCCGGGCCATCTGGGCGGCGTGATGTTCAACATGATGGCGGGTATCGACGCCGTACACGTTCCATATGCCGGCGGGTCGCCGACCCTGATGGCGGTGATGCGCGGCGACGTCGATTTCATGTTCACCACGCTGCTGTCGGGCCTGCCGCATGCCAAGTCCGGCCGCGTCAAGGCGATCGCGATCACCAGCGCCAATCGTTCGCCGTTGTGGCCCGAGCTGCCGACCGTCGCCGAATCAGGTCTGAAGGGATTCGAGCTGGTGACCTGGTACGGAATCATCACGCGTGCAGGAACGCCCAAGCCTATCGTCGACCGGCTTGCGAAGGACATTGCGGCAGTGCTGGCGCAACCCGAAGTGACCGAGCGCATGGCGGCCGAGGGCATGCGGGTCGTTGCTGCCGGTCCGGATGAATTCGATCCCTATCTGCAGTCCGAAGTCCGGCGCTGGGCCAGCGTCGTCAAGCAAGCGAACATCCAACCCGAGTGATTTCCTGAGCATGAGCACCCGCCCCAATTCCACGACGCGGATCTTTGCCGTCGGCGACATCGCGGTCAACCGGGACGAGCCCGACTCGATCTTCGAGCTGGTGTCTGCGCAGATGAAGCAGGCAGATCTCGCCTTCGGCCAGATCGAAGCCATCTATTCGACACTCGGCGAAGTCAACGTCAGCGGCACTTCTTCGCCGCTGCGCGGCGATCCGGAAAACGTTGCTGCCATCGGCCGGGCGGGTTTCAACATCGCGTCGTTTGCCAGCAATCACTGCATGGATTACGGCATCTCGGCGTTCAAGGACACGATCGCGCACTTTCGCGCCAATCGCATCCACCTGTTCGGTGCCGGCGACAACCTGGCCGAGGCGCGCAAGCCGGTGATCATCGAGCACAACGGCAATCGCGTCGGCTGGCTGGGCTATTGCTCGATCCTGCCGATCCGTTACTGGGCCGACGTCGATCGTCCGGGCTGTGCGCCGGCGCGGGCGCGCACCATCTACGAAACGCTCGAACCCGACCAGCCGGGCACGCCGCCGCGCATCCTGACCTATCCGCACGACGAGGACCTGGCCAACATCCTGGCCGACATCCGCAGCTTGCGCGAACAGGTCGACGTGGTGATCGTGTCGATGCACTGGGGCCTGCATTTCCGGGAAGGCGAGCTGGCCACCTACGAGCTGAAGTACGCAAAGGCCGCGATCGACGCGGGTGCCGACGTCATTCTCGGCCACCATCAGCACATCCTGAAGCCGATCGAGATCTACAAGGGCCGGCCGATCTTCTACGGCATGGCCAACTTTGCGTTCGATATGTATTACCAGCCCGGCGAACTGGACAAGCCCGAGCGCATCGAACGCCGGCAGCGGCTGCATCCGGGCTGGACGCACGATCCTGACTATCCCACCTTTCCGTTCCCGGTCGATTCGCGCAAGGGCCTGGTCGTTCACCTCGACGTGAGCGACCGCAAGCTGGCCCGCGTGCGCTGGCAGCCGACGATGATCAACCGGAAATCGCAGCCGCGGCTGCTCAGGACCGACGAGCCCGAGTTCTTCGAGGTGCTGGCCTACATGAAGAAGATCACCGCGTCGCAGAAGATCGCGACGCAGTTCGAACTCGACGGCGACACGATCATCTCGCGGCCTTTGGCGGAAGCCGCTCGATGAACGTCTACGGCAATCCGGAAAGCATCGCCCGGGCGACCGGGCAGGTGCTGTTCGAACGTTCGGACGACGGCCGGATCGCGCGGATCACGCTGAACCGGCCCGAGAAGCACAACGCGATGACGGTGCCGATGCGGCTGCGTCTGATGGAATTGCTCAGGCAGTGCGATGCCGACGACGAGCTGCGCGTGATCGTGATCGCCGGCAACGGCAAATCCTTCTGTAGCGGCAACGAGATCAACGAAGACTGGGGGCAGCGCAGGCCAGGACAGAAGCGCATGTCGCTGTCGATGGCAAATCGCTACGCCGGCGATCTCAACTACGGCCGGCAGGGCTTCAGCCAGGCGTTGACGCGCAGCACCAAGGTCACGCTGCTGCAACTGCACGGCTACTGCGCGGCTGCGGCGTACTTCATGATCGGCACGCGCTGCGATCTGGTGATGGTTTCCGAAAGCGCCAGGATCGGCGCGCTCGAAGCCCGCTTCCTGGGTCCGGCCGGCGCCGTGTCGGCGGTGCACATCAACCGCATCGTGGGTACCAAGGCCGCCCGCCGCTTCGGCTACAGCGGCCTGCCGATGACCGGGCCCGAGGCCTGCAAGCTCGGCCTGGCCCATGAGTGTCTGCCCGACGATCAACTGGCCGCCGGCGTGCAGGCGCTGGCGCGCCGGCTGGCCGATGGTCCGGCGCAGCGGCTGGCCTACCTGAAAACGCGTGCCGGCCTGGCGGAATCGGTCTTCGGCACGAACGTGCGCGAAATCTGCGGGTTGCTGTTCTCGCACTTCCTGCAATCGGCCGACGATGAGGCGCACTTCTGGACGCAGGTGAAGCAATCCGGCGTCAGGGGGGCATTGGATGCCGACAAGGCGAGGCTGGCCGCTGCGATAGCCGCGAAGGCCGCTGCCGGCCCGGAGGCAGCGCCATGATCGACGTCAAGCGCGACGGGCCGGTGGCGGTGCTCAGTGCAACCGACTACGGCGCATTGAGCCGGCATGACGTGGCGTTCGCCGCGGCCCTGCGCGATGCCGTGGTCGAGCTGGCCGACAGCGACGAGGTGAAGGCGCTGGTGCTGCGCTCGACGGGAAACGACTTCGCGCCGCCGCTCGGCGCCGATGCCTGTGTCTCGCCGCCGTTCGGCGCGGCGTGGCACGCTGCCTATGCCGCTTGCAACGGGCTGTATCAGAGCCTGGCTTTCTGCAAGAAGATCGTCGTCACCGCGGTGCGCGGCCGATGCCACGACGCGGGAAGCATGCTGGTGCTGTGCTCCGACCATACGGTGTGCGCGGCCGACAGCGAGTTCGGTTCCCCGTTCGAGCGGCTGCCCGAAGCCAATCTGGTATTGGCCGCGCTGACTGTCCGCCTGAACCGGGCAAAGTCATGGATGCTCGCGGGCCAGCCATGGAGCGCCCGGCAGGCTTGCGAGCGCGGCCTGGTCAACCGTATCGAGGATGTGGCTGCAGTCGACGCGCTTGCCCTGCAGATGGCGCACGCTGCTGCCAGAACGCCGCTGGACGGCATCGCGATGTCGAAGATCCAGATCGAAGCCCTGCTCGATGCGCAGGGTGCAGGCACCGATTTCGATGCGGCCGGCCTGTTCGCGCAGGTGATGACCGGCGGGGGCGCATCATGACCCGCCACCTGCGGATTCGCCGCGAATCCGACCAGCATCTGGGCCGCATCACGATCGATCGCGCCGGCTCGGGCAACCTGATCTCGATCGAGATCGCGCGTGCCATGGCGCAGGCGATCAAGGCGTTCTCGATGGACGATGACATCAAGGTGATCGTCATCGAGGGGGCCGGCGAGGATCTGACCTGCGGCTTCGATCCCGCCGAGCTGGAAACCCTCTTTCGCGACGCACCGGGTGGGCGTGCCCGCAAGGTGCCTAGCCAGCGTGCGCGGCTGCTCGCGTTGTCCGAGTTGTGGTGGGGCCCCGACGGGCTGTACATGCGCTTGCTGCGCTGTCCCAAGGTGACCGTGCTGGCGGCGCAGGGTGCGTGTTCGGAAGTCGGCCTGTATCTGGCGCTGTGCTGCGACCTGGTGCTGGCCGCCGACACCGCCCGTTTCGACAACGCGCGCTGGCGCCATCTCGGGGTCGACGGCGACATCTCGCTGCTGGTGGCCGCGGTCGGGCTCAAGCGCGCCAAGGAGCTGATGCTGTTCGGGCTGTCGTGGAACGCGCGGCAGGCCAGCGACTACGGCCTGGTCGACGAGGTGGTGCCCGCCGGCGAGCTGTCGGCCCGCGTCGCGCAGACCGCCGGCGTTTGCGCGCAGGTGATGCGCGACGCCATCGTCGCCGAAAAGCACGTCGTCTTCGCTTCGCTGGAAAAGATGCAGATCGGCATGGGCTTTGCCACGGCCAACGCGGTCGGGGCCTGGGCCAGCAACCTGCACTTTCGCGATGGAGAGTTCAACTTTCTCAAACAGGCCCGCGATCACGGAATGGCCGAAGCCCTGCAACGGGCCAAGGCCCATTTCTCTTCGTGATGACGCCAATGTCTCGCTGGCCTGAGCGCCTGGAATCGCCATGTCACATCTATCGGGTTTGAAGATTCTGGATCTGGGCTCTGCGCTGGCCGCGCCGTTCAGCGCGATGCTGCTGGGCGAGATGGGCGCGCAGGTGATCAAGATCGAAAAGCCGGGCCGCGGCGATCTGATCCGCTTCACCGACGATTACGTGGGCAAGGGCGAAAGCGGCTATTTCCTCGGCATCAACCGCGGCAAGGAAAGCGTCACGGCCGACATCCGCACCGAGGTCGGCCAGCGCATCGTGCGTGAGCTGGCCGCCGACTGCGACGTGCTGATCGAGAATTTCCGCTCGCATCGAATGGCCGAATGGGGACTGGACTATGCGCAGATCAGCAAGATCAATCCGCGCATCGTCTATTGCTCGGTGACCGCGTTCGGCGGCGCGCAGGGCATGGAGGAAGACGGCGGCAACGACATCATCGGCCAGGCCTATTCCGGCATGATGGACGTGACCGGCGAGCCTGACAGCGGCCCTTCGAAGGCGGGCACGCCGGTGGTCGATGCCTCGGCGGCCATGCTGTCGACGATCGGCATTCTCGCCGCTCTGTTCAAGCGCGAGCAGACCGGCGTCGGCGAGCACGTGCAGGTCTCGCTGCTGGAGGCGTCCTACGCGCTGATGCCGAACTATCTGGTCAGCGTGCTGAACGGCAACCCGCGTTTCACGCGGCAAGGCAGCGGCCACCCGCAGCTGGCGCCCTATCAGGCGTTCGAGGCTTCTGATGGCCTGTACCTGGTCGTCGGCGCCTTTCACCGGGCATCGTGGCGGCAGCTGTGCACTGCCATCGAACGTCTAGATCTGATCGAAGACGCGCGCTTCAAGGAGAACTGGGATCGCGTCAAGCACCGCGCCGCGCTGGCCGAGGTGCTGCGGCCGATCTTCGGCAGCAAGCCGCGCGACGAATGGCTGGCGATTCTCTCGCGGCATGAGGTGATCGCGGCGCCGGTGCTGAGCATCAAGGATTCATTGGATTTCTTCAGCGCGCGCATTCCGGGCCTGGTCATCGAGACGCAGCACGACAAGCTCGGCAGCCTGCGCGAGGTGCGGGCGCCGATCCGGTTCAGTTCCGACCCGCCGACGGTGCATCGCGCCGCGCCCGTACTGGGCCGCGACACGCAGCAACGCCTGCTGAAGGCGGGCTTCACCGAAGCGCAAATCGACGAATGGCGAGCGAAGCGCCTCGTTTGAACCCTGGCAATGGAGCAGCGGCACCATGATCAACATTCAGAACTCTGCTTTCACGCGGCCCGAGATGTTTCTGCCCGACGTGATGACGATGGACGGCAAGTGGTATCCGCTGCCCAACGTCGGCAACGAGCACCCGCTGCGCGGCATGGTGCGGCCGGTATTGTTCGACGTCACCAACGGCGGCTGGGTCAGCCTGCTGAAGGCCGAGGGCAAGGGAACCATCCAGCGGCACCGGCATGCCGCCGCGGTGACGGCATGGACCATCGACGGTTCCTGGGGCTATCGCGAGCATGACTGGCTCGCCAAGCCCGGCAGCTTCGTCTACGAGCCTGCGGGGCACATCCACACCTTGTTCATCGATCCCGAGGTCGGGCACATGACGGCGCTGTTCCACGTCTACGGGCCCGTGATTCACCTCGATCCGCAGGGCAACGTGACGAGCTACGACGACGTCTATCTGCGGCTCGATCGCTACATGAAGCACTGCAAGGAAAACGGCATCGGCGAGGACTGGGTGAGATCGCTGATCCGGTGACAGACAAAAAATCAACCCGAGGAGACTGCCATGCGCCACTTGATTTCATCCCTGCTTCTGGGTTGCGCGGCCTTGAGCGCGACGGCCCAGGAATTTCCGTCGCGGCCGATCAGCTTCATCGTTCAATACGCACCCGGATCGGGTGCCGACCAGCTCGTCCGGGTGATCACCGATGTGGTCCATAGAGAGCACTCGGCCCGCTTCGTGATCCGGAACATTCCGGGCGCGGTGGGCGTGATCGGCACCACCACGCTGGTCAAGAGCCCGGCCGACGGCTACACGATCGGCATCTGCAGCGCATCGATCAACTCGGCGGCCACGTCGCTGATGAAATCCTTGCCGTACGACACGACCAGCGATTTCACTTTCATCGAGCCGCTGGCCTCCTATACCTACGTCGTGTCATCGGCGCCCGAGCTGGGCTTCACGTCGCTCGACGAGCTGATCAGGCATTCGGCGGCCAATCCGGACAAGCTCAGCTACATGTATTCGAACGCGACCGCGCAGGTGCTGGCGGCTTCGCTGACCCGGGCCATCGGCCTGAAGGCCCTGCCGGTGCCCTACAAGGCCACGCAGGAAGGCCTGAACGATCTTTCCCAGAACCGCGTGTCGTTCGGCGTGACCGACACCGGCGTGACCGCGCCGATGGTCAGAACCGGCAAGGTCAAGGCGTTGGCCGTGATCGCGCCCAGGCGTTCGATCAGCCTGCCGGACGTGCCTTCGCTGGTCGAGCTGGGCAAGCCGGCCATCGACGTGATGGCCTGGGCCGGCGTCTGCGGCCCCAAAGACATGCCGTCCGAGGCGGTGACCTGGCTTCGCGAGCGGCTGCGCAAGGCGAGAAACGACCCGGACACGCTGGAGAAGTTCAAGCTGCTGGGCCTGGATCCGATCAATCTGGGCAGCGTCAGTTTTCCGGATTTCGTCGCGGCGCAATTGAACTTGTGGACCGAAGCGGCCCGCAACGCAGGCATTCAACCGCAATAGGCGCGGCCGCGCCGTATCGCCCATCGCCGCTGCAGGAGGCCAGGCATGTCGTCGCAAATCCATCTGTTCCAGATGCTGCTTCACACCGGCATCACGCACACCTTGATGTCCTGGGCCGATCCGGCCGACCGCCAGCTCGACGGGCTCGAAGACTACGCTTATTGGCAGGACATGGCCCGCACGCTGGAGCGCGGCTGCTTCGACGGCGTGTTCTTTGCCGACAGCCCGGCGACCCATGGCGTCTACATGAACAGCGTGAAGCCGTCGGTGCAATGGGGCGTGATCTGGCCCAATCATGATCCGATGCCGCTGGTGGCGGTGATGAGTGCGGCCACGCGGCATCTTGGCCTGTGCGTGACGCTGTCGACCAATGGCACGTCGCCCTATCTGGCCAGCCGTCGCATCTCGACGCTGAACTATCTGAGCAAGGGCCGGGTGGGCTGGAACATCGTTTCCGGCTTCAGCCGCGCCGAGCACCTGGCCTGCGGCCTGGGCCGCCAGATCGAACATGACGAGCGCTATGACATGGCCGACGAGTTCATGGAGATCTGCTACCAGCTATGGGATGGCGTGCCGGCCGATGCGGTGTTGCGGGACCGGCAATCGGGCCGGTTTGCAGACCCCGAACGAATCAAGCTCGTCGATTTCGAAGGCAAGTATTTCAGGTGCAAGGGTGTGGGCCCCACGCTGTCCTCGCCGCATGGCCGTCCGGTGCTGTTCCAGGCCGGCTCGTCGGGGCGCGGCATCCAGTTCGCGATGAAGCATGCTGAAGTCATCTTCTCGATCCAGAACCACGTGGCCGGCATGAAGAAGGTGATGGCGCAGTTCAAGGCCGAGGCGCAGCGCTGCGGCGTTGCGGTGCCGCCGGTCATTTTCGGATTGCAGCCCATCGTCGGCAGCACCGACGCCGAGGCCAAGGCGCGGGCGCAGCAGTTGATCGAGCGCATTCCGCTCGAAGCGAACCTGGCGCGCATGTCGGGCGTGTTCGGCATCGATCTGAGCCAGTATGACCCCGACAAACCCTTGTCCGACAGTGCCGAATCGCAGGGTTCGCGCGGTCTGATGGCTGCGGCCATGACCAATGAGCGGGGCGAGCCGGCCACCTTGCGCGAAGTGGCCAGGAAGTGGGCGCTGTCGCCGGCGATTCCGCAGATCATCGGCACGCCCGAACGGGTTGCCGACGAGATCGAGCGCATCTGGCGGGAAACCGGCTGCCTGGGTTTCAATCTGAGCCCCACCACCAATCCCGACAGCGTCGAGAATTTCGTCGACCACGTGGTGCCGCTGCTGCAAAAGCGCGGTGTGTTCCGAACCGCCTATGAAGCCAGCACGCTGCGCGGCAACTTGCTGAGTTGATCATCGGCAATGGCAGGCATGACGATGATGGAAGATCGAGACCCCGCGAAGGAAGCCGCACAATACCTTTCGCCGGAAGGTTTTCGCTTCGGCATGCGGCGCTTGGCCGCCGCAGTCTGCGTGATCACCGCGCAATCCGACGGCGTCAGGGGCGGCTTGACCGCTACGGCGGTGATGTCGCTGTCGGCCGATCCGCCCCGGCTGGCGGTGGCGGTCAACAAGACGGCCAGTGCCTATCCATTGATCGCAAAGGCGCGCAGTTTCGCGGTCAACGTATTGCGTTATGAGCAGTTGGCGATTGCCTCGCGGTTCGCCGGCGCCTGCAAGGGCGAGGCCCGTTTTGCGCACGCCCAGTGGGCCGCGCTGCAGACGGGCGCGCCCGCCCTGGTCGATGCCGCGGCAACTTTCGATTGCACGCTGCACCAGGCCATCGATGCCGGCACGCATGTCTTGCTGATCGGCGACGTTCGTGCGCTGGCCAGTTCCTCGGCGCAGCGGCCACTGCTGTATTGCGACGGACAATGGGCATCGCTGGGCGAACGGGCCCTAGGGCGTGGGCTCAGGTGCTGGCGCGCCGCTGAATCTGGCTTGGCCCGGCGCCGATCGAACCGTCGGCCCGCCGCAGCACATCCACTTCCGGCTCGCGTCCGGCCATCAGATCGGCCAATGCGCGCCCCGAGCCGCAGGCATGCGTCCAGCCCAGCGTGCCGTGGCCGGTGTTCAGGAACAGATTGGCATAGCGGGTGGCGCCGATGTAGGGCACGTTCGACGGCGTGGTCGGGCGCAGCCCGCTCCAGTATTCCACCTTCGAGGTATCGCCGGCGCCGGGGAACAGCTGCTGCGTGCGGCGCACGATGGCTTCGCAGCGCATCATGTTCAATGAGCGGTCATAGCCGGCCAGCTCGGCGGTGCCGGCGATGCGCAGGCGATCGCCCAGCCGCGAGAACACCAGCTTCGAGCCGTCGTCGGTGAGCGAAACGTCGTAGGCGAGCGACGCATCGGCCACCGGCATCGTCACCGAATAGCCCTTGGCTGGATAGACCTTCAATCGCAGGCCGAGCGGCGCGGCCAGCAAGGCGCTGTAGCTGCCCAGCGCGAGCACGTAGCGGTCGGCCGTCAGCTTCACGTAGCGGCCCTCGGCATCGGTGGCTTCGACGTGGGCAAGGCGCCCGCCTTCGGCACGCAGTGCGGTCACGTGGTGACCCATCAGGAATTCGACGCCGTTGGCGCGGCACAGCGCGGCCAGTTCGCGCGTGAACCGGCGCGCGTCGCCCGATTCGTCGGCGGCGGTGTAGGTGGCGCCGGCCAGTTGCGCGTGCACGTGGCGCAGCGCGGGTTCGATCGCAACGGCTTCGTCGGCCGACACGATGCGGCGCTCGCAGCCGAAGTCGCTCATCAGCCGCGCCGGACCGGCGGCGGCGGCGAACTCGGCCGGATCGGTATAGAAATGCAGGATGCCGCGCGTGCGTTCGTCGTAATGGATGCCGGTAGCGTGGCGCAGCGCCTGCAGCGTGGCGCGGCTGTACAGGCCGAGCCGCACGATGCGTTCGATGTTGGCGCGCGTGCGCGCCGGCGTGCACTCGCGCAGAAACGCCAGGCACCACAGCCATTGCCGCAGGTCGGCGCGCGGCCGGAACAGCAGCGGCGCATCGGCGCGGGTCAGCCACTTCAGCAGCTTCAGCGGCGCTGCCGGGTTGGCCCAGGGCTCGGCATGGCTGACCGAGATCTGCCCGCCGTTGGCGAAACTGGTTTCGGCGGCGGGTTCGAGCTGACGGTCGACGACGGTGACGGCGAAGCCGAGCCGGTTCAGAAAATAGGCCGATGTGACGCCGATGACGCCGGCACCCAGAACGATCGCTTTCATCGAGACATTCCGATCCCCACGGCAATGGCGGCGCGACACGTGCGCGCGGCGGCACGCTTGCTGCTGTCTCTGGATCTGAGAGTGGCCGTGGGTATGCCGCGTGGCTTCTTCGACGGGCCGCGCCGTGATCGCCAACCGCTGTGCTGCGGATTCATCGATGCTAAACAGCTTGACGGCGGATGTCCAGCCGACTGCATCCGGCGTTTGCGAGCGCGGCTGCAGCGGCTATGCTTGCGCACCGCTCTGGAGTTTCGCATGACCCTGCTCATCATCGGTCTGATCCTGTTTCTCGGCGTGCATTCGGTACGCATCGTGGCCGACGACTGGCGCAGCGCGCAGTTGGCCCGGCTCGGCGAGAAGGGCTGGAAAGGCCTGTACTCGCTGGTTTCGCTGGCCGGCCTGGTGCTGATCGTCTGGGGCTACGGCCAGGCGCGCATGACGCCGGTCGACCTGTGGTCGCCGCCGCTGTGGACGCGCCATCTGGCATCGCTGTTGACGCTGCTGTCGTTCATCCTGATCGCCGCCGCCTACGTGCCGCGCAATCATCTGAAACAGCGCATCGGCCACCCGATGCTGGCCGGCGTCAAGCTGTGGGCGCTGGCGCATCTGCTGGCCAACGGCCGGCTCGCCGACCTCGTGCTGTTCGGCGCCTTTCTGGCCTGGGCGGTGGCCGATTTTGCCGTCGCTCGGCGTCGCGACCGGCGCGCCGGCACGCAGTACCCGGCCGGTATGCCAGGCGGCGACGTGGTGACGCTGATCGCCGGTACGCTGGCCTGGGCGGTGTTCGCGTTCTATCTGCACGGCTGGTTGATCGGCGTGCGGCCGTTCTGAACGGCACGGCCGCGTGGACCGGCGGCGTAAGATGCGGTCCGGCGAACACCGGCGCCGGCACAGCGGCGCCGGGCCTCTTGCCTGCCAGCGCGCCGCGCCGTGCGCCGGCGGACCCAGTTCACTCTCATCCGAAGAATCTCAACGTGACGACCGACAACTCCACCACCGTTGGCACGGCGACCGCGCTGGCCGGCGTGCGCGTGCTCGATTTCTCGCGCGTGCTGGCCGGCCCCTGGTGCACGCAGAACCTGGGCGACCTGGGCGCCGAGATCATCAAGGTCGAACGGCCCGGCGTGGGCGACGACACGCGCAGCTGGGGGCCGCCGTGGCTGGCCGACGGACAGGGCCAGCCGACGCACGATTCGGCCTATTACGCATCGGCCAATCGCGGCAAACGCTCGATCACGCTCGACGTATCCAAGCCCGAAGGCCGGCAGCTCGCGATCGAGCTGGCCAAGCGTTCGCAGATCTTCGTCGAGAATTTCAAGGTCGGCGACCTGGCGCGCTACGGGCTCGACTACGAGAGCCTGCGCAAGGTCAATCCGGCGCTGATCTACTGCTCGATCACCGGCTATGGCCAGGACGGGCCCGAGGCGCACAAGCCCGGCTACGACTTCATTTTTCAGGGCCAGGGCGGCCTGATGAGCATCACCGGCGAGCGCGATGACCTGCCCGGCGGCGGCCCGCAGAAGGTCGGCATCGCGGTGGCCGACGTGCTGACCGGCATGTATGCGACGGTCGCGATCCTGGCCGCGCTGCGCCATGCCGAGCGCACCGGCGAAGGCCAGCGGCTCGACATCGCGCTGCTCGACACGATCGTGGCCTTCGGCGCCAACCAGTTCGTCTCGTACATGGTCAGCGGCAAGGTGCCGCAGCGCTACGGCAATGCGCACGCGAACGTGACGCCGTACAACGTGTTCGCCACCGCCGATGGCTACATGATCCTGGCGGTGGGCAACGATTCGCAATGGCAGGGCTGCTGCCGTGCGCTGGGGCGGGCCGATCTGGCGGCCGACGCGCGCTTCGCCAAGACCAGCGGCCGTACGCAGAATCGCGACGCGCTGATTCCCGACATTGCCGCGCATCTGCGCACGCAGCCGACGGCGCACTGGACCGCCGCGCTGGAACGCGAAGGCGTGCCCTGCGGGCCGATCAACGATTATTCGCAAGTGCTGCAAGAACCGCAGGTGATTCACCGCGGCCTGCGCATGGATCTGCCGCGCGCTGACGGCAGCACCAGCCCGAGCGTGCGCAGCCCGCTGCGGCTCTCGGCCACGCCGGTGCGCCACGACAAGGGGCCGCCGCTGCTCGGCGAGCATACCGACCGCGTGCTGGGCGAGCTGCTGGGGCTCGACGAGCAGGCGCGGGCGCGGCTGCGCGATGGCGGCGTGATCTGAGCCGGGAAAGCGCCCATCACGCCAGCTTCAGCCGCCGCGCTGCCGCCGCGGCGGCCGTGCGGGTTTCCACGCCGAGTTTCTCGAACACGTGTTCCAGGTGCTTGTTGACGGTGCGCGGGCTCATGCCGAGGATCTCGGCGATGTCGCGGTTGGTCTTGCCGCGCGCCACCCACAGCAGCACTTCGCTTTCGCGTGCGGTGAGCGGTATCGGCAGTGCCGCGGCCGGCGCGTCACCGTCGCCGACGGCGGCCGCACCTACGCCGGTCGCACCTACGCCGGTCGCACCACTCGCCGGCACGACGTACAGGCCGGTATCGCGCTCGGCGCCGTGCCGTGCCGCGAGTTCGAGCAGGGCGCGGTCTTCGGCATGCAGCGCTTCGCGCGTGGCTCGCACCAGGCGCGCAGTGCGTGCGTGCGAGGCCAGGCGCGCGATCACCTCCGGGATCGAAACCGGCTTGGTCACATAGTCGTTGGCGCCGGCTTCGAAGCCACGCACGATGTGTTCGGTTTCGCCCAGCCCGGTCATGAACACGACCGGCAGCTCGGCGTCGCTGCGGCGCAGCCGTTCGCAGGTCTGGAAGCCGTCGAGGCCGGGCATCAGCACGTCGAGCAGTAGCGCCTCGGGCCGCTCGCGTTCGATTTCGCGCAATGCGGTTGCGCCGTCGGCGGCCGTGCGCACGCGCATGCCGGTGGCTTCGAGCTCGCGGCGCAGCAGCTCGCGGCTGTCGGCGCAGTCGTCGACGACCAATACGTCGAGCGCGCGCTCCGGGCTTTGCGCGCCGCTGTGCCGCGATGCGGCGTTCGGTTCAGGCACGGGTTCGTTCATGCAGGATGTCGTTCAAGGCGGCGTGCAGGCGGTCACGGTCGGTTTCCAGCAGCGGGATCAGGCGGGCCACCCAGGTCGCGGCGGCCACTGATTCTTCGCCCAGTTCGTCGAGGCGTGCACGCAGCGCGCGCGGATAGCCGCCGGCCGACAAGGCCAGCAGTTCGCGTGCCACGTCGGGTGACACCGGGCTGGTCTGCGCCTGCTCGGCCAGGGCCGCCGATGCCGCCTCGGGCGCCGCGCGCCGCCACTGCAGCCTCAGCGCCTGCTGGATCGCATCGAACAGATCGCGTTCGCTGACCGGTTTGGCGATGAAGCCGTGCACGCTGAACCGGGCGCGCTGCGCCTCGTTGTTCTCGTGCACGTTGGCCGATACGATGACAATGGCCGGCGGGCGTTGCGCTGCCGTCGCGCCCTGCTCGTGCAGCCGCTCGCAAACCTCCCAGCCGCTCATGTCGGGCAGGCCGATGTCGAGCAGCACCAGGTCGGGCCGCTGCCGCGCCAACGCCGCCAGGCAGGCGGTGCCGTTGCCGGCTTCGCTGATCGCAAAGCCCAGCGGTTCGAGCCGTGCGCGCATCAGCGCCCGGTGATCGAGATCATCGTCGACCACCAGCAGTTCGCGCCTTGCTCCGGCGTAGCCGATGATTTCGCGCTCGGGCGGCGCCAGACTCACCGACGGCAACATCGGCAGATAGACGCGAACGGTGAAGCGGCTGCCCTCGCCGGGCCGGCTCCACAAACGGATGTCGCCACCCATCAGGTCGACCAGCAGCCGCGTGATCGTCAACCCCAGGCCCATGCCTTCGACGCCGGGTCGATTCGACAGCCGCTCGAACGGCTGAAATACGCGCGGCTGGTCGGCATCGGCGATGCCCACGCCGGTGTCGGCCACTTCGATGTGTGCGATCTCGCGCTGATAGCGCACGCGCAGCGAGACGCCGCCGCGTTCGGTGAACTTGATCGCATTGCCCAACAGGTTGATCAGGATCTGCCGCAGGCGCTTGGGATCGGCGTTGACGCGCGCCGGCAAGGTGCCGGCCAGCTCGTAGCGGAACGACAGGCCATTGTCGCGCGCCAGCGGCTCGAACATGCGCACGATCTGTGCGAAGAAGTCGTTCAAGTCGAGCGGTTGCTGCTCGATGCGCAACTTGCCGGCTTCGATGCGCGACAGTTCGAGCAAGCCGTCGACCAGGCTGGCCAGGTGCTGGCCGCTGCGATGGATGGTGTCGATCGATTCACGCGCGCCGCTTGCCACCGTCTTGTCGCGCAGCAGTAGCTGTGAATAGCCGAGGATGCTGTTCAGCGGCGCGCGCATCTCATGGCTCATGCCGGTGAGAAAGCGGCTCTTGGCCAGGTTGGCGCTTTCGGCCAGCTCCTTGGCCCGCTGCAGCAGCGCATCGGTGCGGCGGTGTGCGTCGATCTCTCTTTGCAGCAACAGGTTCTGCCGGTCGGATTCCTGCTGTGCCACGCGCCGGCTTTCATTGACCAGCACCAGCCACCAGGCGGCTACCGCGGCCAGCAGCAGCAGGCCGGCGAAGACCTTGACGAACATCGCGCCGAGATCGCCGACGCGCAGCGCGGCATCGGCTTCCAGATGCAGCCGTTCCTGCGCGTATAGCAGCCACAGTATCGCGCTGAACACGGTAACCATCCCGCCCAGCACCAATGCGAACTGGCCGATTCGCCGCAGCATGGCCGGCGTGGCGCCCGCCGGCAACCAGCGCGTCAGCAGTCGCGCCAGTCGTTCGGAAGCCTGCGTGTCGGGTTTGCAGCGATCGCCGCAGCGCGCTTCCAGCGTGCAGCACAGCGAGCAGATGGCGCCGTCGTAAGCCGGGCAGCCGGCCATGTCGTCGGCCTCGAAGCGGTTGCGGCAGACGACGCAGCGCAGGCTGCGATGACGGGCGCCGAAATCGGTAGGCGTGCGCGCGATCGACCAGCGTCCGCCGGTTGCCAACGCGATCAGCGGCGCGGCCAGCAGCGGCACGCCCAGCGCGATGGCGGTCGAGGCTGCCTGCAGCGCGTCGCCGAACAGGCCGGCATAGGCGGCGATCGACAGGCTCGACCCGAGCAGCATGGCACCGAAGCCCGATGGATTGATGTCGAACAGATAAGCGCGGCGAAACTCGATGCGCTGCGGCGACAGCCCCAGCGGCTTGCTGATGACCAGATCGGCGACCAGCGCGCCGACCCAGGCCACCGCCAGGTGCGCATACAGACCGAGCACTTTCTCCAGGGCTTCGAATACGCCCATCGCCATCAGCATGACGGCGATCAGCACATTGAAGCCGAGCCAGACGACGCGGCCCGGGTGGCTGTGCGTAAGTCGCGCGAAGAAGTTCGACCAGGCCAGCGACCCGGCGTAGGCGTTGGTCACGTTGATCTTGATCTGCGACACGATGACGAAGATGCCGGTGAGCAGCACCGCCGCCGTACCGGGCCCGACCGCGTATTCGAAGCCGGTCAGGTACATCTGCGTCGGCTCGATCGCGCGTTCCACCGGTATTTCGTGCTGCAGGGCCAGGAATGCGAGCAGCGCGCCGCCCGCCATCTTCAGCGCGCCGGGCACGATCCATCCCGGGCCGGCGACGATCACTGCCAGCCACCAGCGCCAGCGGTTACTCGGCGTGCGCTCGGGCATGAAACGCAGGAAATCGACCTGTTCGCCGATCTGCCCGATCAGCGCCGCGGCTACGGCCGAGGCCGCGCCGAACGCCACCCACGAAAAACCGTCGCCTTCATCGCTGCGGCCGTTCAGCGACGCGAATTCAGCGAATGCGCCGGGATCCTTCACGGCCACCGCGATGAACGGCAGCAGCATCAGTACCAGCCACAGCGGCTGCGTCCAGAGCTGCAGCCGCGAGATCAGCGTGATGCCGTGCGTGACCAGCGGGATCACCGCCAGCGCGCTCAGCAGATAGCCCACCGGGCGCGGCACGTCGAACCACAGCTCGAAGGCCTGCGCCATGATCGCCGCTTCGAGCGCGAAGAAGATGAACGTGAAGCTGGCGTAGATCAGCGAGGTGATGGTCGAGCCCAGGTAGCCGAAGCCGGCGCCGCGCGCCAGCAGGTCCATGTCGAGCCCGTGGCGCGCCGCGCGATAGGCGATCGGCAGGCCGGTCAGGAAGATCACCAGGCTCACCACGGCGATCGCCCACATCGCGTTGGTGAAACCGTAGCTCAGCGTAATGGTTGCGCCGATCGCTTCCAGCGCCAGGAACGAAACTGCGCCGAACGCCGTGTTGGCGACGCGAAAGGGGCTCCACTTGCGGAAGCTGCGCGGCGTGAAACGCAGCGCATAGTCTTCGAGCGTTTCGTCGGCAACCCAGCGGTTGTAGTCGCGGCGGATCTTGATGATCCGCTGCACCGGTCTGGAGCGGTCGAGCGGCGCATCCATTCATCGCACCTGTTGAGGGTTCGTTGCGGCCGCAGGGCACGCAAGGCCCATGCCTGACGCAGTGCGACAAGGCTGCTACTGCCGCATGCGCACCGTCAGCGCAGCAGCCGACCGCCCCGCCTTCGATGACTTGGCTTCGCGATTGTGCGAGCGCGGTGCGCACCGCGCAGTACGTCAATTGACGTATTTCGCGCGGCGGCGGCGATCCGCATGATGCATTGCAACAACCGAGCCGCCATCCATCGACCTCATACGGCCACGCCGCCGCTTCCGGAGATACGAGATGAACCCGTCCGATCCGCACGATCCGTTCTTCGCCCACCGCCGCCGGCTGGTGCAGGGCTTGTCTGTTGTCCCGCTGGCCGGGCTGTCCAGCCTGGCACTGGCGCAGCAGTTTCCCACCGCCAAGGTGAACACGACCAAGCTGGCCGTGACCGATACCGAAGTGACGGTGGGCCAGCTGCATTCGGCCACTGGCACGATGGCGATCTCGGAAACCGGCTCGATCCAGGCCGAGCAGCTCGCCATCGACCAGATCAACGCCGCCGGCGGCGTGCTGGGCCGCCGAATCAAGGTGATCAAGGAAGACGGCGCGTCGGATTGGCCGACCTTCGCCGAGAAGTCGAAGAAGCTGCTGGTCAACGACCGGGTGGCGGCGGTGTTCGGCTGCTGGACCTCAGCCTCGCGCAAGGCCGTGTTGCCGATCTTCGAGAAGGAAAACGGGATGCTGTACTACCCGACCTTCTACGAAGGTCTGGAACAGTCCAAGAACGTGATCTACACCGGCCAGGAAGCCACGCAGCAGATCATCTGGGGGCTGGACTGGGCCGCCAAGGAGAAGAAAGCCAAGTCCTTCTTCCTGATCGGCTCGGATTACATCTGGCCGCGCACCTCGAACAAGATCGCGCGCAAGCACGTCGAGAACTTCCTGAAGGGCAAGGTGGTCGGTGAAGAGTACTACCCGCTGGGCCATACCAACTTCAACTCGCTGATCAACAAGATCAAGATCGCCAAGCCCGATTGCATCTACGCGATCGTGGTGGGCGGCTCGAACGTGGCGTTCTACAAGCAGTTGAAGGCGGCCGGTCTCACGTCCGACAAGCAATTCCTGCTGACCATCTCGGTGACCGAAGACGAGGTGCTGGGCATCGGCGGCGAGAACATCCAGGGCTTCTACGCGGCGATGAAGTATTTCCAATCGCTGGACAACGCGAACAACAAGAAGTTCGTCGACGCCTTCAAGGCGAAGTATGGGCCGAAGGCGGTGATCGGCGACGTGACGCAGGCCGCTTATCTCGGGCCTTGGCTGTGGAAGCTCACGGTGGAAAAGGCCGGCAGCTTCGACATCGACAAGGTGGCCGCAGCCTCGCCCGACATCGAGTTCAAGGATGCGCCCGAGGGCTACGTGAAGGTCCACAAGAATCATCACTTGTGGAGCAAGACACGCATCGGCCTGGCGCAGCCCGACGGGCAGTTCAAGGTGGTGGCCGAATCGCCGAACCTGATCGAGCCCGATCCGTTCCCCAAAGGCTATCAGTGAGCATGCTCGCATGACCGGATCGGCGCGGGGTCGGAACGGTCCTGCAGCGGCGCGCGACCGCGCCTGGCGGCTCACGGCCGCCGCCGTTGCGGCGCCGGGTGCCGGCTTGGCACCACCGGCCCCGCACCGATTCCGTGCATCGCTCCCTGTTCGGGAGCGCGCCTTTCGTGCCGGAGATCTGCGATGGAACTGAACGAGATGATGAACGTCGCGCTGATGCAGGGCTTTGCCGGATTGAGCCTGTTCAGCGTGTTGCTGCTGATGGGGCTGGGCCTGGCGATCATCTTCGGCCAGATGGGCGTGATCAACATGGCGCACGGCGAGTTCATGACGATCGGCGCCTACACGATCTACCTGTTCTCGACGCTGACCGAGACCTTGGCGCCGGCGCTGATGCAGGTCTATTTTCCGGTGGCCATCGCTGTTGCGTTCGTGATCGCGTTCTGCGTCGGCTGGCTGGCCGAATGGGCGCTGATCCGCCACTTGTACCGGCGCCCGCTCGACACGCTGCTGGCCACCTGGGGCCTGTCGCTGGGCATGCAGCAGGTGTTCCGCTCGACTTTCGGCGCCAAGGAAGTGAGCCCGACGCTGCCCGACTGGCTGATGGGCTCGTGGGCGCCGGCCGAGGGGCTGGACATCCCGATCAATGGCATGTTCGTGATGGCGTTGACGCTGCTGGTCACCGGGCTGGTGCTGCTGGCGCTGTATCGCTCGCGCTGGGGGCTGCGCGTGCGCGCCACCGTCAGCAACCGCGTGATGGCCAACGCCACCGGCATCAATACCCGCCAGACCGATCGGCTGACCTTCGCCATCGGCTGCGGCATCGCCGGCGTGGCTGGCGCCGCATTCACGACCATCGGCTCGACCGGGCCTACCAGCGGTTCGCTGTACATCGTCGATGCGTTCCTGGTCGTCACCTTCGGCGGCGCGGCCAGCCTGCTCGGCACGGTGGCGTCGGCGTTCGGCATTGCGCAGACGCAATCGATCTCGGAATTCTTCCTGACCGGCTCGATGGCGCGCGTGCTGACCTTGTTGCTGGTGATCACGATTCTGATGATTCGCCCGCAGGGCTTGTTCGCGGCCAAGGTGCGGCGATGAACAGGATTTCACTCAATCGGGAGCTACGGCGATGAGCACGATCGACAAGGCCGCAAGCGCGGCAACCGGCGCCGTGCCTGCACCGGGCGCGGCACCGCACACGATGGACGCCGCAGCCCCGGCGCGGCCTGGCCCGTGGCAGTGGCTGCTGCGTCATGAGTTCGGCAGTCTGCTGGGGCTGGCGGCAGTGATCCTTATCGTCTTGCCGCTGACGCTCGACGTCTTCCGGCTGAACCTGGTCGGCAAGTACCTGACCTACGGCTTCGTGGCGATCGGCCTGGTGATGCTGTGGGGCTACGGCGGCGTGCTGAGCCTCGGTCAGGGCGTCTTCTTCGGCCTGGGCGGCTACTGCATGGCGATGTTCCTGAAGCTGGAAGCCTCGGACCCCGAAAGCACGAAGATCCAGTCGACGCCGGGCATTCCCGACTTCATGGACTGGAACCAGGTCACTGCGCTGCCGCTGTGGTGGGAACCGTTCAAGTCGCTGCCGCTGGCGCTGATCGCCGTCGTGGCGGTGCCGGCGCTGCTGGCCTTCATCGTCGGCTACGCGATGTTCAAGCGACGCGTGGGCGGCGTGTATTTCGCGATCATCACGCAGGCGGTGGCGCTGATCTTGTCGGTGCTGATCATCGGCCAGCAGGGTTACACGGGCGGCGTCAACGGCATCACAGATCTGAAGACGATGCTGGGCTGGGACATCCGCACCGACGGCGCGCGCACCATCCTGTATTTCGTCTGCGCCGGCCTGCTGCTGGCGGCCATCGTGCTGTGCCGCTGGGTGCAAAAGAGCAAGCTGGGCACGCTGCTGCTGGCGATGCGCGACAAGGAAGACCGCGTGCGCTTTTCCGGCTACGACGTGTCGATGTTCAAGGTGTTCGTGTTCTGCTTCGCGGCGGCCCTGTCCGGCATCGGCGGCGCGCTGTTCACGCTGCAGGTCGGCTTCATGTCGCCGTCGTTCGTCGGCATCGTGCCGTCGATCGAGATGGTGATCTTTGCGGCGGTGGGCGGGCGCATGTCGCTGGTCGGCGCGGTCTATGGTGCGCTGCTGGTGAACTTCGGCAAGACCTATTTCTCGGAAAGCTTTCCCGACCTGTGGCTGTTCCTGATGGCGGCGCTGTTCATCGGTGTGGTGATGGCCTTCCCCAATGGGTTGGCGGGGCTGTGGGAATCGCACGTGAAGCCATGGTTGGCGAAGCGGCGTGCCAATGCGGCTGACGCCGAGGCTGCGCCGCCACCGGTTGCGGTTTCTGCGGTATCGGCTGGCGCGGCACAGTCGAGCCCGGCGACCGGTGCCAATCCGCCGATCGGTTCGATGCCTTCGACGCGAGGTGCCTGACATGACCCACCCCGGCATGGTGCTGGCCATCGAAGACCTCACCGTCTCGTTCGACGGTTTCAAGGCCATCGATGCGCTGAACCTGTACATCGACAAGGGCGAGCTGCGCGTCGTGATCGGCCCGAACGGCGCCGGCAAGACCACCTTGCTGGACCTGATCTGCGGCAAGACGCGCGCCAGCGCCGGCCGCATTCGCTTCAATGATCTGGAGCTTACCAAGCTGCCCGAGCACCAGATCGTGCGTGCCGGCATCGGCCGCAAGTTCCAGACGCCATCGATCTACGAGAACCTGAATGTGTTCGAGAACCTGGAGGTGTCGTTCCCGCGCGGGCGCGGCGTGTTCGGCGCACTGGCGTTCAAGTGTACCGACGATGTTCGGCAGCGCGTGCACCAGGTGGCCGAGGAAATCGGCCTGGTCGATGCACTGCAGACCGAAGCGGGTCTGCTGTCTCATGGCCAGAAGCAATGGCTGGAGATCGGCATGCTGCTGATGCAAGACCCCGAGCTGCTGATGCTCGATGAACCGATCGCCGGCATGAGCGTGCGCGAGCGCGAGCTGACCGCCGACCTGCTCAGGCGCATCTGCCAGAACCGCTCGATGATCGTCATCGAGCACGACATGGACTTCGTCAAGGCCATCGCGCACAAGGTCACCGTCATGCACCAGGGAAAGATCCTGGCCGAAGGCTCGATGGAAAAAGTGCAGGCCGATCCGAAGGTGATCGACGTCTACCTGGGCCACTGATCGAACCGGCGAGCGAAGGACCGAACGATGCTGAAAGTCACCGACCTGTTCGCCAGCTACGGCCAGAGCGAAGTGCTGCATGGCATTTCATTCGCGGCCGAGGCCAACGAAACCGTGGCCATCATGGGCCGCAACGGCATGGGCAAGACGACGCTGTTCAAGACCTTGATGGGCATCGTGCCGGTCAAGTCGGGCCGCATCGAGGTGGCCGGCCGCGACCTGAGTCGCGACGAAAGCTATCGGCGCGTTGCGGCGGGGCTGGCCTACGTACCGCAGGGCAGGATGATCTTTCCGACCTTGAGCGTCGAAGAGAACATCCAGACCGGGCTCGAGAACGCGAGGGACAAGCGCATTCCCGACGAAATCTATGCGCTGTTTCCGGTGCTGTTCGACATGCGCCGCCGCCGGGGCGGCAACCTGTCGGGCGGCCAGCAGCAGCAACTGGCCATCGCGCGTGCGCTGGTCACCAACCCGAAGGTGCTGCTGCTGGACGAGCCCACCGAGGGCATCCAGCCGTCGATCATCAAGGACATTGCCCGCGCGCTCAACGAGATCCGCAAGATGCGCCGGATCACGATCGTCGTTTCCGAACAGGTACTCAGTTTTGCGATGGATGTCGCCGACCGGCTGTTCGTGATCGAAGGCGGCCGGCTGGTCCATGAAAGCGCGCGCGCGCAGACCGACGTCGCGCGAATCAAGCAGTACCTGTCGGTCTGAACGCTATCGATTCCGAAACCTGTCCGATGCCTACCGAGGTGTGCCATGCCTGAAACGCTGATCAAGGTCGACCTGAAGCAATCCCCCTATGACAACGAGCTGATTCACAACCGCTGGCACCCGGACATTCCAATGGCCTGCTGGGTCAGGCCGGGCGACGATTTCGTGCTGGAAACCTACGACTGGACCGGCGGCTATATCAAGAACGACGACTGCGCCGATGACGTGCGCGACGTCGACCTCAGCACCGTGCATTTCCTGTCGGGGCCGGTCGGCGTGACCGGCGCCGAGCCGGGCGACCTGCTGGTGGTCGACCTGCTCGACGTCGGCGCCAAGCCCGACAGCCTGTGGGGCTTCAACGGCTTTTTCTCGAAGAAGAACGGCGGCGGTTTCCTGACCGAGCATTTTCCGCTGGCGCAGAAATCGATCTGGGATTTCCACGGCTTGTACACGAGTTCGCGCCACGTGCCGGGCGTGCAGTTCGCCGGCCTGATCCATCCGGGGCTGATCGGCTGCCTGCCGGATGCGAAGCTTCTGGAGACCTGGAACAAGCGCGAAGTGGACTTCATCGCCACCGCGCCTGAGCGCGTGCCGCCGCTGGCCAATCCGCCGTTTGCGGGCACCGCGCACATGGGCAAGCTCAAGGGCGAGGCCAGGGCGCAAGCTGCCGCCTCCGGCGCGCGCACGGTGCCGCCGCGTGAGCACGGCGGCAATTGCGACATCAAGGATCTGTCGCGTGGCTCGAAGATCTATTTTCCGGTGTACGTTGACGGCGCCGGTTTGTCGGTCGGCGATTTGCACTTCTCGCAGGGCGACGGCGAGATCACCTTCTGCGGCGCCATCGAGATGGCCGGCTGGGTACACATGAAGGTGGACCTGATCAAGGGCGGCATGGCCAAGTACGGCATCAAGAACCCGATATTCAAGCCGAGCCCGATCACGCCGCAGTACAACGACTATCTGATCTTTGAAGGCATATCGGTCGACGAGTACGGCAAACAGCACTATCTCGACGTACACGTCGCCTATCGGCAGGCATGCCTGAACGCGATCGAATATCTGACCAAGTTCGGCTACACGCGGGCGCAGGCGTACGCGATTCTGGGCACCGCGCCGGTGCAAGGCCACATCAGCGGCGTCGTCGACATTCCCAATGCCTGCGCGACGCTGTGGCTGCCGACCCAGATCTTCGATTTCGACATCCGCCCCAGTTCCGCGGGGCCGGTCAAGTTCATCGAGCCGGGCGTCGACATACCGATGTCGCCTGATCTGCTCTGATACCCATCACCGAAAGCCGCCGCCATGCCCACCTACGATTATCGATGCGCCGCCTGCGGCGGCTTTTCAGCGATCCGGCCGCTGGCCGAGCGCAACGCGCTCTGCGCCTGCCCGAGTTGCGGCACGGCCTCGGCGCGCGAGATCTTTGCGATGCCGATGCTGGCTGGCCTGTCGGCGCAAAGCCGGCAGGCGCATGCGATCAACGAGCGCAGCGCGGCAGAGCCGCGCAGCCTGGCCGATTACCGGGCAAGCCGGCACGGCGGCGGCTGCAGTTGCTGTGTGCCGGGCAAGGGCAGTAAGAACACGCTGCGGTTGGCCGACGGCAGCCGCCCGTTCACCGGGCGCCGCCCCTGGCAGATCAGTCATTGAGCCTGATCGCCTGAGCGGCGGGCTCGCCGCCGCGTGGCGAACTTTGCCCTCCAGCCGCAGGTTCTGAACTATTTGCGCGTCAATCTTGCCGCGTCGGCATGATCGTGCGCCGAAGTCGGCCTATCATTCGTGCTGATCGACAAGCAGTGGCCAATGACAAGAGACAGGTCCGGCGCAAACGGGACCGAAACGAGGAGCAAGCCCATGAAGAACGAGATGACGACGATGCAGGCGCAACCGGTCGCCGGCGAAGCGGACGGCCATTCGGCCGCCGAGCGCTTCCTGCGGCGTTTGAAGGCACAGGGCGTCGATTGCTTCTACGTCGGTTCGGGCACCGACACGGCACCGATCGTCGAGGCCTATGCCAAGGCGGGCGCGGCGGCGGCGCAGTTGTATCCGCACCCGGTGATCGCCACGCATGAGAACCTGGCGATCGGCATGGCGCACGGCCACTACATGGTGTCGGGGCGCATGCAGGCGGTGATACTGCACGTGAGCGTGGGCACGGCCAATGCCGTTTGCGGCCTGATGAACGCGGCGCGTGGCCAGGTGCCGATGCTGCTCACCGCGGGCCGCACGCCGCTGTTCGAAGACGGCCGGCTCGGCGCGCGCAACAGCGAGATCCATTGGGGCCAGGAGATGTTCGACCAGGGCGCGATGCTGCGCGAGCTGGTCAAATGGGACTACGAGCTGCGCGATGGTTCCAATGTCGATGAGATCGTCGATCGCGCGTTCGGCATCGCGATGGCGCATCCACGCGCGCCGGTGTATCTGAGCCTGCCGCGCGAAGTGCTGGCGCAGTCGCTGCCGGGCGCCGCGGCCGGCCGGCCGGTGGCGGTGCCGACCGCGCCGCAGCCCGACGAGGCGGCGCTGGCGCGGCTGGCGCAGGTGTTCGACGAGGCGCGTCATCCGGTGATCGTCTGCGAATCGAGCGGTGCCGATCCGGCCACGGTGGCGCTGCTGGCCGATCTGGCTGAACGCTTCGGCATCGGCGTGGCCGAGACGCGCGCGCGCTTCGTCAACTTTCCGGCCAGCCATCCGCTGCACCTGGGGCATGAGACCAAGGCGGTGTTCGCGCAGGCCGATGCGCTGCTGTTCCTGGAATGCGAAGGGCCGTGGGTGCCGTCGCGCAGTGAGCCGTCGCCCGAGGCGTTCGTGGCGCATGGCGGCAGCGATCCCTTGTTTTCGCGTTATCCGGTGCGTACGCATCGATCCGATTTGTCGATCACCGCCACCGCCGCCGCTCTGATCGAGCGGCTGGCGCGGGCATTGCAGGCGCGAGGCGCGCAGGCACGCGCCGGCGAACGCCGCGCGCGGCTCGAAGCCACTGCCCGGGCGGTGCGCCAGCAGACCGAGCAGGCGGTGGCGCGCGACGAGGCGGCGGGCGGCGCGATTACCAAGGCCTTTCTGTCGCGCTGTCTGCAGGCGGTGCGGCCGGCCGATTCGATCGTCGTCAACGAATACCCGCTGGCGCCGCAGCAGATGTGCTTCGACGAACCCGGCACCTATTTCTACGTGTCGGCGTCGGCAGGCCTGGGGTGGGGATTGCCGGCGGCGCTGGGTGCGCAGCAGGCGGCACCGGATCGCGTGGTCATCGCGGCGCTGGGCGACGGCTCGTATCTGTTCGCCAATCCGGCCGTATGCCACCATGCCGCCGCGATGCACGAGCTGCCGGTGCTGACCGTGCTGTGCAACAACATGGCTTGGGGCGCGGTGTCGCAGGCGGCGCTGGGCATGTATCCGGGCCAGCATGCGGCGCAGCATGCCAAGGCGCATGGCACTTCGCCGCTGTCGTCGCTCGAACCGATGCCCGATTTCGAGCGCTACATCGAGGCCTCGGGCGGCCATGGTGAGCGGGTCACCGAGCGCGCGCAGTTGCTGCCGGCGCTGCGCCGCGCGCTCGAGGTGGTGCAGCGGGAACGGCGCCAGGCGCTGGTCAACGTCATCACGCAGGGCTGAACGCGCCGGCCCGAACGGACGACGGCCCCACCGGCGGCGCCAAGGCGGCGCTAAGGCGGCGCTAAGGCGGCGCTAAGGCGGGGCCATCGCGCGTGCGCGGCATCCACGGTATCGTGTCGGCCGTGTAGTCATTCCTTCAATCATCGCTGCCTCGATCGTCACCGCCGCCATGCCCCTGGAACCTGCCGCTCGCCCACCTACCACGCTGTCCGGTGCGTTCGCCGACCTCAACCCGACCGTCGCCGTCAATGGCCTGATCGGCTTCGTCTTCGCTGCCACCGGGCCGGTGGCAGTGATCCTGTCGGTGGGTGCGCAGGGCGGGTTGTCGGAGTCGCAGCTCGCATCGTGGATCTTCGGTTCGTTCTTCCTGAACGGCTTGATCACGCTGCTGTTCTGCTGGCGCTACCGGCAGCCGCTGGCATTTTTCTGGACGATTCCGGGCGCCGTGCTGGTCGGCCCGGCGCTGGGGCATCTGTCGTTCAGCGAAGTGGTCGGCGCTTTCATTGCCACCGGCGCGTTGATGCTGTTGCTGGGCTTCTCGGGATGGGTGCGGCGCGCGATGCAGGTGGTGCCGATGCCGATCGTGATGGGCATGGTGGCCGGCGTTTTTTTGCGCTTCGGCACCGATCTGATCGATTCGCTGCATAAAGACCCTGGCGTCGCCGTGCCGATGGTGCTGGTGTTCATCGTGCTCAGCGCCTTGCCGAGTCTGGGGCGGCGCGTGCCGCCGATGATCGGCGCCATGCTGGTTGGGATTCTGGCGATCGTGCTGGTCGGGCGCTTCGCGCCCGACATGGCGACCACCGCAGTGCTGGCGCGGCCCGAGCTGCAATCGCCGCAGTGGTCGTGGCCGGCGATGCTGGAGCTGGTCGTGCCCTTGGCGATCACCGTGCTGGTGGTGCAGAACGGTCAGGGGGTGGCGGTGTTGAAGGCGGCTGGTCACGATGCGCCGGTCAACGCGGTGACCATCGCCTGTGGCCTGGGCTCGATGCTGACCGCGATGGTCGGTACCGTGTCGACCTGCCTGACCGGCCCGACCAACGCGATCCTGGCGTCGTCGGGGCCGCGCGAGCAGCATTACACCGGAGGCCTGGTGGTGGGGCTGCTGGCACTGGCCTTCGGCCTGCTGTCGCCCTTGTTCACGCGGCTGATGCTGGCCACGCCGCCCGCCTTCATCGCGGCGCTGGCCGGTCTGGCCATGCTGCGCGTGCTGCAGACTTCGTTCGTGACGGCGTTTGCCGGGCGCTTCACGCTGGGTGCGCTGATCACCTTTCTGGTGACCGTGTCGGACAAGACGATCCTGGACATCGGCGCGCCGTTCTGGGGACTGCTGGCCGGCCTGGCCGTGTCATGGCTGCTCGAGCGGCAGGATCTGCGGGCGACGATGGCGCAGACCAAATAGGAAGGGGCCCGCGAGGGCCCCTCGAACCGCGCGTTGAATCAGTGCTGGCGGCGCCGCACCCTGGCGACCGCGATGGCGGCCATGAGGGAAGACAGGCCGATCAAGGCCCATTCCGAAAGGGTAGGAACGGGTGTGGGCGCGCTAGCCTGTGCTGACGTGATGTCGATCGACCACGCGCGAATGGATCCCGTGTCTTCGCTGAAGAAGTCTTGCGCCAGCAAGGTCCATGTCCCATTGGCCGGCCTTCCCGCAAAGGCGGAAAGAGGCGAAAAGGGCCGGTAGCGGCCGGTGAATGGCGCATTGACCGACGGAACGGTCAGTAGCTGCGCGGCCTCTGCGTCGTCGAACACCACCTGGCAGAGATTGTTGCCGCCGCCGTCGGCCCACTGGCCAATGACGACCTCCGTTCCATCCGGGGCGCGCAGGGTCAGGACGAGATCGCTGACGAAGGTATGGTCGATGCCGACGGTGGTGGCTCCGGGCGCATCGGTGCAGGCCGTGCCATCGATGCTGATCACCACCTTTCCGACGGGCTGGGTAAGCCCGCTGACCGTGATCGGCGCACCGACCTGTGCCCCCGGATTGGCGCCGCTCAAATCGGCTGCTTCGGGAATCGGAACCGGCGGGCCCGAATACGAAAAGGAGGCTGCAACCGCGGAGCTTGCCATGCCCAAGGAAACCATCAATGCCGCGGCCGTTCTGATTTTCATTCCCCCCTCCTGATGTATCGAGATTGTTGACGATGATGTTGGTGGTTTTTGTTATCGCACAACACCTCAATAGACGGGGGGGTGTGAGCAGGTTTGCGCGTCGTGGCGGGTATCCGATAGTCGGCCGATGTGGTTCTGTTTTATAATATTAATATTCCAAAATATGGAACGACTACCGACATACCGGCCGCGCGGCCGCTGCGGAGCAAGCGCTTGAACAACACGCTCGTCAAAGGCCTGGCCCTGCTCGAAGTGCTGGCGCGCAGCGATCGTCCGCTGGGCGTCACCGAGCTGGCGCGCCGGCTCGAGATCGGCAAGAGCAACGTGCATCGATTGCTGCAGGCGCTGACCGAATTGCGCTACGTGCGGCGCGATGAAACGGCCGGCACCTACCAGGCGTCGATCCGCGTGTGGGAGCTGGGCGCGGCCATGCTGGGCCAGCTCGATCTGCGCCAGGTGGCGGCGCCGGCGATGCAGGGGCTGCTGCAGCGCAGCCGCGAAACCGTGCACCTGTCGGTGCTCGATCAAGACGAAGTGGTCTATCTGCACAAACTCGATAGCCCCGAACCGGTGCGCGCCTACAGCCAGATCGGCGGCCGTGCGCCAGCCTGCTGCGTGGCCACCGGCAAGGCGATGCTGGCCTTCGAAAGCGCTGACTTGCAGCAGGCGCTGTCGCGGCGGCTGGTGCGTCATTCGCCGCGCAGCATCGTCGATGCTGGCGAGTTTCTGCGCGAGATGGAACGCGTGCGGACGCAAGGCTATGCGGTGAACCGCGGCGAATGGCGCGAGAGCGTCTGCGGCGTGGCGGCGCCGATCCGCGATCCGGCCGGCAGGGTGGTGGCCGCGATCGGCGTATCAGGGCCGGCGGAACGGCTGCGGCCGTCGCTGTTCAAGGCGCTCGGGCAGGACGTGATCGCGGCGGCCGCGGCGGTCGAACACGACTATGGCGGCGGCAGCGACAGCGGCATGGGCGTCGCTGCGCGCGTGTCCGCCGGCGCTGCGCCGCGTTCGAATCTACTTCATCGATGAACAAGGTGTGATCCATGCACAGCACAGCAGGCGCCGGTTCGGGCGCCGATGCCCATAACGCTGCCACGGGCGCGGCTTCCAGCGGCGCGTCGGCGCCGATCGGCCCGCTGCACGGCGTTCGCGTCGTCGAGTTCTGCCAGGTGGCGGCCGGGCCGTTCTGCGGCATGCTGCTGGCCGACTTCGGCGCGCAGGTGATCAAGATCGAGCCGCACGAAGGCGATGGCCTGCGGCAATGGCCGCCGATCCACAACGGATTCTCCGAGAACTTCGCTTCGCTCAACCGCGGCAAGCGCTCGATCGCGCTGGACTTGAAGAACCCGGCCGACCGCGACGTGGCGCGCGCGCTGGTGCTCGATGCCGACGTGCTGGTGGAGAACAACCGGCCCGGCGTGATGCAGCGCCTGGGCTTGGGTTGGGAATGGTTCGCCGAACGCAAACCGCAGCTGGTGTATTGCTCGATCTCGGCGTATGGGCAGAGCGGCCCGCGCGCCGGCGAAGGCGGCTTCGACCTGACGATTCAGGCGGCCGCCGGCGTGATGAGCGTAACTGGCGAGCCCGAGGGCGCGCCGGTCAAATGCGGTGTGCCGGTGTCGGATTTCACCGCCGGGCTGTACGGCGCGTTCTCGGTGGCCGCGATGCTGGCACGCGTCAGGGCGGGCGGTCCCGGCGGCCGGCTGGACATACCCATGTTCGCCACCACGATCGCGATCGGCGCCTTGCAGACCAGCGAATACTTCGGCACCGGGCGCAATCCGCGCAAGCTGGGCTCGGCGCATCCGCGCAACGCCCCCTATCAGGCGTATCGTTCGGGTAATGGCTGGTTCGCGATTGCCGCCGGCAACGATCGGCTGTGGCGCGCGGTGTGCGAGGTGGTGGGCACGCCCGAGCTGGCGGCCGACGAGCGCTTTGCCAGCACGACGCTGCGCGCACGTCATCAGGCTGAGTTGAAGGATCTGCTGGAGGCGCGCTTTGCGCAGCGCGACAGCGCCGAGTGGCTGGCGCGCTTTGCCGAGGCCGGCGTGCCGTGCGCCCCGATCAACGATTTCGACAGCGCGCTGGCCGATCCGCAGGCCGCGCATCTGCAGCTCGTGCAGCCGATGACGATGCCGGGCGGCACCGACACGCGCACCGTGGTGTGCCCGGTGTGGATCGATGGCGCGCCGGTGCCGGTGGATACGCGCGCGCCGGCGCTCGATGAACACGGCGCGAGCTTGCGCGCGCGCGCCGCCGCGCGCGGCCTGGAGGTCTGAGCATGGATACCGCCACTGATCGCATCGCGCCGCTGCGCGATTTCATCGTCGCGATGACGCAACTGGTGGGCCGCAGCAGCGAAGAAGCCACCTTGCTGCGCGAAGGCCGCACTTTGCTGGCACAGCTGATCGCGCGCGATGACTGGCTGCCCGAGGCGTTCGCGCAGCCGCACCCGCAGTTCTATCAGCAGTATCTGCTGCATGCCGATCCGCTGGGGCGCTTCTCGGTGGTCAGCTTCGTGTGGGGGCCGGGCCAGCGCACGCCGATCCACGACCACACGGTGTGGGGCTTGATCGGCATGCTGCGCGGGGCCGAACGCGGCATCCGCTATCGGCGCGAGGCTGACGGGCGTCTGCTGCCGCTCGACGAGGCGGGCGCACTGCTGGAGCCGGGCGACGTCGAGGCGGTCTCACCCACCGTGGGCGACATCCATCTGGTGGCCAACGCGATCGCAGACCAGCCGTCGATCAGCATTCATGTCTACGGCGCCAACATCGGCGCCGTAGTGCGCCACGTGTTCGATGAACGCAGCGGCGAAGCCAAGCCGTTCGTGTCCGGCTATTCGTCGCCGGTGGTGCCCAACTTGTGGGATCGCTCGGCGGCGGTGCGCGCCACCGTGGCTGACTGAGTGACCGAGGCCGGCCCAAGGCGACGATGAGGAGTTCACGATGACGACCACGATCAGCAAGCCGCAGCAACTCGAGGTTCGCGGCGACGGTTGCGCTGTTTTCACCTTCGATCGCCCTGAGCGCGGCAATGCCTTGTCGGCCGCTTTGGTCGAAGCGCTGCTGGCTGCCATCGAATGCGCCGCGGCCGACCCGGCGGTGCATACGCTGGTGCTGCGCGGCGCCGGCCGGCATTTCTGCACCGGCCTGGATCTGGGCGAGCTGGCCGATGAAACCGACGCGACGCTGCTGGCGCGCGTCGTGCGCATCGAACAGATGCTCGATGCCCTCTGGCGCGCGCCGCTGCGCACGGTTGCGCTCGGCCACGGCCGCATCATGGGCGCCGGCGCCGACGTGTTCGCCGCCTGCGATCATCGCTTGCTTGCCTCGGCGGCCAGCCTGCGTTTTCCTGGTGCCGGCTTCGGCCTGGTGCTGGGCACGCGCCGCCTTGCTGCGCGCGTCGGCGCCGATCGTGCGCTGCGCTGGGTCAGCGAAGGCACGACGATCGACGCGGCGCTGGCGATCTCGTCGGGGCTGGCCGGCGAACTGCTGCCCGACGTGATCGACCCGCTATCGGAAGACGCTTTGGGCGTGCTGCCGGTGTTGGCCGTCGATCGCAGCACTTATCGCCTGCTGCGCGGCGCGCTCGATGATGGCGCGGCCGATGCCGATCTCGCCGCGCTGGTGCGCTCGGCGGCGCGACCGGGGCTCAAGGAGCGGGTGCTGGCGTACCGGCAGCGGCAGCTTCGGAGCTGATCGATCCCCGAAGCCCCGCTCAGGGCGCCTTGACCACCCTGATCGGCTTGCCGTCCAGCCACGCCTCGACGTCGGCCAGCGCATCGCCAAACATCACCTGGTAGTTCTCGGCGATCACGTAGCCCAGGTGCGGCGTCAGCAGCGCATGGTCGAGCGTGCGCAGCGGATGATCGTCGGGTAGCGGCTCACGGTCGAACACGTCGAGCGCGGCGTAGATGCGCCGCTGCCGCAGCGCGTCGAGCAGCGCGGCTTCATCGACCAGCGGGCCGCGCGAGGTGTTCACCAATAGCGCGCCCGGCTTCATCAGGCCCAGCTCGCGCGCGCCCAGCAGGCCGCGCGTGCCGGCGTTCAGCGTCAGGTGCAGCGACACGACGTCGGCCTGGCTGAGCATGTCGTCCTTGGTGGCGGCCTGCGCGCCGATGGCGGCGGCGCGTTCGTCGGTCATGCTGCGCGACCAGGCCAGCACCTTCATGCCGAAGGCGACGCCGATGCGCGCCACTGCCGAGCCCAGCCGCCCGAAACCGAGCACGCCCAGCGTCTTGTCGGCCAGACCGGTGCCCACGGTGCGTTGCCAGCCGCCGCTGCGCATGGCGTTGATCTCGGTCGGCAGATGGCGTGCATGCGCCAGGATCAGCCCCCAGGTGAGTTCGGTCGTGGGGGTGCCCAGGCCGCTGGTGCCGCAGACGACGATGCCGCGCGCGGCCGCGGCGGCTATGTCGATCGACGTATTGGCCTTGCCGAAGGTGACGATCAGTTCGAGATTGGGCAGCGCGGCGATCAGCTCGGCGCTGATCTGCGTGCGCTCGCGGTTGGCGACCAGCACGTGGTAGGGCGCCAGCCGCGCCGCCAATGCGGCCGTGCCATCGATGTGCTCGCGGATGGCATCGACCTGGGCGCGGCCGGCCAGCCGCTGCCACGGCGCGGCGTCCAGCGCCACGCCTTGGTAATCATCGAGAAGGGCAATGCGTTTCATGGATGTGCTCGGTGTGAACCGGCAATCCTAACGCTTTATCGGCGGGCGATCGAGCCCGCTGCCCGTCTCACTTGAACGGCGAATTCTCCTGCGCGTCGTAGCCGCTATTGCCGTAGCCCCCTTCGATCTGCAGGTTGATCGATCCAGGCCCGGCCTTGGCTGCGTCGTCTTTGTAATGCGTGACCATGTTGGGGAAGGCCATCACGATGCCTATCATCACCAGCTGGATCAGGATGAACGGAATCGAGCCGCGATAGATCTGCCCGGTAGTGATGCGCGCGATGCGCCGGCCGGTGACGCGATCGTCGTAGTCCTGGTCGGGCGCTACCGAGCGCAGGTAGAACAGCGCCAGGCCGAACGGCGGGTGCATGAACGAAGTCTGCATGTTCACCGCCAGCAGCACGCCGAACCAGATCAGGTCGATGCCCATCTTGTCGGCGATCGGCCCGAGCAGCGGCACGATGATGAACGCCAGCTCGAAGAAATCGAGAAAGAACGCCGCCACGAATACGAACACGCTGACGAAGATCAGGAAGCCCATTTCGCCGCCGGGCAGCCTGACCAGCAGATGCTCGACCCACAGGTCGCCGTTGACGGCGCGAAAGGTCAGGCTGAACACCGTCGAACCGATCAGGATGAAGATGGCGAAGCAGGTCAGGCGCGTGGTGGACTCCATCGCCTGGCGCAGCAAGGGGAGCGTCAAGCGTTGGCGCGACAGCGCCATGATCAGCGCGCCCACCGCGCCCATCGCACCGCCTTCGGTCGGCGTGGCCACGCCGAGAAAGATCGTGCCGAGCACCAGAAACACCAGTGTCAGCGGCGGAATCATCACGAAGGTGACGCGCTCGCTGATGCGTGACAGCAGACCCAGGCCGAGCAGCTTGTTCACCACGGCCATGCAGAATGCCGCCGCGCCCCAGACCAGGATACCGATGACGCAACGCGCGTCGATCGACGTGCCTTCAGGCACTACCTGCCGGTCGATCACGATGGCGATGACGGCGGCGATGCTCATCATCAAGGCCAGCGACGGCACGCCGTGGCCGCCATTGGGCTCGACGAAGGTGCGTGCTTCGGCCGGCAGCGCCGGCACCATCTTGGGCTGCGTCAGCGTCAGGAACGCCACGTAGAGCATGTAAAGGCCGGTGAGTATCAAGCCCGGCAGGATCGCGCCCAGATACATGTCGCCCACCGACCGGCCAAGCTGGTCGGCCAGGATGATCAGCGTCAGCGACGGCGGGATGATCTGCGACAAGGTGCCCGAAGCGGCGATGACGCCGCTGGCCAGGCGGCGATCGTAGCCATAGCGCAGCATGATCGGCAGAGAGATCAGCCCCATCGAGATCACCGATGCCGACACCACGCCGGTGGTGGCCGCCAGCAAGGCACCGACCGCGACCACCGCGAACGCCAGCCCGCCGCGCATCGGGCCGAACAACTGGCCGATCGTTTCGAGCAGGTCTTCGGCCATGCCCGATCGTTCCAGGATCAAGCCCATCAGCGTGAAGAACGGCAGCGCCAGCAGCGCATCGTTCATCACCACGCCCAGCACGCGCTGCGGCAGTGCCTGGAACAGCGCGGGCGTGAGCAATCCCAGTTCGATGCCGAGCAGCCCGAACACGATCCCGTTGGCGGCCAGCGCGAATGCCACCGGAAAACCGAGCAGCAGGAACACGATCAGCGTCGCGAACATCAGCGGCGCCATGTTGGCGATCAGGAATTCAGTCATCGGCGCGGCTCTCCGGTGCCGGCTTGCTCGGCTTGCAGCCGCCGCGCCAGTTCGTCGGCGAGTTTCTGTTCATCGGTCTTGGTCGATACGGGCTGCAGCGGATCGGCGCAGTGGCCGGTGAGAAAACCGATGCACTTGATCAGGTGCGAGATGCCGGCGGCGATCAGCAGCGCGAAGCCGATCGGGATCAGTAGCTTGACCGGCCAGCGGATCAGACCCCCGGAGTTGGACGACACTTCGCCGCTGACCCAGGATTCCCAGAACATCGGCCAGGCCAGCCACATGATCAGCCAGCAGGCCGGCATCAGGAAGAACAGCACGCCGAAGATCTCGATCGCGATCTGCCAGCGTCGCGGCAGCTTCTGCGACAGAATGTCGACGCGCACGTGGCCGTTCTTCAGCAGCGTGTATCCCGAGGCCAGCAGAAACAGCGCACCGAACAGATACCACTGCAGTTCGAGCCAGGCGTTGGAACTCGAGTGCAGGAACTTGCGGCTGATCGCGTTGGCGCTGCTGATCAGCGCCACGATCAGGGTGATCCAGATCACGCTGCGGCCGATCGCCGTATTGACGGCGTCGATCGCCCGCGACAGCGCCAGCAATGCGCGCATGCGTCGGTTCTCCGTTTTCAATGATCGGTGTCCGGGCGCCAGGGCATCGCCTTGCGCTCGAACCACACCAGGGCGCCGTAGAGCACCATGCCCATTAGCGCCAGCAGGAACAAGGCGGCGAACACGCGTGGCGTATCGAAAGTACCTTGCGCGCTCATGATCACGTAGCCCAGTCCGCGCTGCGCCGACACGAATTCGCCGACGATGGCGCCGACCAGCGCCAGGCCGATCGCCACCTTCATGCCGGCGACGATCGACGACAGCGCGCTGGGCAGCTTGATCTTGAAGAAGAAGTGATACCAGGAGCCGCGCAGCACGCGGCCCAGGTCGAGTACGTCGGGCGGTACCGAGCGCAGGCCGTGGATCGTATCGACGATGACCGCGAACACGGCGATCAGGAACGCGATGGCCACTTTCGGTTCCGGCCCGGTGCCCAGCCAGATGACGAACAGCGGCGCCACGGCGACCTTGGGCACGCTGTTCAAGGCGACGATCATCGGATAGACGAAACGTTCGGCCAGCCGCGAGCCGACCACCAGCGCGCCGATCAGCACGCCGCCGACCACCGACAGCGCGAAGCCAAGCAGCGTGGTCATCAGCGTGTACAGCGTATGCCCGATGTACCAGTTCCAGTCGGTGACCAGCTCGCGCAGGATTTGCGTGGGCAGCGGCAGCATGATCGGCCGCACGCCGGTCAGGCGCCCCAGCCCTTCCCATAGCAGCAGGCAGACGATGGTCGAGATGGTGCCGGCGGCCACCGAGTTCAGCGAACGGCGAGTGCTCATGCGTGGCTCCGTTCGTCGATCAGGCCCATTTCCTCGAACAGCGAGCGGATCTGGCCGACGTAGTGGCCGAACTCGGGGGATTCGCGCACCGCCAGCGGGCGCGGGCGCGGCAGGTCGATCGTCAGCGTGGCGGCGATGCGGCCCGGGCGCGGCGAGAACACCACCACGACGTCGCCGAGGAACACCGCCTCGGCGATGCCGTGCGTGACGAACACGACGGTGTTGCGCGTTTCCAGCCAGATGCGCTGCAGTTCGACGTTCATTTGGTCGCGCGTCAGCGCGTCGAGCGCGCCGAAGGGCTCGTCCATCAGCAGCAGCGCGGGATCGTCGATTAGCGCGCGGCAGATCGCGGCGCGCTGGCGCATGCCGCCCGACAGCTCGCGCGGATAGCTGTCGGCGAAATCGCGCAGCCCGGTCATCCCCAACAGGTGATCGACCTTGTCGAGATAGCGCGCGGTGGGCTTGTGCGCGAACTCGATCGGCAACAGCACGTTGCGGCGGATGCTGCGCCAGTCGAGCAGCGCATCGCGCTGGAACACGATGCCGATGCCCTCGGGCGGCCCGTCGATCTCATGGCCGCCGAACTGAAGGCTGCCGCTGCTGATGCGTTCCAGGCCGGCGATGCAGCGCAGCAGCGTGCTCTTGCCGCAGCCGCTGGGCCCCAGGATGCTGACGAAGCGGCCCGGCGGGATGTCGACATCGACGCCGGCCAGCGCCTGCACGCCGCGCGGGCCCGGATAACGCTTGCTGACGCTGCGGGCGATGACGGATTGCATTATTTGATCAGCGTGTCGAAGCGTTCCGGCTTGACCAGGCCCGTAGCGTAATACTCGGTGGCTGGCCGCTGCGCGCCGATCAGGCCGACCGACGACAAGGTCTTCACCGCCTGCGTCCAATCGGCAGGCACCGGCGGGCCGATGCGCGCGCCCGGGGCCTGCTTGCCGAAATAGCCTTTGAGCGCATCGATCTGGCCGCGCAGCACGTTGCGGTCGAGCCGCGCCTGCGGCCGCTGCGCCATGATCGCGGCCACCGCTTCGTCTTCGTGGCCGGCGAAGATGTATTCCCAGGTGCGCGCCACCACGGACGCGAACTTGCCGATCGCCTCGCCGCGCTCGGCCAGCTTGGCTTCGCTGGTGAACAGGCCGAAGCTGGGTATGTTCAAGCCGAAATCGGCAAAGCGTACCGCCGACGACTTGCGCGTTTGCGATACGAACGGCAGCACGAACGGAATCGTCGAGAACGCGGCGTCGGTGCGCCCGACCGCATAGGTGGTGACCTTGCTGGCGGCATCGACGTTGACCAGCTCGAGATCGCTGCGCTTGAGGCCGCCGGCGGCCAGGAAGGTGTCGATGAACGGCGCTTCCAGCGAGCCGGCCGTGTAGGCCACCTTCTTGCCCTTCAACTGCGCCGGACTGGTGATGCCGGATTCGGCCGGCACCAGCAAGCCGATGTCGTTCTCGCGCAGGAACACCGCCACGGCCTTCACCGGCAGGCCCTTGTCGCGCGCGATCATCATCGAGGCCAGCGCCGCATGGCCCAGATCGAAGGCGCCGCTGGAACCCACGATCTGCACCGTGGTGACCGAGCCGTTGCCGTCTTCCAGCGTCACATCCAGGCCGGCGGCCTTGTACCAGCCTTTCTGCTGCGCCAGGTGCAGCGCGGCGTGATTGCCCCAAGGGGTCCAGTCGAGCCGCACCTTGATCGGCTCGAGCGCCTGTGCACCGGCGGTGCCGGCCAGCAGCAGCATTCCCAGGGTTGCGACACCCCGGGTCCAGCGTTGACGAAGGAACTCGCTAAGCACGGTGAACCTCTCTGGATGAATGAGTGAAACAGGAAACCGGGTGGCGATCGCTTGGCTGCCTGCCTCGTGGCCTGCTGGTCAGCGCCGCCCGCCGAACAGGGCGCGCAGCCGGTCGCGCAGGATCGCGAACAGCGTTTTCAGCGGATCGAGCTGCGGTGCCGGGCCGGCGGTTGTGGCCGCCTCGGCGCCGCCGCCGAGCCGCTGGCCTACGTTGCGGCCGAAGTCGGCGATCATGCGGCGTACGAAATCGCGCACCAGACCCGAACGCGAGAACTGTGCCAGCGGCCCTTGCAGTGCGTAGACCAGATCGACGTGCACGCGGGTGTCCGCCTCGCCCAGGCGTTCGAGCCGATAGCCGACGTCGCCTTGCGCGCGCGATTTGCTCAATGAATCCTGGCCGGCGCCGCGCAGCACCGCGCTCATCGCGGCGTCGTCGCGTTCCAGCCGCGCCGCGCCGGCGAAGGCGGCCGACATCGGGCCGAACTTGATCGCGATCCGGCCCTTGACGCGTTCGCCTTCCTGCGACTCGATGACGGCGCCCGGCAGGCAGCCGGCCACCGCCGGCAGGTCGCCCATGAACTGCCAGACACGCTCGGCGGGAAACGGCAGATCGAAGCTGCCGTCGATGCGCATGCCTTTGTCGGCGAGTTCGGAGCGGGCGACTTCGGCCGCTGCATTGCCGCGGTTTGTGCCGGCCGGCGACGAAGACGTGCCTGGCGTCGCGGACGCGCTCGATGCGGACGTGCTGCTCGGCGTCGCGGCCGCGCCGGGCCTTGCCGATGCTGCCGACGCGGCGGTACCCATCGCGATGATCGGCTCGAACACCGCCAGCGCCGCTACCGGCTCGCGCGCTGCCGCCATCGGCACGATCGCCTTGCCGCGCGCGGCAGCGGCGCGCAGCGTTTCGACTTCTTCGTCGGGCTCGCGCTGCAACTGGTCGAGCACGTCGAGGATCGCCGCGACGATGCCCATATAGCCGGTGCAACGGCACAGGTTGCCGGACAGTTCGAGCCGCACGCGCGGCTCGTCGGCCTGCGGCGGCCGCAGCACGATGTCGCGCGCGGTGGCCAGCATGCCCGGCGTGCAGAAACCGCATTGCAGTGCGTGATGGCGGGTGAACGCGGCGCGCAGCCGCTGCATGATCGGATCGGCGTCGTAGCCTTCGACCGTGGTGACCTGCCGGCCTTCGCAGGCCGCCGCGAAGGTGATGCACGAGCGCACCGGCACGCCGTCGAGCAACACGGTACAGGCGCCGCACACGCCATGCTCGCAACCCAGGTGCGTGCCGGTGAGCCGCACCGTGTCGCGCAGGAAATCGCCCAGGTGCGTGCGCGCTGCCACCTCGTGCGTGACGCGGCGGCCGTTGATGTCGAGCGACACCGGGTTCATGCCGCCGCCCCTTCGGCCAGCAGCGCGGCCTGCGCCAGCGCGCGGCGCAGGCCGGCGGCGTGGCGCTTGCGGTCGATCGCATCGCTGTCGGGCAGCGCCTGGCGCACCGCGGCGGCGATCGTCTCGGCATCGGCGCTGCCGTGTCCGGCGATGTGCGCGGCCAGCCCGGGCAGCAGGCGCGGCGCGCCGTCGAGTGCACCAAGAACGACCCGGGCCGTGCGCGCCGATGGTGCAAGCAGCACCGCGGCGCTGGTCTCGGCGAATTCACCGGGCTTGCGACAGAATTTGTAATAGCCCCAGCGCGCGTCAGGCGGCAGCGGCGGCAGATGCACGGTCTGAATCAGTTCGTCGGCGTCGATCACGGTGGTATAGGCGCCTTGCATGAATCCATCGATCGGGATGCGCCGCGTGCCGCGCGATGAGACCAGGCTGAGCTCGGCGCCGAGCGCCGTCATCACGATCATCCAGTCGGCCGCCGGGTCGGCATGCGCGAGGCTGCCGCCGACGGTGCCGCGGTTGCGCACCGCGCGATAGGCGATGCCGGCGGCCGCTTGTTGCACCGGATGGCCGCGCAGCGGCGCATGCGTGCCGTCTTCGATCTCGGCGTGCGTGACGGCCGCGCCGACGTCGATGCCACTGGCGCTGCCGTGTACGCGGCGCAGCTCGGCCAGGCCCGAGATGTCGACCACGGTGGCCGGCCGTGTCAGCCGCAGGTTCAGCATCGGCCCCAGCGACTGGCCGCCGGACATCGCCTTGGCGGCGCCTTCGCCCGCGCGCAGCAATTCGAGCGCTTCTGCCAGCGAGCCGGGACGGTGATAGTCGAACGCAGCCGCCTTCATGCGGCGCTCCGATCGGCGCGAGCGTCTGCCGGCGGCGGCCGGCTAGCCGATGGGCGAGCCTCGATCGCTTCGAGCAGCCGCCGCGGCGTCAGCGGCGTCATCGCCACTTCGGGCGCGCCGATGCGGCGCAGCGCGTCGTTGACGGCGTTGAACAGCACGGCCGGCGGCGCGATCGCGCCGCCCTCGCCCATGCCCTTGGCGCCGAACTCGGTGTGCGGCGACGGCGTTTCGAAATGATCGATGCGGATGTGCGGTACTTCGGTGGCGCCGGGCAGCATGTAGTCGGCCAGCGTGGAAGCCAGCGGCTGGCCGCTGGCGTCGTAAGGCATCTCTTCATACAGCGCGGTGCCGATGCCCTGCGCGATGCCGCCGATCGTCTGGCCCTCGACGACCATCGGGTTGACGATGGTGCCGCAGTCTTCGACGACGACGTAGTCGAGGATCTCGACGGCGCCGGTTTCGGGGTCGATCGCCACCACGGCGGCCTGGCTGGCGTAGGTGAACGCGCCGGTGTCGACCTTGGGCTTGTAGCCCATGGTGATTTCCAGCCCGCCCGGATCGACGTCGGCCGGCAGCCGGTGCGGCGTCAGATACCAGGCATTGGCGACGTCGGCGATCGTCGTCGAGCGTTCGCCGGCATGCGCATAACCGTCGGCGAACGCGACGGTGGCCGGATCGACCTGCAGCAGATGTCCGGCGATGTGTTGCAGGCGCGGCAGCAGCCGCTTGCAGGCCACCGCCACCGCGCCGCCGGACATGACTAGCGAGCGCGATGCATAGGTGCCGGTGGAAAACGGCGTCTGGCCGGTGTCGCCGTGCAGCACCTTGATGCGCGCCACGTCGATGCCGAGCACGTCGTTGGCGATCTGCGCGAACGTGGTTTCCATGCCCTGGCCGTGCGAATGCACGCCGACCCGTACTTCCAGCCCGCCGTCGGGCGTGACGCGCACGGTGGCCTGATCGTAGCCCGGGATCACCGGCGTGCCCCAGGTGGCGAATACCGAGGTGCCGTGCGCCGATTGTTCAGTGTAGGTGGCGGTGCCCAGGCCGATCAGGCGACCATCGGGTTCGCCCAGCGCCTGCCGGATGCGCACCGCGTTCAGGTCGATCATTTCCAGCGCACGGCGCAGGCTGGCCGGGTAGTCGCCGCCATCCAGATGCTTGTTGGCGACGTTCACGTACGGCATCTGCTCGGGTTGCACGAGGTTTTCCAGCCGCACCTGCCAAGGCTCGCGGCCGACGGCATGCGCCAGCGCGTCGAGCGTGAGTTCGATGGCGAAGCACACGCCGGTGCGTGCTACGCCGCGATACGGCACGAAGCCCGGTTTGTTGGTGCCCACGCAGCGCGTTTCGCAGCGATAGCCGCGAAAGGCATACGGGCCGGGCAGATTGCCGACCGCCTGACCGGGTTCCAGGCCGACGGTGAACGGCCATACTGAATACGCGCCGCCGTCGATCGTGATGACGGCGTCGAGCGCCAGCAGCTTGCCCTGCCGATCGGCATAGGCGGTCATTTCATAGTGATGCTGGCGCGAGTTGGCGCCGGCGATCAGGTGCTCGCGGCGGTCTTCCAGGTAGCGGAACGGCCGCCGGTAGGTCTTGGCCAGCCACGCGATGCACAGTTCTTCCTGCTGCAGGATGCACTTGTAGCCGAACGCACCGCCCACGTCGGGCGAGATGACGCGGACGCGCGCTTCTTCGAGGTCGAGGAACTGCGACAGGCCGGTGCGGATCAGGTGCGGCACCTGCGTGGCGCTGTACACCACCAACTGATCGGCCTGATGATCCCACCAGGCCATCACTGCCTTGCCTTCCATCGGCACCATGCACTGCCGTGACAGTTCGATCGTGCGCTTGACCACCACTTCGGCGCGCGCTGACAACTCGTCGAACTCCCGGTTGGCGGTCAGCGTGACGAAGCGGTTGTGCTGCCAGCCTTCGTGCAGCAGATCGGAGGTGGCCTCGAGCGACTTCCAGACGTCGGCGTAGACCGGCAGTTCGTCGTAGTCGACGTCGATGTTCTCGATCAGGTCTTCGGCCTCGGCGCGGGTGGGCGCGAAGGCCAGCGCCACCGGCTCGCCGACGAAGCGCACCTTGCCATGGGCCAGCGGCGGCTGCGCCGAGGTCTGGTAGGTGGGCAGCGTCGACGGCGAGACGATGTCCTGCGCATCGACCATCGTGCTGCGCAGCACGATGCGATTGGCGATCGCATCGGGCACGCGCACGCCGGCGATGCGTGCATGGGCCAGCGGGCTGCGCATGAACGCCACCTCGGACAGGCCCGGCATCGTCATGTCGCCGACGAAGTTGCCCTTGCCGGCCAGATGGCGCGCGTCTTCCTTGCGCGGCACGCGTGCGCCGATGCCTTGCGGCTTGGCCACGCGCGTCGATTTGTCGCTGTGCTCCATGCTGCTATGCCCTTGCCATCAGCCCGGCGTCAGCGCGGGCGGCGGGCCACCGCGTTGAAGGTGTAGCCGTCGAGCGTGGCCTCGGCGACGCGGAACCAGTCGGCCTGATCTTGCTGATACTGCTTCCACTTGGGATAGATGGCGGCGAAGTCGGGGTTCTTGGCCGACAGCTCGGTCCACAGTTCCTGCGAGGCCTTGTAGGCCGCATCCATCACGTCGCGCGGAAACAGCGATACCTTGGCGCCGCCGGCGACCAGGCGCTTGAGCGCATCGGGGTTGGCCGCGTCGTAGCGCGCCAGCATGCGCATCGTCTGTTCGCCGCAGGCCGCCTCGAACGCCGCCTTGTAGGCCGGCGGCAGCGCTTCCCAGGCTTTCTCGTTGACCATCGTGGTGATCGACGCGCTGCCTTCGAACCAGCCCGGCGCGTAGTAATAGGGCGCGACCTTGTTCAGGCCCAGCTTCAGGTCGTCGTACGGACCGATCCACTCGGCCGCGTCGATGGCGCCTTTTTCCAGCGACGGATAGATGTCGCTAGGAGCGATCTGCTGCGGTATGGCGCCGAGCTTGCTGAGCACCATGCCGCCGATGCCGCCGATGCGCATCTTCAGGCCTTGCAGATCCTTGACCGACTTGATCGGGCTGCGGAACCAGCCGCCCATCTGCACGCCGACGTTGCCACAGATGTGGTTGACGATGCCGTATTTCTTGTACAGCGCGCGCAGCATCGGCAGGCCGCCGCCGTAATTCACCCAGGCGTTGTGCTGGCGCGCGTTCAGGCCGAACGACAGACCGGTGTCGAAGGCCAGCGCGGTGTTCTTGCCGATGTGGAACGTGCTCAGCACGTGGTTGCATTCGACGGTGCCGTTGCTGACGGCATCCATGTTCTGCGCCGGCGGCACGATCTCGCCGCCGGGGAACGGGCGGATCTCGAACTTGTTCTCGGTGAGGTCGGCCACGCGTTTGCACAGCTCTTCGACCGAACCATAGATCGAGTCGAGGCTCTTCGGCCAGCTGGTCGACATGCGCCAGCGCACGGTGGGATTGGATTGCGCAATGGCGGGCGCGGCGATGACGGCTGCACCGACGCCACCGGCGCCAGCGACATGGTTGAGAAAACGGCGTCGTTGCATGGAGCAGCTCCTTGCGGTGGATTGAATGGTTGCCGGCCGGCATGGCCGGCACACGTGCGCAAACGATGTTCGTGGTGTGATTAGGTGGACTGCAAAAAAGGCTTGGCGGCGCCTCGGCATTGCGCCATCGTTACCCTCCTCCGAGAAATGCAACAACCCCGCCTTTTTTTATTCAGTGTACTGATCGGATATGTCAGTGTCAACGAACTGAACGAGCCTTTTCAAGCGCCCGAGACCGGCTCGTGAACAGGCATTCGAATGGGGCATCGGGCGCACCATCGCCGGTCGAAAAGTGCGAAATGGTGAGCACTGGTGCGGGTTTCGGTGCACTGCGTCATGAGCGGGCGCGGTGCGCTGCGAGCGGTGGCGCGGCTTGCCGGAGCAGCGGAACTCAGGGTTTGCAGGGGGGCTTGCAAAGCGGCAGGACACTGCATATCATTGATCAGCATACTGAGTAAAAGCCGCGACAGGCGGCATCGGCGCGACACGGTTTCATGCGCTGAACGCTCCCGACGAACTCCCCGGAAAAACCCTGATGGACTGGATCAGAATCGCCAGCGTAGACCAGCTTTCCGACGACGAAGCGATGCCTGTCGACGTCGGCGGCCGCCAGCTCGCGCTGTATCGCAGCGAGGGCGAATTCTTCGCGACTGACAATATCTGTACGCATGCTTACGCGCTGCTGTCGGATGGTTTCCTGGAAGACGGCTGTATCGAGTGCCCCTTGCACCAGGCCCGCTTCGACATCCGCACCGGCAAAGCCATGTGCGCGCCGGCCACGGTCGACGTGCGCACTTACCCGGTGCGCATCGACGGCAATGACGTCTATGTGGCGCCCGAAGGCGCGGCGGGCGAACCCGCGGCGGGCGGACCCGCGGCGAGCGAGCCGTGACCGTGCTAGCCGTGGCACCGGGCGCGCCGAGCGCAGCGCTGGGGCCGAACGGCGCCGGGGCTGCTGCCTCGTCTGATGCGCCGATCGTCATCGTCGGCGCCGGCCAGGCCGGCGCGATGGCGGCGGCGGCATTGCGCGACGGCGGTTTCGCCGGACGCATCGTGCTGATCGGCAGCGAGCCGCATCGCCCATATGAGCGTCCGCCGCTGTCCAAAGCGGTGCTGTGCGAACCCCAGGAGCCGCGGCTCGACGTACTGGCCGACGATGCCTTCGCCACGCGCGGCATCGAATGGCTGGGTGGCGTGACGGTGACCGAGCTGCGGCCGCAGCAGCGCGAGCTGCTGCTGTCCGATGGCCGCTGCCTCGCTTACGACCGCTGCCTGTTGGCCACCGGCGGGCAAGCGCGCGTCTTGTCGGCGCTGCTGCCGGAGCAACCCGGTGTGCACTATCTGCGTTCGCTAGACGACGCACGTGCGCTGCGCAGCCGGTTGGTACCCGGGGCGCGCGTGGTGGTGATCGGCGGCGGCTTTCTGGGGCTGGAGCTGGCCTCGTCGGCGCGTGCCCGAGGCGCCGAAGTCGAGTTGATCGAAAGCGCGCCACGCCTGCTTGAACGCTTCGTGCCGCCCGAGGTCTCCGACTGGCTGGCGGCGCGCGCGCGTGCGCTGGGCATTGGACTGCATCTCGGCATGGCGCTGGCGGCGGTCGAGGTCAAGGATTCGCCGGCCGATCCGGCGCAGCCCTTTGCTGCGGCACCGATCGCCTTGCAAACCACCGCCGGCACACAACTATCGGCGGACGTCGTCATCGTCTCGATCGGCCTGGTGCCCTCGGTGGCGCTGGCGCAGGCCGCCGGCCTGGCGCTGGACGCCAGCAATGGCGGCATCGCCGTCGATGAGTACGGGCAGACGAGTTGCGCCGGCATCTATGCAGCCGGCGACTGTGCCAGCCAGTATCGCGAGCTGGCGGGTGCCGCCCTGCGGCTGGAATCGTGGCAGAACGCCAACGAGCAGGCGCGCGCGGCCGCCGCAGCGATGCTCGGGCTGCCGCTGCCGACCCCGCCGTATCCCTGGTTCTGGACCGACCAGCTCGGCTGCAACATCCAGATGCTGGGCTTGCCGGCGCCGGGGCTGGCCTATGTACTGCGCGGCGATCCGCAAACCGAGCCGTGCAAAGCGCTGTGGATCGGCCACCGCGACGGCGTGCCGGTACACGGCATCGCGATCAATGCCGGCGGCGACCTGCGCGTGCTGCGGCCGCTGTTCGAGCAGCGCCAGCGCGTCGACGTCGCCGGCTTCGGCGAACCGAATCAGCCGCTGCGCGCCTGGGCGAAAGCGCAGCAGACCGCGGCCGCCCGCTGAGCCAACCGACACGAGACACCTGCCCTTCAAGGAGTGCCGCCATGTACCAATCGCAAACGGTGATCGGACAAACCTTCACCGCCAAGGATCCGCCGCTGGCCGAGTGCATCTGGCCCGCCGATGCCGACAATTACATCCCTGACTGGGTCTATACCAGCCAGGCTGTCTATGACCTGGAGATGGAGCGCATCTTCCGCGGCCGTACCTGGAACTTCGTCGGGCTGGAAGCGGAAATTCCGAATCCCGGCGATTACAAGCGCTCCTACGTCGGTGCCACGCCGGTGGTGGTGGCGCGCGCCGATGACGGTGAAATCAGCGTGTTCGAGAACCGCTGCGCGCATCGCGGCGCCGAGTTCTGCCGCAACGGCCACGGCAACACGCGTGAATTCGTCTGTCCGTATCACCAGTGGTCATACGACCTGAAGGGCAACCTGCAAGGCGTGCCATTCAAGC
>JAFKGG010000183.1 GCA_017307915.1 Burkholderiales bacterium | reverse complement strand
GCCCTGGGTCATCGGCCCTTTTACGAGCTGATCGAGCAACTCCTTCGGAACCGCCGGTTCAACAACCTCCGCTGCGGGCTTGCGTTTGCTTGGCATACTGACTCCTCGTCGTCATGGTATGCCTCAAACACAAAAGTTCTGACAGGCTCTCACGACCCGATCCAGAGCGTCGGCTCTCTCTGCCGCGCACTGGCCATTGCCGAGCCTCTGTTGTGCTCGATCGCCGAGCGCGTACCCAACCTCTACATCGGGCCTACCCGGAAGCCCAAGAAGAGCGGCAACGGCTTCAGGGACGTCTACGACACCAGGCTGCCGCTCAAGCCGCTGCTCAAGCGCATCAACAAGGTGTTCTTCGAACGCGTGGTCTTCCCGGACTACCTGCACGGCTCCATCCGCAGTTGCGACTTCATCAGCAACGCCAGGATGCACGAGGGCTCTGTCACCGTCATCACCGAGGACATCAAGGGCTTCTTCGATCACATCACCGAAGAGCATGCCTATGCCATCTGGAGGCGATTCTTCGGCTTCGGTGAGGTACCATCCGAACTGCTCACCAAACTGGTCACCAATGGCGGCAGGGTCTACCAGGGGTCTCCCACCAGCTCGTACCTGGCCAACCTGGTCTTCTGGGACATCGAGCCGCGCATGGTTGAAACGCTGGGCGTTCGAGGACTGCGCTACAGCCGCTTCGTCGACGACGTCACCATGTCGCATCCTACATCCATCGGCACTGAAGAGAAGACCTGGGCCATCGCGCAGGTCTACGCGATGCTGGGTTCGCACGGTTTCAAGCCAGCTCGGCAGAAGCACGCGATCTTCAACGGCAGCGCCTCCCGCACGATCATGCGCGTCAACGTCAACGAGCACTTGACCATCACGCCTGCTGAAAGGCGCCAGGTTCGTGCGATGGTCCATCAGCTCGAACAGCGGGTTCGCTCAGGCGAGAACACGTCCGAAGTCCGACAGTTGCTGTCATCGGCGATCGGCAAGATTGGCCGTATCCAGCGCCTGCACCCAAGCTATGCCGAGAAGCTGCGTGTCCAGGCTCGCGGCATCCAGTTGACCCTGGACGAGATGCCCTTCAGTACCGAGTCCCAGGCTTCGTTCATCGCGAGCCAGGCCGATGAGGGGGATTCCCCCTTCTGAGTGCACCTGTCGCTTCTTCGAAGGGAGCTGACTAACGGCCTGTATTCTGCGGTGCCGCGGACGAACGCTTGGCCGGCCTGAGAACTGGCCAGTGAGTAGGTGAGAGACCGCTCCGGGCCGCGGTCCACGACTTCGCGGCAGCGCCGGACTGTCGGGAAGCGGCCATTCGTCAACGGCCACTCCTGGCCAATTGCCGTCCACGACTAGCCTCCGCAGTCCACTCAATCGACTAAACAACGCCCTCAGAAAATTAAGATGCCACTCAGATAACAAGTCCATCCGAAACAACTGCTTCCGCAAAACCCCGAGAAATCACTGCATTCCCTCGGCAAGCCGGCGCCCCCCTCCCCACCACCGCGGCAACAACCCCCGCACCTCAGCCCGCCAATACCGATCATCAATAAGAAACACCACCCCCCGATCCTGCTCCGTCCGAATCACCCTCCCCGCCGCCTGCACGACCTTACGCAGCCCCGGATACAGATAGGTGTACTCATACCCCTTGTCCCCACCAAAGTGCCGATCCATCGCACGCTTCATCTGTTCATTGACCGGATTGACCTGCGGCAACCCCAACGTAGCCACAAAAGCCCCGATCAAACGCCGCCCCGGCAGATCCACCCCTTCAGAAAACGCCCCGCCCAGCACCGCAAAGCCGATGCCCTGCCCGTGCTCGCTGAAACGCGCTAGAAACGCACTGCGGCTATCCTCATCCATGGAAGGAGTCTGAAGCCAGATGGGTAGCGCCGGATGGTCACGCTGCATGCACTCCGCCACACGCCGCAGGTAATCGAAGCTGCTGAAGAAGCAAAGATAGTTGCCGGGCTGCTGCTCGTACTGACGAGCCACCACATCCACGATGGGCAGCAGCGACCGCTCACGATCGCGGTAGCGCGTAGAGATATGGCCAGCCACCTGTACGGTCAATTGCCCGCTCTGGAAAGGCGCATCCACCTCGATCCATCCGGTGTCATCGGGCACCCCCAACATGTCACGATAAAAATTCGACGGACTCAAGGTGCCCGAAAACAGCACGGTGGCACGGGCAGCGGCATGGCGCATGGCCAGATGCGGCGCCGGAATCACGTTGCGGATGCAAAGGGTGGAAGCCGGTGTGCCGCGACGCCCAGTCCGCGCCGGCATCAGACTGACATCGAACAACGCATGGCTGCCCAATTGCTCGGCCAACGCAATGAATCGCTGCGCATCCCAATAGAACGTCAGCACCGGATCGCCCGGCAGCATGGGTCTGTCGGTATGAGCCTCTGCAATCGCACTCACGGCACGCTGCACTGCGCCCAGCAAGGCATCCGGCACGTCGTCATACGCCTGGTAGCTGGAGGCCTGCGTCTTGTTCAGGGCGTTCCAGTTGCGAGACAGCTTGTCCCGTGCCTTCCGTATCGGACCTGCGGCGGCCTTGCGCGCCTCGGCCAGCGAGAACTGCGACAGCTCGGCCGTGTACATACGCCGCGCGCGTTCCGGCAGGTTATGAGCCTCGTCCACCAGCACGCCCACCTTCCACTGCTGGGTTTGCGTCAGCGCATACAACATTGCAGCGCTGTCGTAGTAATAGTGATAGTCGGCCACCACCACATCGCTCCAGCGCACCAGTTCCTGTGCCAGGTAATACGGACACACTTGGTGCGCCAGCGCCACGGCACGCACGGTGAGTGCATCCCAGGGCTGCGTCTGCTGCAAGGCCGCAGCACGCGCGGCGGGAAGCCGATCGTAAAAACCTTGAGCGAGCGGGCAGGATTCGCCATGGCAGGCCTTGTCCGGATGCTCGCAAACCTTCTCACGTGCCTGTACGTCGAGCAGGCGTAGCGGATAGCACGGTGCTTGCCCCGCCGCTTGCTGATTCAAGGTAGCCAGCGCCTGCAGGGCCGGGCCATGGCCCGTGCCCTTGGCCGTCAGAAAAAACAACTTGTCCAGCCGCTGACCGGGGCTGGCTTTGAGCATCGGAAAAATCGTGCCCAGTGTCTTGCCGATGCCGGTCGGGGCCTGTGCCATCAGGCAACGGCCGCCGGTGCCCGAGCTTGCGCAGCGGTACACGGCAACCGCCAGCTCTCGCTGACCGGCGCGGAACCGATCCATGGGAAATCGCAGTGCCGTCAACGCTGCATCACGCGCCTGGCGATGGGCGGCTTCGCTGCGCGCCCAGGCCAGGAAACGAGCGCACTGGTCTTCGAAGAAAGCCTGCAGAGTCGAAGCCGCATGCGTTTCAACCAGCACCGTTTCTTCCTGAGTGCCGATGTTGAAGTACACCAGTGCCACGCGCAGCTGCTCGAGCCCGAGCGCCTGGCATAGCAGATGGGCATAGACTTTGGCCTGTGCCCAATGCAGCGCGCGAGGGTGGTCACGCACGCCTTCGATGCGGCCGCGATAAGTCTTGATTTCTTCCAGCTGCACCGCCAGCGGGTCGAAACCGTCGGCGCGGCCGCGCACCAGCAGATCCTGATATTCACCCGCAAGGCTGATCTCGGTTTCGTAATCTTTGTGCCGGCGCGATCGCACCGTGGCATGGCCGGCCATGCCCTCCAACGCACTGGGCGCCGGGGTGAAGCGCAAGTCCAGATCGCCCGCACGCGCAGTGAACTCGCACAGCGCACGCACCGCCACGGTGTAGCTCACGCAGCGGCCTCTGTCATCGCGGGCCTGTCGCGCCAATGCACATGGCAAACGCTGACCGGAATACCGTGTTCGCTGCAGTACTGCAACCAGCGAATCTGATTGTCTTGCAGTTTGTCGCCAGGCGCCTTCACTTCCACCAGCGCGTAGCGGCGCTCGGCCGGCCAAAAGCGGACCAGGTCCGGCAAGCCCGTTCGGTTGGCCTGCACATTGCGCAGCAAGCGCTTAAAAAACAACTTCAGGTGCGCGGCGGGAATGCAATCCAGCGCCAGCGACAACAAGGGTTCGGTCAACACGCCCCAGAAGACGAACGGCGACTGCACGCCCTGCTTGTCGGCATGGCGCTGCCGGATGAAGTCACGATAGCTGCCGTCATCCAACCGGGCCAGGCAGGCATCGAACAGCGCGGCGCGGCGCGGAACAAAATCGGCGGCGCCCAGATCGGCCGGGCCATTTTGGAAAGGATGAAAGAACGCCCCCGGCAGCGGCGCGAAAATGGCCGGCCAGCACAGCAGGCCGAACAACGAATTGATGAGCGCATTCTCGACGTAAAACACCGGCGCGGCATCGGTGTGCCAGTGGTCACGCAGCACATATTCCACAGCGGGCAAATCGGCGGGCAGCGCCAGATTCAGATCGATCCGCATCTGGGCCATGGCCGGCACCTCACGGGCAGCGCGCGCGCCGCCGCCCTGCCCCAGCCTGCGCCGCAAGCGCGGCAGCATGCGCGCCACACGCTGGCTTTCCTCGTCGCTTTCCGGGGCCGCCTGGGCAGCCTGTGCCAAGGCCAGGGCGTCGGCAAAACGCTCCATGCGTTCATAGACGCGTATGCGCCGGTGGCGCGCACCGGGGTAGCCGCATTGCAGATAGACCTGCTCGGCATGCTGCCAATCGCGTGCACGCTCGCAGGCCTGGCCGATGCACAGCAGCACCTTGCCACGGCGCCTTTCCAGCCAGGGATTGGCGGTAACGCATTGCGCGGCGGCTTGCAGCAGAACAACGGTCTGTTCACCTTCATCGAGCGCCTGGCGGCAGGCCTGCAAGGCCAGATAGCAATCCACATCCGAGCGCGACTGAAAAGCGCGCGATGCGGCATCAAACGGCACCGTCTCGTACTTGAAGATACCCAGATCGGCCAGCACGAACTCCGACCAATCCTGATACAGGTTGCCGAAGAACATCAGGCGAAAGCGTTCGCACAGATCGCCGACCATGACGCGCCATGCCGGCTCCTGCGACTGCGGGTTCCACCGGGCATAGGGCTGCTGGAAGTCGTACCCGGCGCGCAACGCCTGCAACATCTGCGCCTTGCGCATGCCGGCATGGACTGGTGCGCCGGCGAACAGTTGCAGCAGCTCGGGCTTGGTGTGTAGCGCGAACAGTTCGTCGAGCCCCAAGCCATGCTGCGGATCCAGCCAGCCCAGTTGCAGCAGGGGGGCCGCCGCTTCGGTGGTGGCGGGGATCTCTTCGTAGACCAGCTTGCTGGCGCGGAACCAGGGGCCTCGGCGCATCAGCATGCGCACCATCAGCGCTTGCGAGAGCTTCGGCAGCTGCGCGAACCGGACCAGGAACTGCTGCTCTGCCTCACCCAGCAGATCACCATAGCGCTCACTGATCCAGGCGAGCGCACGCTGAAAATTCTGCAGGTAGTAATAGCGATGGGCAGGAAACATCGAGCCGGGCCATGAAAACGCCTGGATAACTGTTATTTTATACAGTTTTACAGCGCCATCGCCTCAGGTCGCGCCGCCGGCCGCCAGCGGCAGCGTCACGCTGAACACCGCGCCACGGCCCGGGCTGCCGCCGTTCAGCACCAGCTCGCCGCCCAGGCGGCGCATGATCTGCCAACTGATCGCCAGGCCCAGGCCGGCGCCCGGCGCCGAGGTCTGCGTGTGCGCCCAGCCGCGGCGGAACTTGGAGAAGATCAGTTCGCGCTCGTCGGCGTGGATGCCGGGGCCGTTGTCCTCGATCCGCACCTCGTACTGTCCCTGCCGGATGCGGCTGCTGACGCGCACCCAGGGCGTGGGGTGGGTGTTGTACTTGATCGCGTTCGCGATCACGTTGATGAAGACCTGGCTCAGCCGGTCGGCTTCGGCCAGAACCTCGGCGCCGTGCACACGCTCGCCCGACTCCAGCCGAACCTGCGCGCCATCCGCCAGGCTCCGGCAGACCTCGATCGCCTGGTCGAGCGCACGCTCGGGGACGATGCGCACCAAGCGCCACGGCGCCTCGCCGTGTTCGAACAGGTTCAGCTCCAGCGTGCTGTCCAGCAGCCGCGTCAGGCGCAGGCTCTCGTCGTGGATGATGCGCAGGAAGTGCTGCGAGCGCTCGGCGTCCAGCCCGCGGCCGTCGAGCAGGATCTCGGAGAACGAGCGGATCGAGGTCATCGGCGTGCGCACTTCGTGACTGACCTGGCTCAGGAAGTCGTCCTTCTCCACGTCCTGCCGGCGCAGCCGCTCGTTGGCCTGACCCAGCTCGCGCGCGGCCGCTTCGAGCTGGCGCGACTTCTCTTCCAGTTGGCGACTGTATTCGCGGATGCGCTGGGTCTCGTCGGCGATACGCACCAGCGCATCCAGGCTGATCGTTTCGCCGGTCACCACCTGCGAGATCATCGCGTGCGCCGAGGCACCGCCGATGCTGCCGGCCAGCGTGCGCTCCAGCCGGGTGATGAAGGCGTTGTCGGCCAGCGGCGGCTCGCCGCCGCGGCCCTGCTGCTGCGCGGCCTGACGGAACAGGCGCTGCGCCTCTTCCACGCCGAGGATGCGCTGCGCGATCACGCTCAGGTCGTGCGTGGCAGCCGAGCGGCGCAGCAGGCCGGCGGTGGCTTCGGCCGGGGTGCGGAAGACGTCGACGAACAGCGCGCTCTGCAGCCGCTCCAGCGGACGCGGTTCGCGGCACAGCGACACCGCCACGAACAGCAGCGTGTTGATGCTCAGGCTCCAGAAAATGGCGTGCACCAGCGGGTCGAAGCCGGCCATCCCGAACAGTGCCTGCGGTCGCAGCAGCGCAATGCCGAACGGCCCTTGGTCCAGCACCTGGCGCGAGACGACCAGGTCGCCGCCGAAGCTGGGCAGGAACAGCGTGTAGGCCCACAGCACGGTCCCGGCCAGCAGTCCGGCGAAGGCCCCAGCAGTGTTGGCCTGGCGCCAGAACAGCCCGCCGATCAGGCAGGGCAGCACCTGCGCGGCGCCGGCGAAGGCGATCAGGCCGATGGAGGCCAGCGCTTCGGAGTCGCCGCCGAGCCGGAAATACGCGAAGCCCAGGCCCAGCATCACGCAGATGCTGATGCGCCGGCTCACCAGCAGAAAGCGGCGGATCTCGCCGCTGGCGCTGCGCGATACCCACCGCAGCCGCATCGCCACCGGCATCACGATGTGGTTGGAGATCATCGTCGACAGTGCGATGCAGGCCACGATGACCATCGAGGTGGCGGCCGAGAAGCCTCCCAGGAAGGACAGCAGCGCCACGTCATGGCGGCTGGCCCAGATCGGCAGCGTCAGCACGAACATGTCGGGATTGGCGCCGGCGGGCAGGAAGTTGAGCCCAGCGATCGCGATCGGCAGCACGAACAGGCTCAGCAAAAACAGGTACAGCGGGAACAACCAGGCGGCGGTGCGCAGATGTGATTCGTCGACGTTCTCCACCACCGTGACCTGGAACTGGCGCGGCAGACAGATCACCGCGCCGGCGGACAGGAAAGTCACCGCCACCCAGCGCGGGCCGAAGGCGTCCTGCGCGTGCAGCATTTCGGGCGAAGCCAGCGCGAACACCTGTTCGGCTCCGCCGGCCACGCCGAACACCGCCAGCAAGCCCACCGCCAGCAGCGCCACCAACTTGACGACCGCCTCCAGCGCGATGGCTGCAACCACGCCGTGGTGGCGCTCCTTGGCGTCGACGTTACGCGTGCCGAACAGAATGGTGAACACTGCCATGCCCGCGGCGATCCAGAAGCCGATCTGGTATTCCGAGCCGGCATTGTGCAGCTCGGTAAGAGTGTCGGGGCCGCTGTTGCTGATGACCTGGAAGCTGGTGGCCACCGCCTTCAACTGCAGCGCGATGTAGGGCGTGGTGCTGACGACCGCGATCAGCGTGACCAGCGCCGCCAGGATCGTGCTCTTGCCGTAGCGCGACGAGACCATGTCGGCGATCGAGGTAATGCCCTGCGCATGCGCGATACGCACGATCTTGCGCAGCAGTACCCACCAGCCGATGAAGGCCAGCGTCGGGCCGAGGTAGATGGTGACGAACTCCAGACCGCTGCGCGCAGCCGAACCCACGGCGCCGTAGAAGGTCCACGAGGTGCAGTAGATCGAGATCGACAGCGTGTAGACCACGGGCGACTGCAGCCAGCCCGGCCGCCCGCTGCGCGACCGGTGGTCGCCGAGGAAGGCCACTGCGAACAGCAACGCCACGTACAGCAGCGCGGTGACGAGGACGATGTTGGCCGACAGCATCGCTACGCCTCGCGAGGTTGCGGACGCTCAGTTCCGCGGCGCCGGCGTGGCCGCGGCGCCGGGCGGCGCGGTGTGCGGCGGCACCGCGTCCGGCAATGCAGCCGACGATAGGTCCGGCGATGCGGCCGGCGGCGATGCGGCGGACGGCGGTGCCGCAGCCGGCGGGCCGAGCCGGTGCGCCAACAGCGCCGCAGCGACGATCAGCGCCAGCCAGATGCCGAACAGGTAGACCACGATCAGCGGCACGCCGCCCACGGTGCTCGTATCGGTGAACAGCGTGATCACCGGCGGCATCAGCAAGAAGACGGCCAGCACCGGCAGCAGCGTGGCGGCGTCGCGCAGGCGTGGGCTTCCGGGGTCAGGGGGTTTCAAGGTTCCTCCCTGCGGTCTGGGCGGCGGCCAGCTCGCGCACGCGCTCCACGATCTCGCGGTTGGAGAACGGTTTGGTCATGAAACCCTCGGCGCCGATCTCCTCGACCATGCGGCGGTCCTGCGCCTGGCCCTTGGCGGTGAGAACGATGACCGGAATGCGCTTGAGCGCCGCATCGGCCTTGGCGGCCTTGAGCACCTCGAAGCCGTTCATCCTGGGCAGCATCAGGTCCAGGATCAGCAGATCGGGCGCGTTCGCGCGCAGCTCGCGCAGCGCGGTGTCGCCATCGAGTACCGCGCGCACGGTAAAGCCTTCGCGCTCCAGTACGAAGCTCAGCGATTCGACGATATGGGGCTCGTCCTCCGCGATCAGCACGCAAGTGGCCATCGCTCCTCTCCTCCGTCTGCTTCGTTTGGCGGATGTTCTGCTCGGATCTCCGGGCAGTGTAGCGCTACGGTCACTGCGCGAGGATAGGGTCTTCCGCGCGGTAGACACAGTCGCGGCGCACGCACAGCCGGCAATTCGGGCCGACGGGCACCGCGGGCGCCGACGAGGAAAGGTCCAGCCCGGCGCCGTAGACGGTCTGGTCTGCGTGCAACGCGTCGCAGGCGAGCATGATGGATTGCAGCCGGCGCGGCAGCGAAAAAGCCGGACGACTCTTCTCGACGGTGCGTGCGACGAACAGCAGGCGCTGGCCGTC
>JAFKGG010000182.1 GCA_017307915.1 Burkholderiales bacterium | reverse complement strand
TGCGCCGTGCCGTGCCGTGCCGTGCAACTCAACGCGCGGTTTCGTGCATCATCGACGCCGCGCTGAAGTTTGCGTCCAGCAGCTTGTGCTTGCGCATCAGCTTCATCGTTTCCTCGACCGAACCGGCGTCCACCGACACCGGCGCCGAGCCGACCAGCATCTGCGACACGATGGCCGGGTTCAGCTTGGTGTAGCCGGCGACCAGCTCGAAATACTCGTTCGACTTGCGATTGGCGTTGACCCACTGCGCGCCTTTCTTCAGCGCCGCCGAGAATTTGCGCACCGTCCCGGGGTTCTTGGCGATGAAGTCTTCGGTGGCCACGTATTGCGCCACCGACACACCGGGCTGCACCGAGTAATACGGCAGGCCGATCACTTCCAGCGACGGATCGTTGCGCGCGTTCGAATAGAACGGCTCGACGATGAACGCGGCGTCGACCTGCTTGCCCTTGAGCGCGTCGACCATCTGCGGAAACGGTACTTCGCGGAAGTTGATCTTCGGCAGATCGGCGCCGGTGCGCGCGGCCCATTCGGCGGCGTACAGCCAGATGATGTTGTTGCGCGTATTCACCGCCAGCGACTTGCCGTTCAGATCGGCCCCGCGCTTCAGGCCCTCGCCCTTGCGCACGACTATGGCCGCGCCGTCGTTGGGCTCGCCGGCCGACCAGCCGGGCGCCACCAGTTTGATCTTCAGGTTCTGCTGCCGGGCCAGGATGGTCGAGACGACGTTGGTGAACACCAGGTCGTAGGCACCCGCCATCAGGCCCGGAATGCCGGCTGCGCCGCCGGCCACCGGCGAAGGATCGACTTCGAGCCCTTCGGCCTTGAAGTAGCCCTGCTTGATCGCGGCGTAGAACGGCGACACGTCGACGATCGGAATCACGCTGACGCGCAGCTTGGTCTTTTCCTGCGCCGCAGCGCCGGGACTGGCCACGGCCAGTGCGATGCCCGCGGCGATGCTCGCGCACAGCGCCGGGATTCCTGCAAACGCGAAACGCATGCTGCTCTCCTCAGAGGGTGGGGAAAAGAAGGCGCCCGTGCGCCGCGCATCACTGCTGGTGCACGAGCGTGCCGCCGACCGCGGTGGCCAGCACGCTGGCATCGCGAATGCGTTGCGGATCGCAGGCGAGCGGATCGACCGACAGCGCGACCCAGTCGCCGAGATAGCCCGGCTTGAGCATGCCGCATTCGTGATCGTTGAACGTGAACCAGGCGGCATTGCGCGTGTACATGGCCAGCGCCGCCTCGGGCGAGACCGCTTCCTGCGGGCCGATGGCGGTATCGAGGTCGTCGACGTAGCGGGTGATGGCATGCCACAAGCCGAGCAGCGGCGAGAAGGCGTTGATCGGCGAATCGGAGCCGCCGCCGACCATCACGCCGCCGTCGAGCCAACTGCGGATCGGCGTGGCGCGGCCGAAGGCTTCGGCGCCGAAGCGCTTGACCAGCATCGGCGCAAAGCTGTATTGCATCGTCGGCTGCGTGGCCACGCCCACGCCGAGCCGCGCTGCGGTGGCAATGTTCTCGGCCGACGGCCACAGATAGGCGTGGATGATGTTGAAGCGCAGATCTCGGATCGGGTAGCGTTGATTGACGTCGTCAAATACCGCCAGAGCGATGTCGATCGCCTTGCCGCCGACCGTGTGCACGCCCAGCGACCAGCGGTTGCGCGCACAGAACTCGGCCAGCCGGTGGAAGGTGGAGGTGTGCGTGACCTGGATGCCGCAGTTGCAGCGTTCATCCGGATACGGCTCGCGCATCAGTGCGGTGCCGAGCGAGCCGCCGCCGTCCATGTAGATCTTGATGCCGCCGATGCGCATCCGGCTGTCGCCGAAGCCGGTGCGAAAGCCCCAGGCGGCGAGCCGGTCGACGATGCGGTCGGGGTCGTCGTCGGTCTGCGCCAGCGGCATGACGGTGGCGCGCATGGTCAGGCCGCCTTGTTGCCATAGTTCCTGGTAGACGCCCATCTCGTCGCTGGGCAGACCCGGGTCGACGACGCCGCACAGGCCCTGCCGGTGGTAGGCGGCCTGGATGCTGCGCAGCGCGGCAAGCTGATCGGCGCGCGAGCGTGGCGGCATGTGGCGCTCGACCAGCATGAAGGCGGGTGCCTCCAGCAACACGCCGCTCGGCTCGCCCGCGGCGTCGCGCACGATGCGGCCGCCCTCGGGCTCGGGCGTGTGCCGGTCGATGCCGGCCAGTTGCAGCGCCAGGCTGTTGCAGGCGGCGACGTGCCCGCCGCGGTTCAGATACACGGGCCGGTCGGCACAGGCCTGGTCGAGTTCCTGCCGGGTGGGATAGCGTTTTTCGGCGAACTTCTCGATGTGCCAGCCCAGCCCCGAGGTGATCCATTGCCGTTGCGGATTGGCGGCGGCGAAGCGGCGCACCGCATCGATCACTTCGGCGATCGATTTGCAGGCGGGCAGATCGACGGCCTGCTGCTGGATGCCGGTCCACAGCATGTGGTTGTGGGTGTCGATCAGGCCCGGGATGATCGCACCGCCATCGAAGCGGTGCTGCTCGGCCTGGGCACCGGCGGCGGCCTGTGCATCGGCCAGCGAGCCGACGTGGGCGATGCGGCCATCGATGATCGCCATCGCTTCGGCGCGTGGTCTGCCAGGATCCATCGTGATGATGTTGCCGGTGACTACACTCCGATTGCCCATAGATCGAATCCCAGGTGGTGGGGGATTGAATTTCGATGGATCGATAAAAATCGATCCTTTGGCGTGCAACGATTGTAGCCAACAGCCGCGCGGCCGTTCAATTTTTTTGGGGCGCCCGGCGAGGGGTGCCCGGCGAGGGGCACCCGGCGAGGGGCGCCCGGCCTTCCGGTCAATCGCGCGGCAAGCTGGTAGCGAGGATCTGCTCGCCGGTGCGCTCGATGTGGCGCGTCAGCAGCTCGCAGGCGCGATCGGCGTCGCGGCCGATGGCGGCATCGGCGATCTGCTTGTGTTCGTCGATCACGATGGCGTCGAGCGCGTGCGTGGCCAGGAACAGGCGCCGGTAGCGGTCGCCCAGGTCATGCAGCGTGGTGCAGAAGTGCAGCAGCAAAGGCATGCCGCAGGCGCCCAGCAGCGTCGCGTGGAAGGTGGTGTGCTCGCGTTCCCACTCTTCGACCGATTCACGCTTGTCGAGCGGACGATGCGTGCGGTTGAGCCGGTACAGCGCCGCCACCACCTGGCCTTCCCATTCGACGGTGCCGTGGGCGATCGATTCGCGCAGCGCCAGGCACTCGAACTCGCAGCGCAGGCGGATCACCTCGCGCAGGTTGGCTTCCGACACCGGCGCCACGCGATAGCCGCGCTGATCTTCGCTGATCACGAAGCGCTCGGCGGCGAGCCGGGCCAGCGCTTCGCGCAGCGGGCTCAAGCTGACGCCGAAGGCGGTGCGCAGCTCTTCCAGATGCAGTTTGGTGCCGGGCAGGATTTCGCCGCGCGTGATGGCGCTGCGCAGCCTGGTAGCCAGCGTGCTGGCCAGCGTGGCCGATGATTCTGCGCCATCGCGCAGCGGTAATGAGGGAGCGGGCGAGGGGATAGACGAAGACATTTGCGAGATCATGGCAATGGTACCGGGCCGGGCTCGCGGCGTTTGACAGTCAATATATCATCAGCGACACTTTTAAAATCGATTGATGTCAACAAATCGATATTAATTCCGGAGCCTCGTCATGCCGAAGATCCTCGTACAAAGCGCCAACGCACCCACCACCGGCTTCACCGACAAGAGCGCCCCTTCGCCGTTGGCGCAAGCCATTCGCGCCGGCGATTTCCTGTACGTATCAGGGCAGGGGCCGCTGGATCCGCAGACCAAGGAAGTGGTCTCCGACGACATCCGCGAGCAGGCGCGGCAGACGCTGAAGAACATCGTATCGATCCTGGAAGCGGGCGGCGCGAACCTCAGTCATGTCGTGAACATGCGTGTATGTCTGCGCAACGTTGCCGATTTCGCTACGTTCAATGAAGTGTTCCGCGAGTTCATGCAGGGCGAGAAGGTCACCCGCACCTGCATCGGCGGTACGCCGCACCGGGCGCGCGTCAACGTCGAGATCGATTGCGTCGCTTATCTGGGCTGAGCGCAGGCGGGCAGCGATGGCATGATTGCTCTGTCGCTTCACTTGCCAGTTGGAGGTTCTCATGAAGATCAGCGCCCGCAACGTGCTATCGGGCACGGTGGTGGCCATCGTCAAAGGCCCGGTCACCACTGAAGTCACGCTGGAAATCGCACCCGGCGTGCAGCTCGTTTCCACCATCACCACCACTTCGGCGCAGGCACTGGGACTGGTCGAGGGCGCTCGCGCGCTCGGCGTCATCAAGGCGTCGAGCGTGATGATCGCCACCGACTGAGCAGCCGCCTGCGCGGTACACGCCGGCACGCCGGCGTTTCTTTTGGCTTTCGTTGTATCCATTCGTATATTACGATGCAGGTCGGTGTCGCAGCCGCGCTGAGGCGTGGGCATGGCGGCGTTGCATCATCGAAGCGAGGTACTGCATGAGTTCGCTGCCGTTTCGGCTCATCGACGCCTGGTCCGCGCCGCCATCCAATGCCGCCGGCGCCTATGGGGCCATGGTCGATCTGTGTTGCGCACGACCCGAGCGGCGGCTGCCCGAGACGCCGCGCCGGCGTGCCAAGCTGGCCGAGCTCGATCCTCACCTGCACTGCTCGGTGATCGGTACCTGCCTGATCACCGGCGAGCTGCGGCGGCTGGTGGCGCGCTTTGCGCCGATCGACCGCGAGCGGGCCAGCGACCTCGAGGTTCACCACGAAGCGGTGAAGCTGGCGATGGATGGTGCCGCCGGCGCCAAGGCGCTGCACAAGGCGCTGGATACGCGCTACGAAGGGGCGATCAAGCGATTGCAGCCGGTCAGGGACGTCGACACGCTGCTGGCGCGCTGGGAAGATGCGCTCAAAAGCGGTGAAGTGCCGGGTGCCTACTGGGCGGTGATGACGCATCCCGACACCACGATCGAGATGCGCCAGCGCGCGTTCGGCGACGTGCACATGCTGTCGCATCTGGTGGGCGCGGCCAACCGCGCCGACGTGCGCCGCCTGCAGGCGCTGGAGGCCGAGAATTCGTCGCTGAAGGACAAGATCGATCGTCAGCAGCAGCGGCTCAAGGAAATGAGCGCCGAGCGCGAGCAGATGACGCGGCAGTTGTCCGAGCAGGTGCTGCGACGCTCGGCGCATGGCGAGCATGAGGCGGCGGCGCTGGCCGCGGCGACCGAGCGATTCGAGACGCTGACGGCCGAGCTGACCGCTCGTGATCAGGCGCTGGCGCATCACACGGGGCGTCGCGAAGCGGCCGAACGGCAGCTCGAAGCGTTGCACGAAGTGGCGCAGCAGACCGAGGCACGGTTACGCCAGGCGCTGGCGCTGGTCGATTCGCTGCAGGCCGAGCTGCACGCCATGGAAGAGGTGGTGGATGGGCGCTTGTGGGGCGCCGAGGGGGCCGGCCAGGCACACCCCCCGGTCTGGCACGGCAAGCGTGTCGCCTACGTCGGCGGCCGGCCGAAATCGAGCCAGACCATCAAGGCGCTGGCCGAGGCCGCCGGCGCCGAACTGATCGTGCACGACGGCGGCATCGAAGATCGCAAAGGCCTGCTGACGGCGATGCTGCCGGGGGCCGACCTGGTGGTGTTTCCGGTCGATTGCATCGACCACGATTCGATGTCGACGCTCAAGCGTGTCTGCGAACGGCACGGCATCGCCTACCATCCGCTGCGCAGCGCGAGCGCAGCCAGTTTCGCGGCCTTGCTGGCCAGCCTGGGCGAACCCGGACCGCAGCCTTCGCCGCAGCCGCCGGCCTCGCGTTTCTGCCTGCGGCACGGCTAGCGCCGCGCCGGCAGTACTGCGTGGGCTGCGTCGCGCGGGCGGCGCCGCGGACCCGTCAACGCAGGTCGAGCTCTTCAGCCAGCACGTCGGGCCGATGGCTGGTCTGGTAGCCGAACCACAGGCTGCGCGCGATGCGCTGCGCCATCGCGTCGGCGCGCTCGGCCATCATGCGATTGGGCAGCGTTTGCGTGGTTTCGTGGAACAACTGCAACCAGCGTTGGAACAGGGCGGCGCTCAGCCCGGGCAGCGCGATGTGCTTGGTCATCGGCGAGCCCGCAAAGCGCGTAGTGCCGCGCAGCAGCGACGACCAGAAATCGGTCAGCTTGACCAGATGGTGATCCCAATCATCGATGCGGCTGTTGAAGATCGGCCCGAGCTGCTCGTCGCGCCGTACCTTGGCATAGAAATCGTCGACCATCTGCCGGATTTCTTCTTCGCTGCACATGCTGATCATGTCGTTTCCCGCCGCGGCGGCCCTTCAAAGATTCATGGTGAATATACCTTATCGGGCGCGCCAAGGGCATTGCAGGTGAGGCGGGGCAGGCCGCCCGGCACCGGGCGCGGGGCGGCCCGGTTGGCGGATCACGCCGCTCAGCGCGGGGTGTCGAGCAGCTCGATCTTCACCTCGAGTACTTCGAGGTTGTCCTGCCGTTCGAGGTTCACCTTGATGTCGTCGGGGTTGACCGACACGTATTTCGAGATCACCGCCACCAGCTCGCGCTGCAGCTCGGGCAGATAGTCGGGCCGGCCGTTCTCGCGGCCGCTGCGTTCATGCGCCAGGATGATCTGCAGACGCTCCTTGGCAACGCTGGCGGTCTTCTTCTTTTCCCCGAGCAGGAATGACAACAGGGACATCGGCCTTACCTCCCGCCGAAGATTCGTTTGAAGAAGCCCGGTTTCTGCGCTTCGATGAAGCGCATCGGCTTGTTCTCGCCCAGGAAGCGCGCGACGACGTCCTGATAGGCCTCGGCCACGTCGCTGCCCTTGGTGTGGATCGCCGGAATGCCCTGGTTCGAAGCCTGCAGCACCGTTTCCGACTCGGGGATCACGCCGATCAGCTTGATGCGCAGGATGTCCTGGATGTCGTCCAGCGACAGCATCTGGCCGTCTTCGACGCGATTGGGGTTGTAGCGCGTGATCAGCAGGTGTTCCTTGATCGGCTCGGCGCGGTCGATCGCGCGCTTGGTCTTCGAGCTGAGGATGCCCAGGATGCGGTCGGAGTCGCGCACCGACGACACCTCGGGATTGGTCACCACCAGCGCCTCGTCGGCGAAGTGCATCGCCATCAGCGCGCCGGTTTCGATGCCGGCGGGCGAATCGCAGACGATGTAGTCGAAGCCCATCTCGCTCAGTTCCTTGAGCACGCGCTCGACGCCTTCCTTGGTCAGCGCGTCCTTATCGCGGGTCTGCGAGGCGGCCAGCACGAACAGGTTCTCGCACTGCTTGTCCTTGACCAGCGCCTGGTTCAGCGTGGCCTCGTTCTGGATGACGTTGACCAGGTCATACACGACGCGCCGCTCGCAACCCATGATGAGGTCGAGATTACGCAGGCCGACGTCGAAGTCGATGACGGCGGTCTTGAAGCCGCGCAGCGCGAGGCCCGAGGCGAAGCTGGCACTGGTCGTGGTCTTGCCGACTCCGCCCTTGCCTGACGTCACCACAACGATTCTGCTCATAAGCTGTCCTTGTCGATTCCGGGAATCAAAGAGGTTCCATCAGCAGCGTTTCACCGACCAGCCTGATCTGCGCCGGCTTGCTCGCCACTTCGGGCGGCATGGCGACTTCGGCCGTGCGATAGATGCCGGCGATCGAGACCAGTTGCGGCTCGAGGCAGGTGGTGAAAATCCGCGCATCGGTATTGCCGCGCGCGCCGGCGATCGCTCGCCCGCGCAGCGGCGCGTAGACGTGAATGTTGCCGTCGGCGATCACCTCGGCGCCGAAGCTGACCACCGCCAGCATGACCAGGTCGGCGTCGCGCGCGTAAACGCGCTGGCCCGAGCGCAGTGGCCGGTCGATGACGATGGTGCGGGCGGCCGGGGCCGGCGGCGATGAGGGGGGCGAGGGGGCGGCGTGGCTGGACGCGGCCGGCGCCGGCGCTGCGACTGCGGCTACCGCGCCGTTCGCGTCTGTCGCGGTGTCCGTCGTGGTCATGCCGGCCAGCTCGGCCTGCACCGGATCGGCCGCTCCGGCTTGCGCAGCGGCGGCGCCGCTCGCGGCAGGCTCGTCCGCCGCAACCGACGCTGAGCCCGTGCTCGAAGCGGCAACTTCGTCCGAGGCGGCGGCTTCACCCGAGACGGCAAGCTCGCCCGAAGCGGCAGCCTCGCGCTCTTCGTCGGCGTGCGACTGGCTGCCCCGCGCGCTGCGCGCCAACGAGGAACTGGCCGACACGTCGGGCGTGGCCACCAGGCCGGCGGCCAGCGCCCCCAGCATCTGCGCCTGGCTGCCGCCGTGCGCGCCTATCGGCTGCAGCCGGTATTGACGCAGCAGCGCGATCAGCGCCGAAAAATTGATGTCGCCGGCCGCCTCACGCACCTGCGAAAGGTTGATCACGACCAGATCCTGGTCGAAGAAATCCGGCGAGCCGCCGAGTCGCGCCTGCAGTTCCGCCAGGACGTCGGCCAGATCGGTAGTCTTCAAGACCAGCGAAAGCAGCGGATACGTGGCGCTCTTCAAGTCGAAAGACGCGCGCGTCCGCCCGGAGGGGTCGGCAGCCATGGGGAAATGGGGGACGGAAAGACGCGGATTCTAACCCGCGTGGGGGGCCGAGGGCGACTCCCGCGTGATGCGGCGTGTGCGGCGATGCGTCGCCCACGATGCAGCCCACGGCGCGCGCGTGCTCCCCGAGCACGCACGCGCCGCGCCGGCGATCAGCCGACGCGCTTGATCAGGCTGGCCATGTCGTCGGCGTGATGCTCCTCGACGGCGAGAATTTCTTCCAGCATGCGCCGCGTGGTCGAATCGTGAGTGCCGATGAAATTGACCATCTCGCGGTAGCTCTCGATGGCGATCCGCTCGGCGATCAGGTTCTCGCGCAGCATGTCACGCAGATCGCTGCCTTCCTTGTATTCGGAATGGCTGCGCTTGCCGATCACGTTGGGCTGGAAATCGGGCTCGCCGCCCAACTGCACGATGCGCTCGGCGATCTGGTCGGCGTGCTGCAGCTCTTCATTGGCGTGGGTCAGAAATTCCTTCTTGATGGCTTCGGAGTTGATCCCCTCGGCCATGAAATAGTGACGCCGGTAGCGCAGCACACAGACCAGCTCGGTGGCCAGCGCTTCGTTGAGCAGCTCGATCACTTTTTCCTTGTCCAGCGAATAGCTTGGCGTGACTGCGCCTTCTTCCATCGATTGGCGCGCGCGCTTGCGGATTTCCATGATCGACGACAGAAAACCACTGTCGACGCCGGCGTTGCCGTTGGGCTGCTGGGTGCTCGGTTGGCTAGGCATAAGAACTACTCCCGTGATTGAAATGAAGAG
>JAFKGG010000181.1 GCA_017307915.1 Burkholderiales bacterium | reverse complement strand
AGGTCGCGCGAGAACCAGGTATTGACCCAGACGATGCCCACGTGCAGCTTCGGGGCGACGCGGTGCGTACGCGACAGGTTGCTCGTCCAGACGGCGCTGGCCAGGCCGTAGGCGCTGTCGTTGACGCGGCGGATGACCTCTTCCTCGCTATCGAACGGCGCCACGTGGCAGACCGGCCCGAACACCTCTTCGGTGACGCAGCGCGCCGTGTCGGGCAGGCCGGTCCAGATCGTCGGCTGCACGAAGGCGCCGTTGTCGCGTTCGTCGCCGAACGTCGGCACGCCGCCGCCGGTGACCACGGTAGCGCCCTCTTCCACCGCCAAGCGGTAGTACGACAGCACCTTGTCGCGGTGTTCGTGCGAGATCAGCGAGCCCATGAACACGTCGGGTTCGTCGGGCCAGCCGACCTTCAAGGCCTCGGTCCTGGCCTTCAGCGCGGCTACGAAGCGCTCGAAGATCGGGCGTTCGACGTAGACGCGTTCCGAGCACAGGCAGACCTGGCCCGCGTTCGAGAAACTCGAACGCACGACGCCGTCGACCGCGGCATCGAATTCGGCATCGGCGAACACGATGGCGGCGTTCTTGCCGCCCAGTTCGAAAGAAACGTCTTTCACGCCGTCGGCCACCGTCTTCATGATCGTAGCGCCGGTGCGCGACTCGCCGGTGAAAGTGATCGCATCGATGCCGGGATGCCGCGCTAGCGCCTCGCCGGCCGAGCCGGGGCCGAAGCCGTGCACTACATTGAACACGCCCGGCGGCACGCCGGCTTCGTGGAAGGCTTCGGCGATCAGCGTGGCCGACGAGGGCGTTTCCTCCGACGGCTTGCAGACGATCGCGTTGCCGCAGATCAGCGCCGGCGCCGCCTTCCAGGTCAGCGACAGGATCGGCAGGTTCCACGGCGAGATGCTGGCGATCACGCCCAGCGGCTTGCGCACCGTGTAGTTGATCAATTTGGTGCCGTCGGCCAGCGTGGTCTCGAAGAAGTCGCCGTGCGCCACCTTGCCGATATCGGCGAAGGTGCGGAAATTGGCGATGCCGCGATAGACGTCGAGCTTGCGCGCCTGCTCCAGCGGGCGACCGGTGTCGGCCACTTCGGCGGCCAGGAACTCGTCGAAGCGGCGTTCGATGACGTCAGCCACCCGGTGCAGCGCCTTGGCGCGCTCTTCGACGCTGCTGCGGCCCCAGGTGCCTTCCACGGCGCGGCGGGCGGCGCGCACGGCGCGATCGACCAATGCGGCGTCGGCTTCATGCACCTGAGCCAGCACGCGGCCATGCAGGGGGCTGACGTTATCGAACAGCTTGCCGGTAGCGACGAATTCGCCGTCGACGTAGTTGCGCAGGCTGCTCAGCGTCGGGGGAAGGGAAAAACGATGGGCCACGGGCAGACTCCGGTGGAAATGGGCGAGTCTACGCAGGCTGGGCGGGGCTGAATAATGACGTTTGGCGGTGGTGATATAAACGATTGGAATAAGACGGATGAAGTGACGCGGTCAGCGCGGTCAGCGCGGTCAGCGCGGTCTGGCGCGGCTTGGCTGGTGTGGCCCTGGCCCGGCCAGGTTCGAGCTGGGCCAGACGCCGCCCAATAAGCAGCTCAGTCGCGAGACACCGCCGGCCAGTCGTCCTCTTCCAGGTGCCGGCGAACCGCATCGAGCAGGCCGATCACCTCGTCGTCGCTGGTCTGGGAAAAATCGTCGTAATACTGCCCCACCGAGCCCAGATCGCCGGGCAGCAGCGGGCAGACGAAATCGTCGGCATCGATCGGCAATCGCCGCAGGACGTCGGCTGGCGCCACCGGTACGGCCAGCACAACGCGCCGCGCGCCAGAGCGCCGCAGCGCCAGCAGCGCCACGCGCACCGTGGCGCCGGTGGCAATGCCGTCGTCGACCAGGATCACCAGCCGCCCGGCGACCGGTTCGGCCGGGTAGCTCTTGCGCCAGCGCGTCTTGCGTTCCTCGATCAGCGCGAGCTGACGCTGCTCTTCGGCTTCCAGATAGGCGGCGCTGGGGCGCAGCACCGCCACCAAATCCTCGTTCAGGATGCGCTGCGGCTGCGCTCCGTCGACCACCGCCCCGAGCCCCAGCTCGGGCTGGCCCGGCGCGCCCAGCTTGCGCACGAACAGTATGTCGAGCGGCGCGTGCAAGGCCACCGCGATCTCATAGCCCACCGGTACGCCGCCGCGCGGCAAGGCCAGCACCAGCGGCCGCTCATCGGCCAGCGGCAGCAGCCACTGCGCCAGCCGGCGGCCAGCGTCGGAACGGTCAGCGTAGCCGTGGCGTGAACTATCGGAAAACGGATGTTGTGCCATCGCTGCCTCGCTCGGCGTCGACGGCCTGCCGACGCATCACGCAGCGCCGGCGTATGGGCTGACCGCCTCCGCCTTCAGTGTGGTCCGAACAGATCTTCCAGACTGTGCGCTTCGAAGAGGCCCTGTGCCCAGGCATCGAGCTGCTCGATTCCCGCTGCTTGCAGATGAAGGTGCACCCAGTCCGGCAGCGGCTCGCTGAAACGGCGAGCGAGCAATTGCTCGAGCAACTCGATCCGGCCCTCTGCACGGCCCTTGGCTTCGCCTTCGGCCAAGCCCTGCCTTAGGCCTTGCTCAAGGCCTTGCTCAAGGCCTTGCTCAAGACCTTGCTCAAGACCTTGCTTAAGGCCCTGATCAAGGCCCTCTCGACGCCCTTCCCGAAGCGCTTCGCGCTTCCATTTGCGCACCCAGCCGTCGACCGTCTGTTCCAGCATCGTACCCACCTCCTGCAAATCCTGGTACTGCGGTGGATTATCCGTCGGCGCCACCCGCTTGACCACTACCTGGTTCAGCCACGTCGTGAACGCTCGGCGCAGACTATCGTGCTGCGGAGCCGCCAAACGTCGGCTCAGATCAGTGACGAGTTCGTACAGTCGCTCACGATCGGTCGCACGCTCAATGTCGATCAAGGTTCGTACCAGGTTGCCGGGATCGCCCGAGGCCGTCTCGTGCCCCGATTCGTCGCCATCGGCCCAGCGTTCATCGAGCACGAAATAGCGCTGGTTCGGCCGGTACGCCTGCAGCCCTGCCGGCAATGGCTCGATCAGCTCGGCCAGCTCGCGCGCCGCCCGCCAGGGTTTGCGGCCGTTGTAGATCACGATCGGAAACACGGCCGGCAGCCGCTCGCCACGCCCGACTACCCGGGTACGGATCAGGTCTTGGTACAACAGCCCTGTGTACACCAACACTCTTAGCGCCATCCAGCGGTCGTCGCGACTCTGGAACTCCAACAGCAGGTACACATACAGCCACTCGTGGCGCAGCCGCAGCCGCCAGATGACGTCGCTCTCGCGCCCGCGCAGATCGTCGCTCAGATGCCGGCCGCTGATCTTCTCGAGGCTGCTGAAATCAAGCTCGGAAACCCATGCTTCGGGCACGAATCCGCACAACAGATCCCGCACCATCTGCGCATGCGAGAACATGTTCTGGTAAGCGTGGTCATGCGGCGGGCGATCGGCCATCGGCACAGTCTGGCCGCCGTGGCCCGCGCCGTCGATTGAACCTGTGACTTAGACCGATCGTGCTTCCGATGATTGACGAAGTCGACGTTGCCAAACCCCTCGTTCAAGACGACGGCATGGCTGCACTAGTCCTCAACCACCAGTTTCACCACACTGGAGAAATCGAGCCCGCCGCGCCCAGCCTGCTTGTTCATCGCATACAGGTTGCGCGCCAGCTCACCCAGCGGGATCGTCGCGCCCACGCCCATCGCGGCTTCCACCGCCAGGCCCAGGTCCTTCAACATCAGGTCACTGCCGAAGCCGCCGCTGTAGCCGCGCGATGCCGGGGCATTGTCGAGCACACCCGGCCACGGATTGCAGACCTCGGTGGCCCAGCTGCGGCTGGTGCTTACCGCCATCATCTGCGACAGCGCCTTGGGATCGAGCCCGTGCTTGACGCCGAGCGCGATCGCCTCGCCGGTCACCGCCATGATCACGCCCAGCGCCATGTTGTTGCACAGCTTGGCCACCTGGCCTGCGCCAGCGCCGCCCATGTGGAAGATGTTCTTGCCCATCGCTTGCAGCAGCGGCCGGGCGCGATCCAGCGCGGCCGCCTCGCCGCCGACGATGAAGGTCAGCGTGCCGGCCGCCGCCCCGGCCACGCCGCCCGATACCGGCGCGTCGATCATCGCCAGCCCGCCGGCAGCCGCAGCCTGCGCCACCTTCTGCGCCGACGCCGGCGCGATCGTGCTGCAATCGATCACCAGCGTGCCGGCCGGCAAGGCGCGCAGCAGTCCCTGCTCGCCCAGGTACAGCCCTTCGACATGGCGGCTGGCCGGCAGCATCGAGATCACCACCTGTGCACCGTTGACCGCCTCTTGCGCCGACGCGGCCACCGGCAGCCCCTGTTCGCGCGCCCTGGCGCAGGCCTGCGCCGAGAGATCGAAGGTGGTCAACGCATGACCAGCCTTGGTCAGATTGGCAGCCATCGGCAAGCCCATGTTGCCCAAGCCGATGAAGGCGATGCGTTGCGGGTCAGCCATTGTCGTCTCCTGAAAACGTGATGATGAATCGGTTCAGCGCAGATCGGCCAGCGGATGCTCGCCGGCAAACTGCGGCGCCAGATGCGCGTCGATGTGCGCCGGCGTGACCTCGGCCAGCGTCGCCGGCTGCCAGCGCGGATTCTTGTCCTTGTCCACCAGCAGCGCGCGCACGCCTTCGGCGAAATCGTGATGCATGCAGCAAGCGACCGAGGCCTGGTATTCGAGCCGGAACACGTCGGCCAGCGACGCATGCCGCGTGCGGCGCTGCATCTCGATCGACAGCGCCGCCGACGTCGGCGAGCCCTTGATGAAGGCGCTGCCAGCCTGTGCCAGCCATGGGTCGCTGTCGTCAGCCAATGCCGCCAGACGCGGCGCGATGTCGTCGAGCCGGTCGTGGCCCACGACGGCCGCGATGCGATCCAACTGCGCACGCAGTGGCGATGCAGGCCTCTCGACGCCACTGCCGGCACGTTCCAGCACATGGCTCAGTTGCGCGGCATCGGCGCCCTGTTCGCCTCGCCAATGCGCCGCACCGATCGCTTGCAGCACCGCGTCATGGTCTTCATGGCGCAGCACGAAATCGGCCAGCCCGGCGAAGCAGGCATCACCCGCGTTCAACGGCGCGCCGGTCAGCGCCAGGAACAGGCCCGCGTGCATCGGCACGCGCTGCAGAAACCAGCTACCGGCCACGTCGGGATACAGGCCGATGCCGATCTCGGGCATCGCCAGCCGCGTCTTCGGCGTGGCCACGCGATGCGAGGCGCCCGACATCAGGCCGATGCCGCCGCCCATCACGATGCCGTGCCCCCAGCACAGAAAAGGTTTCGGATAACGATGGATCAGATAGTCGAGCCGATACTCACGCTCGAAGAATGCAGCCGCTTCGGCCGGCACGCTACCCGGCACCGCGGCGCGAATCGAGCGATACAGCGCGACCACGTCGCCGCCGGCGCACAGCGCCTTGTCACCCGCCGCATCGAGCACAACGCCGGCCACCTGCGGATCATCGGCCCAGGCGCGCAGTTGCGGATCGATCAGATCGATCATCGCCAGCGACAGCGCATTCAGGCTGCCCGGCACGTTCAGCGTGACGCGGCCGAAGCGATGGCCCGAAGCGGTCGCCAGCGTATCGAACAGCACCGGGGCGACAGATGGACTCGCCGCCGCAGTGGCCGCAGACAGCGCAGGGGATGCGGCCGGGCCCGCTGCATGGCCGTCTCGGTTCTGGCTCATCGAATCGCCTCGGTCGCGTTTTCCTGCAACATGCGGCGCGCCACGATCACGCGCATGATCTCGTTGGTGCCTTCCAGAATCTGGTGCACGCGTGCATCGCGCAGCAAGCGCTCCAGCGGATACTCGCGGATGTAGCCGTAGCCGCCGTGGATCTGCAGGGCCTGGTTGCACACCTCGAAGCCGATGTCGGTGGCCAAGCGCTTGGCCATCGCGCAATAGACGCTGGCATCCGTATGCACAGCGTCGAGCTTGCTGGCCGCCAGCCGCACCATCTGCCGCGCCGCCACCAGTTCGGTCGCCATGTCGGCCAGCTTGAACTGCAGCGCCTGGAAATCGGCCAGCGGCCGGCCGAACTGACGGCGCTCATGCATGTAGCGCTGCGCCGCGTTCAGCGCACCCTGCGCGGCACCCACCGAGCAGATGCCGATGTTGATGCGCCCGCCGTCCAGGCCTTTCATCGCGATCTTGAAGCCGTCGCCCTCTTCGCCGAGCAGATTGGCCACCGGCACGCGCACACCGTCGAAACTGATCATCCGCGTGGGCTGGCTGTTCCAACCCATCTTCTGTTCCTTGCGGCCGTATTCGATGCCCGGGCTGTCGGCCGGCACCAGCAGCGCCGAGATGCCGGCCGCGCCGGGCCCGCCGGTGCGCGCCATCACTACCAGCACGTCGGTGGCACCGGCGCCCGAGATGAACACCTTGCTGCCCGACAGCACGTACGCATCGCCATCGCGGCGCGCCGCCGTCTTCAGCGATGCGGCATCAGAGCCGGCGCCCGGTTCGGTCAGGCAATACGAGGCCAGCGCGCGCCCGCTGGTCAGCCGCGGCCCCCACTCGGCGGCCAACTCGGGCCGCGCGAACGCGCTCACCATCCAGGTGGCCATGTTGTGGATGGTGATGAACGCGGCGGTCGACGGGCAAGCGGCCGCCAATTCCTCGAACACGATGCTGGCGTCGAGCCGCGACAAGCCCAGGCCGCCATGGGCCTCGCTCGAATACAGCCCGCAGAAACCGAGCTCGCCGGCGGCGGCAATCGTCTCGCGCGGAAAATATCCTTCTTCATCCCAGCGCGCTGCCTGCGGCGCGAACTCGCGCTCGGCGAATTCGCGTGCCGCCTGCTGGAAAGCGCGCTGCTCGTCGGAAAGCTCGAAATCCATCGCGGGCCCCGGTTGCCTTGCCTGGTTCTGCGTCAGCGCAGGCTGATCGTCGTGTTGACGCCGCCGGCGGTGGTCTGGTCGTCGAACCAACGCTCGGTGATGGTCTTGGTCTGCGTGTAGAACAGCACCACCTGCTTGCCATACGGCCCCAGGTCGCCGAGCTTGGAAGCGCGCGAACCCGTGAACGAGAACATCGGCACCGGCACCGGAATCGGCACGTTGACGCCGACCTGGCCGACGTCGATGTCTTCCTTGAACTTGCGCGCGGCCGCGCCCGACTGCGTGAAGATCGCCGTGCCGTTGCCGTTGGGATTGGCATTGATCAGCGCGATCGCCTCGTCGAGCGTGTCGGCCTCGGCCACGCACAGCACCGGCCCGAAGATTTCCTGCTCGTAGATCGACATGCCGGGCTTGACGCCGGCGAAGATGGTCGGCCCGACGAAGTTGCCTTGGCGCAGATGCGCCGGCAGTTCGAGCTGGCGGCCATCGAGCGCCAAGGTGGCGCCTTCCTGCTGGCCGCGTGCAATCAGCCCTTCGATGCGTTCCTTGGCGGTGCACGAAATGACCGGCCCCAGATCGAGATTATCGGCGCCGGCGCCGATCTTCAGCGTGCGCGCCTTGGCCACCAGATCGGGCAGCCATTGCCGCGCCTGCCCGACCAGCACAGCCACCGACACCGCCATGCAGCGCTGCCCAGCCGCCCCGAACGATGCGCCGACCAACGCATTCAGCGTCTGTTCCTTGTTCGCATCGGGCATCACGATGGCGTGGTTCTTGGCGCCCATCATGCATTGCACGCGCTTGCCGGCCAACGACGCACGCTGATACACGTGCGTGCCGACGCGGGTTGAACCGACGAACGAGATCGCCTTGATGTCAGGGTGATCGCACAAGGCATCGACCACGTCGGCCGCGCCATGCACCACGTTGAGCACGCCCTTCGGAATGCCGGCCTGCAAGGCCAGCTCGACCAACTGCATCGTCACCATCGGATCCTGCTCCGAGGGCTTGAGCACGAAGGTGTTGCCGCAGGCGATCGCCATCGGAAACATCCACAGCGGAATCATTGCCGGGAAGTTGAACGGCGTGATGCCGGCACATACGCCCAGCGGCTGCAACAGCGTATAGGTATCGACGCCGCCGGCCACGTTGTTGGCCAATTCGCCCAGTTGCAGGTTGCCGATACCAGCGGCATGCTCGACCACTTCAAGGCCGCGGAACACGTCGCCTTCGGCGTCGGCCAGCGTCTTGCCCTGCTCGGCGGTAAGCGTGGCCGCCAGCGACTTCATGTTGTCGCGGATCAGCTGCTGGTATTTCAGAAAGATGCGCGCGCGTGCGCCGATCGGCGTCTTGCGCCAGGCCGGAAACGCGGCCTTGGCGGCGGCGATCGCGGCAGCCACTTCGTCGGACGTGGCCATCGGCACACGGGCCAGCACCTGTTGCGTGGCGGGGTTGACGACGTTGCGCCACTGCGTGGTCTTCGACTGCACGAACTGGCCGTCGATCAGCAAGGCAACGCCGGGAATGGCGGTATCGGTCATCGAGGTCTCCCTAAGTGATGCAGCGGCTCGACGCGCCGCGCGATTTCACAGAAACTATATCCACTAATTTCACAAACGTTAATAGCGCGCGACGACAAGAAGGAGTATCTGCAAATGCGTTCACAGCAATCCATGCGAGTTTGTAAAGTTTGTGAAATCGCACGGACACGACGAGGATGAGCGCCGCCCGCAAGCTGTTCGTCGGCCCGCGCGTGCGCCGCCTGCGTGAGCAGCGCGGCTGGAGCCAGGGCGTGCTGGCGCAACGGCTGATGCTGTCGCTGAGCTACGTCAGTCAGATCGAGAACAACCAACGACCGGTGACGGCGGCGGTACTGCTGAAGCTGGCCGAAGCCTTCGGCGGCGACGTAGGACAGTTCTCGGAAGAGCAGGACAAGCGCCAGCTGGCCGAGCTCGACTATGCACTGAACGACCGCACCTTGCGCGCCGACGCCATCTCGCCGGCAGTGCTGGCGCGGCTGGTCGAGCAGGCGCCCGAGCTGGTCGAGGCGTTCCTGACGCTGTATCAACGGCACGCGCGCCTGCAGGAAGAACACGCCGAGGTCATCGACCGCTTCTACGGCGAGCTGGGCTCAGACCTGGGCGATGGCCGCCAGCGCGAGCCGCTGATCCCGCTGCCGCACGAAGAGGTGCGCGATCATTTCAATCGCAACAACAACTATCTGGATACGCTCGACCGCTTGGCCGAGGCCTTCGCCGCCGAGCTGGCGCTGGTGCCCGGCCAGCGCTCGCCGGTGCTGCGCCGCGTGCTGGCGCAGCGCTGCCGCGTCGAGGTGGTCGACGCAGCGGCGGCCGGCGACTGGCTGCGCCGCTACGACCCGGTGCGCAAGCGGCTGGGCGTGCCGGCCGGGCTGAGCGATGCTCAGCAGGCATTTCAACTGGCCACGCAATACGCGCTGCTGGTGCATCGCGATGCGATCGAGGCCGAGATCCGCGAAGGCGGCTTCACCGACACGGCGACGCAGGCCCTGGCCCGCCAGGGCC
>JAFKGG010000180.1 GCA_017307915.1 Burkholderiales bacterium | reverse complement strand
CGACATCAGGCTGTGGCCGAGCGTCAAATACACGGCCGTGCGCTCGCCACCGACCAGGGGCTTGCTGACCAGCGTCCGTCCGCCCGAGGCCTGGTTGCCTTGCGGATAGCCGGTTTCGATGCGTACACCCGGCAGCGACGGCATGTCGAAGACTTCGAGCCGGCCCGGCGCCGGCAGGAAGCGCACCGGGTCTTCGGCGTAGAGCCTGAGCTGGATCGCATGGCCCCGCGCGACGACGCGCTCGGGCAGGACTTCGGACAGCCGCGCGCCCGCCGCTAGTTGGATCTGCGCCTGCACCAGGTCGATGCCGGTGATCTGCTCGGTCACGCCATGTTCGACTTGCAGGCGCGTGTTGATCTCCAGGAAGCTGAAGCCGACCGAGGCATCGTGCAGCATTTCGACCGTGCCCAGATTGTCGTAGCCCAGCTTGCGCAGGATGGCCGCGGCGCGCTCGCCCATGGCGTCGAGTTCGGCCTCGGGCAGCAGCGGCGCGCGCGCTTCCTCGATGACTTTCTGGTGGCGGCGCTGCAGCGAGCAGTCGCGCTCGAACAGATGCCGCACGTCGCCATGGCGATCGCCGACGATCTGGAACTCGATGTGGCGCGGGCGCGTCAGCAAACGCTCGACGTACACTTCGTCGCTGCCGAAGCTGCGCGCGGCCAGCTTGCCGGCGCGCTCCAGCGCATCGCCCAGCGACTGCGCGTTCTCCACCGCCTGCATGCCGATGCCGCCGCCGCCGCCGGCGGGTTTGACCATCAGCGGAAAGCCGACCGAAGCCGCGACGGCGATTCGTTCGTCGAGATTGCCGCGCAGTACGTCGCTGCTCGGGCAGACCGGCATGCCGTGGCCTGCCATCAGCGTGCGTGCGCGCGTCTTGTGGCCCATCTGGCGCAGCCAGCGCGCGTCGGGGCCGACGAACAGCAGACCGGCCTGCTGCACGGCGTCGGCGAAGTCGGCGTTCTCGGACAGAAAGCCGTAGCCCGGATGCACCGCATCGGCGCCGCTGCGGCGCGCCGCCTCCATGATCGCTTCGACCGACAGGTAGCTCTGCGGCGCGGGCGCCGGACCGATGTGATGACGCTCGTCGGCGTCATCCAGATACGGCAGATCTGCATCGGCATCGGAAAACACGCACACCGTGCGCATGCCGAGCTGGCGCGCGGCGCGTTGCACGCGCGCCGCCACGGCGCCGCGGTTGGCGATCAGCAGTTTGCTCGGTTGCGGCATCTCAAGCTCCGCTCATGACGGCGACGATCTGGCCTTCGCGGATGGGCTCGCCCTCGGCGACCAGGATTTCGCTGAGCACGCCGGCTTCGGGCGCCATCACCGGAATCTCCATCTTCATGGATTCGAGAATCATGATCACGTCGTCGGCCTGTAGCCGGTCACCGACTTTCGCTTCCACTTTCCACACCATGCCGGTGACCTCGGCGGCGATCTTGTTCGCGGTGTTCACAGCCTGACTGCTCCTCGATTGCGGATTCTTAGTATCGGAGAAGCCTCTCATATAGTCAATATTATTGACTAATAATTCACGCTGACGTATTGCGATGCACCATAATTACAGGGATATGTAGACTGAATCGCCAGGTTCATTGCGACCATAAAGTAAAGTATGTAGACTAAAAATCGTTTCAATTTCACATGGAATCGCAATGTCTCAGAACGCTGGCAAGAGCTTCGACGAGTCGCGCGCACTCGGTATCGGGCGTCTGCTGCTGTTGGCCCGTCGCGATTTCATGGTCCGCCTGGCGCGCCGGATGTCCGATGGCGGCGGCGTGCCGATGACGCGCTCCAGCGGCGCGCTGTTGCCGTACATCGACGTGGACGGCACGCGCAGCACGGTTCTGGCGCAGCGCACCGGCATCAGCAAGCAAGCCATCGCACGCTCGGTCAAGGAACTCGAGGAGGCCGGCCTGCTGCGACGCAAGGTCGACGCCGAAGACGGCCGCGCGTTCCTGGTCGGCTTCACCGACAAAGGGCTGCGCTATCTGAAGGAGATGCATCTCGCCATCGATGCGATCGAACGCGAATACGACCAGTTGGTCGGCGCCGACCGGATGGCGGTGGTGCGCTCGGTACTGAAAATGATCGCTTATCCGAATGGCAAGTAACCAGGAGATTCGATGAGTTGGCGCGAGGAAGTCGAAGAGATCCGCATTCGCCGCGAGCTGGCCGAACGCTGCGGCGGCGAGGCCGCGGTCGAGCGGCAGCATGCGGCCGGCAAGTTGACCGTGCGCGAACGCATCGCGAGGCTGTGCGATGCAGGCTCGTTCCGCGAGGTCGGCAAGCTGGCCGGCAAGGGCAGCTACAAGGACGGCAAACTGGTCGATTTCGAACCGGCGCCCTACGTCATGGGGCTGGGGCGTCTGGCCGGGCGGCCGATCGCGATCGGCGGTGAGGACTACACGATCCGCGCCGGCACCGGCTTCGGCAGCGATCGCCGCAAGGGCGGGCAGGGCGGCTTCGTCGAAGACCTGGCCTATGAATACCGGATCCCCTTGATCAACCTGATCGATGGCACCGGCGGCACCGTGAACACGGTGCGGCGCAAAGGCTATTCAGTATGGCCCGGCTACGGGCAGGACGGTTTCGAACGCTCGGCATCGCTGCTGGGCATCGTGCCCGTGGTCAGTGCCGTGATGGGTACGGTGGCGGGGGGGCCGGCCGGGCGCGCGATTCTGGCGCACTGGACTGTCATGGTGCGCGACAGCAGCCAGATCTTCGCCGCCGGTCCGCCGGTGGTCGAGCGCGCGTTCGGCCACAAGCTGCACAAGAACGAACTCGGCGGCGCGCAGATCGCCGCCGACAAGGCCGGCACGATCGACAACGTTGCCGCCGACGAGGACGACTGCCTGGCGCAGATCAAGCGCTTCATGTCGTTCATGCCGCAGAACGTCTGGGAGCTGCCCCCGCGTGCCGTCGTCGGCGACCCGGTCGACCGCTGCGAAGACGCGCTGGTCGACATCGTGCCGCGTTCGCCGCGGCAGGCCTACAACATGAAGAAGCTGGTCGGCATGATCGTCGATCGCGATTCGCTGTTCGAGATCCAGCCGAGCTTCGGCCGTTCGGTGATCACTGGCCTGGCTCGGATGGACGGCCACGTAGTGGGCATCGTGGCCAACAATCCGATGTTCGGCGGCATCGTCGACGTCAAGGCGGCGCGCAAGCAGACGCACTTCATCGATCTGTGCGACATGTTCCACATTCCGCTGATCTTCCTGGTCGACGTGCCGGGCCTGCTGGTCGGCGTCGAATCCGAATCCGAGGCCATCATGCGCTTCGGCATCCAGCAGCGCTATGCGCTGGCGCAGGCCACGGTGCCGGTCTACACGGTGCTGGTGCGCAAATGCTTCGGCGTCGCCGGCGGCAGTGCCATCCATCGCGGCGGGCTGAACTTCAAGATCGCGTGGCCGTCGGCGACCTGGGGTTCATTGCCGATCGAAGGCGGCGTGAAGGCGGCCTACCGGCGCGAGATCGAGAGCGCGCCCGATCCCCAGCAGCGCGAGGCCGAGATCGAAGCCGAGCTGAGGGCCTTGTCCTCGCCGTTTCGTACCGCCGAAGCGTTCGCGGTCGAAGACCTGATCGATCCGCGCGAGACGCGCCCGTATCTGTGCCAGTTCATCGAGGCCGCGCAGTACCGGCTCAAGACCGAGCTGGGGCCGAAGGCGCGTTTCGGCGTGCGGCCCTGAGTGACTGACCCTAGGAGGAGACAATGCAGGCATTGAATCAATCGCGGCGCCGGCTGACGGCTGCCGGGCTGGCCGCCGTCGGCGCGTCGGCGCTGCGGCCGGGCTCAGCCTGGGCTGCCTGGAAGCCGAGTCAAGTGGTCGAGTTCGTCGTGCCGGCCGGCCCGGCGGGCGCGCTCGACCAGGTCGGCCGCACGATGAAGCAGTACGTCGATGAGAATCGGCTGCTGCCCAAGGCGATGGTGGTGGCCAACAAGCCCGGCGGCAACGGCAAGATCGCCTTCGACCAGCTCAAGCAGCGCAACGGTGACCCGAACGTGCTGTCGGTGAACACGCACGGCTACATCGCCAGTTACCTGACCGGCAATCTCGACGTGCTGCCGCATCGCGCGTTCACGTCGATCGCGGTGTTGCAGGACGAATTCCTGGTACTGGCGGTGCGTACCGAATCGCCGCTGCGCACCCTGGGCGACGCCATCGAGGCGCTGCGCCGCAATCCGCAAAGCCTGTCGATCGCGGTCGCCACCAGCATCGGCAACCACATCCACGTCGGCACCGCCAAGGTGCTGAAGGTGGCCGGCGTCGACATCCGCAACCTGGTCGTCGCGCCGTTCAAATCGTCGGCCGAGTCGATGGTTGCGCTGATGGGCGGGCACATCGATCTGGTGGCGGCGACCACGCCGAACGTGATCACGCCCTTGCAGAGCGGCAAAATCCGCTTGCTGACGGTCAGCGCCGACAAACGCCTCGGCGGCGTCTTCGCCAACGTGCCCACCTGGCGCGAGGCCGGCGTCGACAGCGACTTCAGCTCGGCGCTGGGCATCATCGCGCCGGCCGGCATTTCGGCCGAGCAGATCGAGTTCTGGGAAGGCACCTGCCGCAACATGGCGCAAAGCGCATTGTGGAAGGAGTTGGCCGAGCGCAACCAGAGCCGTCCGCGTTTCGTCGGCGCGGCAGAGGCAACGCGCTTCTACGAACAGGAAACGATCGCGATGCGCGGCATCGTCAAGGAACTGGGCCTGCTGGGGGCCGACAAATGAATGACGCAGCAAGCGCGCACGGTGCCGGCCATGCCACGCCCACTGGCCCGCTGGCCGGCTACAAGGCGCTTGAATTGTGCTCGACGGTCGCGGGCCCGGCCTGCGCGCGCCTGTTCGCCGATTTCGGCGCCGACGTGATCAAGGTCGAGCCGTTCAGCGGCGATCCGCTGCGCAGCATGGGTCGCCATGCCGGCGACGTGTCGCTGTATGCCGCCACCATGCTGCGCAACAAGCGCGTGATCTCGGTCGATCTGAAGACCGACGAAGGGCGCGCCCTGGTCGGCCGGCTGGCGCGCCAGACCGACGTGCTGATCGAGAACTACCGGCCCGGCGTCATGGAGCGTATGGGCCTGGGCTACGAGGCCTTGTCGCGCGACAACCCCGGCCTGGTGATGGTGCGCATCAGCGGCTACGGCCAGACCGGCCCCTATCGGATGCGGCCCGGCTATGGCGCGATCTGCGAGGCGATGGCCGGTGTGCGCCACCTGACCGGTGATCCCGATCGTCCGCCGGCGCGCGTGGCGCTGGCCACCACCGATTACCTGACGGCCGTCTATGCCGCTTTCGGCGCCACGATGGCCTTGCTGCATCGCGAGCGCACCGGGCGCGGGCAGGTCGTCGATGCCGCGCTCTACGAGGCCGCGTTCGCGCAGATGGACGCCTACGTGCCGGCGTTCCGCACCACCGGCTTCGTGCCGAAGCGGGTCGGCCCGAACCTGCCGAACATGGCGCCCAACAGCCTGTATCCGACGCGCGACGGCGGCTACGTGCTGATCGCTGCCAACAGCGATCCCACCTTCCTGCGGCTGATCCAGACGATGGGGCAGCCGCAACTGCTCGACGATCCGAAGCTCAGCTCGATCCGCTTGCGCGGCGACAACATCGAGTATTGCAACCAGGTGGTCGCGGCATGGACGCGCCAGCACGACGGCGTCGAGATCGAGCGGCTGCTGCTGGCTGCCGAAGTGCCGGTGTCGCGCGTCTACACGATGCCCGACATTTTCGAAGACCCGCAGTTCGCCGCGCGCGACATGCTGCCCGAGGTGCCGCATCCCAAGCTCGGCAGCCTGGTGCATGCGGGGATCGTGCCCAAGCTCAGCGAGACGCCGGGCGCGATCGTCCGCTCCGGCCCCGACCTGGGCCAGGACACGCGACAGGTGCTGGCCAGCGAGCTGGGGCTGGGCGATGCCGAGATCGACGGCTTGATCGAGCGGGGCATCGTCGACTGCGGCAGCCGCGCCGTATAGTGGCGGCTGGGTGAACACGCAGGAGCTCTCCTCGATATGAACGGCGCTGAATCTCTCGTCCGCACGCTACTGGCCTGCGAGGTCGACGTCTGCTTTACCAACCCCGGCACGTCCGAGATGCACTTCGTCGCGGCACTCGACCGCGTGCCGGGCATGCGCTGCGTGCTGGGTCTGTTCGAAGGCGTCGTCACCGGGGCGGCCGACGGCTATGCGCGGATGGCCGATCGCCCGGCCTCGACGCTGCTGCATCTGGGCCCGGGCCTGACCAATGGCATGGCCAACCTGCACAACGCGCGCAAGGCCCGCACGCCGATCGTCAACATCGTCGGTGAACACGCCAGCGATCATCTGCGCCATGAAAGCCCGCTGCGTTCCGACGTGCCGGGCGCGGCCGCGCTGTGCTCCGACTGGTACCGCGTCTCGTCCAGCGGCCGTGCAGTGGCCGGCGATGCCGCCGAAGCGGTGGCGCAGGCGCGCAGCGGCGACGGCCGCATCGCCACGCTGATCCTGCCGGCCGACACCGCCTGGGGCGAGGCCGACGGTCCGGCCGTGCCGCGCGCGCCGCAGCCGCGCCCGCAAGTGGCGGCCACGGCGATCGCGGCGGCGGTGCAGGCGATCCGCTCGGGCAAGCGCTGCGTGCTGGTGCTGTCGGGCAACGCGCTGCGCGAGCCCGGCCTGACGCTGGCCGGCCGCATCGCCGCCAAGACCGGCGTGAAACTGTTCAGCCAGGGCGCGGTGCGACGCATCGAGCGCGGCCTGGGCCGCCTGCCGATCACGCGCATGCCGTTCGCCATCGACCAGGGGCTGGCGCTGCTGGCCGACGTCGAGGTGCTGATCCTGATCGGCGCGCCGCCGCCGGCGGCGTTCTTCGGCTATCCGGGCAAGCCGCGCCTGCTGGCGCCCGCGCATTGCGAAACGCAGACCCTGGCCGAGCCGCACGACGACGTCGTGCAGGCGCTGCAATGGCTGGCCGACGAGCTGGGTGCCGCCCAGCATGCGCCGCTGGTCAACCAGGCGCCGCGCGCCCTTGCGCCGGCCGACGGCCCGTTGACGGCCGACTCGTTGATGCAGGCGTTGGCCGCCGGCCTGCCGGAACATTCGATCCTGTGCGACGAATCGGTCTCGGCCGGCCGCACGCTGTTCCGCTTCACCGACGGCGCGGCGCCGCACGACTACCTGCAGATCACCGGCGGCTCGATCGGCCTGGGTCTGCCGATGGCCACCGGCGCGGCGGTGGCCTGCCCCGATCGCAAGGTGATCTGCCTGGAAGGCGACGGCAGCGGCATGTACACGCTGCAAGCGCTGTGGACGCAGGCGCGCGAACAGCTCGACGTGGTCAACATCGTGCTGGCCAATCGCGGCTATCAGATCCTGCGCGGCGAGCTGAAGAACGTCGGCATCGAGCAGCCTGGCGAACGTGCCCAGCGCATGCTCGACATCGTCGATCCGCGGCTCGACTGGGTGTCGCTGGCCAAGGGACAGGGCGTGGAAGCGGTGGCGGTTGATACCACCGCCGGGTTCAGCGCCGCGCTGGCAGCGGCGACGGCGCGGCGCGGTCCGTTTTTGATCGAAGCGCGCATCGGTTGAGGAAGGCAGCCGGTCGGCAAGCAAATTTGGGAAAATCAATCAACGGATTGGCGCTGATTGCCGCTAAAAATTCGTTGATTCCCAATATTTGACAATATTAGAAATCGCCCGCATGCTTGCGCCTTTTTGAACTCCAACGAGGGGCGAGCGAATGAAATTGGCCAGTTTCGAGGTCGGCGGCCGGGCGAGCTGGGGCGTCGTCGACGGCGATCGCGCGATCGACATGAGCGATCTGTACCCGACGCTGCGCGCGGCGCTGGCGGCCGATGCATTGCCGCAGGTGCGTGACGCCGCCGCCAAGCGCAGTGCTGGTGTGGCGCTCGATGGCCTGCGTTTCCTGCCGGTGATTCCCGATCCGGGCAAGATCGTCTGCGTCGGCCTGAACTACGAAGAGCATCGCATCGAGAGCGAACGCGATCCCACCGAAAAGCCGACGCTGTTCCTGCGCCTGCCCGAATCGCAGGTCGGGCACGGCCAGCCGATCATCGCGCCGCCCGAATCCGAGCGGCTCGACTACGAAGGCGAGATCGCCGTCGTCATCGGCCGCCGCGGCCGCCGCATCGATGCCGCGCGCGCCTGGGAATACATCGCCGGCTATGCGCCCTACAACGACGGCTCGATCCGCGACTGGCAGCGCCACACCACGCAATGGACGCCGGGCAAGAACTTCGCCGCCACCGGCGGCTTCGGCCCGTGGATGGTGACGCGCGACGAGATCGCCGACGGCGAAGTGCTGACGCTGGAAACGCGGCTCAACGGCCAGGTGATGCAGCACGCCACCACCGACATGCTGATCTTCAGCATTCCCGAGCAGATCGCCTACATCTCGACCTTCACCACGCTGGAACCCGGCGATGTGATCGTCACCGGCACGCCGGGCGGCGTCGGCGCGCGGCGCACGCCGCCGGTGTGGATGAAGCCCGGCGACCGCGTCGAGATCGAAGTGAGCAAGGTCGGCGTGCTGGTCAACAGCATCGCCCGCGAATAAGGCGCGGCGCGAATACCGACACCATTGCGCGGGGCGGGCCCGACTCGGGCTCGCCATGCAGCCGCTGCATGACGAACGACAAGGAGACTGAGATGACTGATTCCGTTTCGACTTCGCGCCGCCGTGCGCTGACTGCCATTGCAGGAGGCGCCGCAGCCCTTGCTGCGCACCCGGCCTGGGCCGACGATCCGCGTTATCCCAGCCGGCCGGTCAGGCTGCTGCTGGGTTTCGCCGCCGGCGGCGGCTCCGACGTGGTGGCGCGGTTGATCGCGCGTTCGCTCGGCGAGCGGCTCGGCCAGCCGGTGACGGTGATCAACAAGCCGGGCGCCGGCGGCAACATCGCTTCTGAGGAGGCCGCCAAGACCACGGCCGACGGTTACACGCTGATTCGGATGACCAGCGGCCACGCCAGCAATGCGGCGATGAAGCCCACGCTGCCGTTCGATCCGGTCAAGGATTTTGCGTGGATCAGCACGGTCACCACCTATCCGCTGGTGCTGTCGGTGGCGCCCAACTCCAAGATCACTTCGTTCGCTGATTTCCTGCAACGCACTCGCGCCGAGCCGGGCAAGTACACCTATTCGTCGGTCGGCGTGGGCACGGCGATGCATCTGGTCGGCGAATGGATCATGGCCGATTCCGGCGGCAGCGCGATCCACGTGCCGTTCCGTGGCGGCACCTCGACGATCACCGAATTGCTCGGCGGCCGCATCGACGTGATGATCGACACCATGACCAACAGCGCGCCGCTGCTTAAAGACAAGCGCCTGCGGCCGCTCGCCGTCACTACGCCCAAGGGCGCCAGCACGCTGCCCGGCGTGCCGGCGGTGGCCGATCTGCTGCCCAACGTGGTCTATGAATCGTGGCTCGGAGTGGCCACCACGGCCGGCACGCCGGCGCCGGT
>JAFKGG010000179.1 GCA_017307915.1 Burkholderiales bacterium | reverse complement strand
CGTCGTCAATCTGGCCTGGGCGGCGCAGGGTGCGCGCGAGGTGTCGAACTCGCGCCACGAAATCCGCACGCCGGCCGACATGAAGGGCCTGAAGTTCCGCGTCGTCGGCTCGCCGATCTTCAACGAGACCTTCTCGGCGCTGGGGGCCAACCCAACACAAATGTCGTTCGCCGATGCGCAGCCGGCACTGGCCAGCGGTGCGGTCGATGGGCAGGAAAACCCGCTGTCCTTGTTCAAGGCAGCCAAGTTCCACACGCTGTCGCAGAAGCATCTGACGCTGTGGGGCTACGTCAATGATCCGGTGCTGTTCGGCGTTTCCAAGACGGTCTATGAAAGCTTCAGCGCGCAAGACCGCAGCTTGATCCGCGAAGCGGCGCAGCAGGCCGCGCGCGAGCTGACCACCGAGGCGCGCCGCGGCGTGAACCCCGGCCGCGACGACGCGCTGCTCAAGAGCATCGAAGCCGACGGCGTGAAGATCACGACGCTGAACGAAGCACAGCGCCGCGCTTTCGTCGAAGCGGTGCGTCCGGTGTATCGCAAATGGTCGGCGCAGATCGGCAGCGCGCTGGTCACGCGCGCCGAAAAAGAAATCGCGGCCACGGCACGCTGAGAACAGGCGCGGGCGCTAAGGCGCCTCGGCGCCATCATTGGCACGCAAGGGCAGCCGCACCGTGAAGGTGGCGCCCTTGCCTTTGCCTTCGCTGTGGACGGCCACGCTGCCGCCATGCGCTTCGACGATGGTGCGCACCAGCGCCAGCCCCAATCCCAGTCCCGAGCGCCGCCCCTGCCAGCCCTTGGCTTCCTGCGCGAAACGGTCGAACACCTTGGGCAGAAACTCGGGCGAAATGCCGCTGCCGGTATCGCGCACTTCGATCACCGCCTGCTGATCGTCGCTGCGCACTTCGAGCGCGATCATGCCTTCGGGCGGCGTGAACTTCAGCGCGTTGTTCAGCAGGTTCCACATCACCTGCTGCAAGCGCTCGGGGTCGCCGGTCACCAGGCACGGGTTGTCGGACAAATGCATCTGAATCGAACGCCCGCTCGCGTCAGCCGATAGCCGCACGTTGTCGATCACCGCCGCCACCAGCGCATTGAGATCGATACGCTCACCCTGCAAGCGCAGCAGGCCGCGCGCCGAACGCGCAACATCGAGCAGGTCGTCGATCAGCTGCTTTTGCAGCAATGCGCTGTATTCGATCGCTCGCGCGGCACGCGTCAGCTTCGGCGGCGGATTCTCCAGGCTCAACAACACGTGCGCCCAACCGAGAACGGCGCTCAGCGGATTGCGCAGCTCGTGCGAGACCACGGCCAGAATCTCGTCCTTGGCACGGCTGGCGGCCTCGGCTTCGATGCGCGCGCGCAAGGCTTCGTCGAGCTGTTCGCGCTCGAGAACGCGGCGCCGCTCCTCCAGCGTATAGCGGATCGAGCGTTCCAGCATGCCGGCATCGAGCCCGGCTTTCAGCAGATAGTCGGAAGCGCCGGCGCGCATCGATTCGACGTCGGCCTGCCGGTCGGCCATGCCGGTCAGCATGATCATCGGCACCGTGATGCCGCGCGAGCGCGCTTCACGCAATAGTTCCAGCCCGGTATGCGCACCCAGCCGGTGATCGAGCAGGCACACGTCAGCGATGCCGGCGGCCAGTTGCTGCAGCCCGGATTCATAGTCCGGCGCCCAGATCAGGCGATAGCCGTCCGGGTCGATCTCGACCAGCAGATCGCGCGCGATCAGATAGTCGTCCTCGTCGTCTTCGATCAGCAGGACCCGGATCGGCGCTGCTTCAACCTCGCGCATCATCCAGGAATCTCGACGAATTCGACCCAATAACGCCCCATCGTCTGCATCAGCTCGACCAGCCGCTCAAAAGTCACCGGCTTGGTCACGAACGAATTGGCGCCATAGTCGTAGCTGCGGTCGATGTCTTCCTCGGCCTGCGAGGTAGTCATGATCACCACCGGAATCTTGCGCAGCGCCGGGTCGGCCTTGATGATGCGCAGCGCCTCGCGGCCGTCCATGCGCGGCATGTTCAGATCCAGCAGGATCAGGCCGGGCCGCGGCGAACTGGCCGGATCGGCGAATGCATTGCGCCGGTACAAGTAGTCGAGCAGTTGTTCGCCGTCTTCGACGAAACGCAGGTCGTTCAGCACCCGGCTCTCGGCCAGTGCCTGCTGGCACAGCAAGCGATCGTCGGCATCATCGTCGGCCATCAGGATGACCACGGGCTGGTGTTTGGTCGTCATGTCGTTTCCTCTTGCTCGGGATTGACCGGCAGGCGCACGACGAAGGTGCTGCCGATGCCCGGCGTGCTGTGCGCGGTGATCGAACCGCCATGCCGCTCGACGACGCGGCGGCAGATGGCCAAGCCCATGCCGGTGCCTTCATATTGGCTGCGGGCATGCAGGCGCTGGAACGGCGTGAAGATGCGGTCGAGATATTTTTCGTCGAAGCCGATGCCGTTGTCGGCAAAGCTGAGCACGACGTGTTCGCCGTCGCGCTCGGCCGACACACGCACTTGCAGTGGTGCATCGGCGCGCCGGAACTTGATGGCGTTGCCGATCAGATTCTGGAAAAGCTGGCGGATCTGCAGCATGTCTCCCCGCACCTCCGGCAATGCGCCGATTTCGAGCGCGGCGCCGGCATCTTGGACGCCCGTTTCCAAATCGCTGACCACGTCGGCCGCCACCTGCGTCAATGAAATGTTATCGAATGGGCGGCCTTTTGTGGTGACGCGCGAATACTCGAGCAGGTCATTGATCAGGCGGCGCATGCGGCTGGCCGAACTCTGCATGCGCAGCAGATAGTCGCCGCCCTCGGGGCCCAGCGCCGTGCCGTATTTGCTGACGAGCCGGTCGCCGAAGGCCTGGATCTTGCGCAGCGGCTCTTGCAGATCGTGCGAAGCCACGTAGGCGAAATCCTGCAGTTCGCGGTTGCTGCGCTGCAATTCGAGATTGAGGGAATCGGCGACGCGCTGCGCCGCCTGGCGCTGCACCAGCTCGCGGCGCAGCGCCGCGTAGGCACCGATCGACATGGTGAATGCCAGCAGGCTGCCCAGGCCGATGAAGATCAGCGCGAAATTCGACACCGAGCGATTGCGCTGTTCGCGCAGCTTCAGTTGCGTCTGCGCATAGGCATCCATCGTATTGAGCAGTTCGCGCAGGCCATCCATCTCCTGTTTGCCGCGATCGCTCAATACGATCTCGGCCGCCTGCGCGTCGCGCTGCTGGCGCTTGAGCGAGATCGTTGCACGCAGCTCGGCTTCCAGTTTGTGCCAGCCCGCGGTGAAGACAGCCAGGCGCTGCCGCTGCGCTTCGTTGCTGATCAGGCCGCCGGCTCGTGCGAGCGATTCGGTGATGCGCTGGATGGCCGGATCAAAGGGCTGCAGGTATTCGTCGCGGCCGGTGAGCAAGAAGCCGCGCTGCGCCGTTTCGGCATCGATCACGGCCTGGCGCAGTTGCGCCAGCGTCGTGCGGGTTTCATGCGTGCGGGCGACGTCGTCATCGGTGCTGCGCCCCAGCCACAACGCATAGTAGGCAAGTGCCGTCACCGCCACCAGGGACAGCAAAGCCACGCCAAACGACCAGGAAACCACCTTGTACCGCCCACCCGACCCGCCGTTCATATGGCCCCGCCCATCCCCGCCTGCTGTCAGCATGCGCGGACGAGTCTACTACGCGAAAAACTTGTGAGTCAGAGAAACCTGTCCAGCAACTTGCGGCTTTGCTTATCTAATGACGGCAGGTCGCGGATCAGGTAATGGATGCCCTGACTGTCGGAAATCAGGAGCATGCCGCGTGCCAACCGGCGGATCGCCTCTTCGCCGGGCAGCACGAAGCGCGCGTCGCCGCGGTCGGTGGCCACCAGCCAGGTACTGGGTGTGACGAAACCCGATACCTCGTGGATGCGGCGGATCTCGGGCATGAACTCGCGGCTGGCCAGCTCTTCTTCCATCAGGGCCCGCAGCGCCTGCGGCCACTGCTGCGGGTGCTCGATCCAGGCCAGCTCGCGGCCGTCGATACTGACGATCGACCAACCCTCGGCCGGCGCCGAGATCGGAAAGGCGCGCACGACGGTGACGCCTTCGTGTCGCGTGCCGTCATCGTGGATCATCTCCAGGCGGCCATGATCGTCGCGCTGCAAGCGGAACGGCGGGGGCGGTAGCGACGGCTCGGTCATGACGAATTCTTCCGCGGGCTTCATCCGACCTTGGCGCTGTCGTGCGCCAGCACCGGCGCGCCCGGCGCCGGCACGTCGACCACTTCGCCGAACGATGGCCCGTGCGGCTCGGCGCCTTCGTCGTTGCGACGCTGCTGCGCCTGATACAACCGCCAGTAGGCGCCTTGCCGCGCCATCAGCTCGTCGTGCGGGCCGACCTCGACGATGCGGCCGCGTTCCAGCACCACCAGGCGGTCGGCCTTGCGCAGCGTGCTCAAGCGATGCGCAATGGCGATCGTGGTGCGGCCCTTGACGAGGTTGTCGAGCGCGCGCTGGATCTCTTTCTCGGTGGCGGTATCGACCGACGAGGTGGCTTCGTCCAGGATCAGCACGCGCGGATCGATCAGCAGCGCGCGCGCAATCGAGATGCGCTGGCGCTCGCCGCCCGACAGCGCCTGGCCGCGCTCGCCGACCAGCGAATCGTAGCCGTGCGGCAGCCGCAGGATGAACTCGTGCGCATGCGCCGCGCGCGCCGCCGCGACGATCTCGGCGCGGCTGGCATCGGGCCGGCCGTAGGCGATGTTCTCGGCGATGGTGCCGAAGAACAGGAAGGGTTCCTGCAGCACCAGGCCGATGTGGCGCCGGTATTCGGCCACCGGCAGCGAGCGGATGTCGATGCCGTCGACGCGGATCGAACCTTCGGTAACGTCGTAGAAGCGGCAGATCAGGTTGACCAGCGTGCTCTTGCCCGAACCGCTGGGGCCGACCAGGCCGATCATCTCGCCGGGCACGATGTCCAGGTCGACGCCGCGCACCACGGCGCGGTTGCCGTAGCGAAAACCGATGCGGCGCAGCTCGATGCGGCCATCGATGCGCGGCAGGTGCACCGGCTGCGCCGGCTCGGGCACGCTGGAAACGTGATCGAGGATGTCGAAGATGCGCTTGGCGCCGGCCGCCGCCTTCTGCGTATGCGACACGATGCGGCTCATCGTATCCAGCCGCGTATAGAAGCGGCCGATGTAGGCCAGGAAGGCGGTGAGCACACCAACCGTGATCTGGTCGCGCGCCACCTGCCAGATGCCGAACGCCCACACCACCAGCAGCCCCACTTCGGTCAGCAGCGTGACGGTCGGCGAAAACACCGACCACAGCCGGTTGACCCGGTCGTTGACGGCCAGATTGTGCGCGTTGGCGGCACGAAAGCGTTCGGCTTCGCGCTTTTCCTGCGCAAATGCCTTGACCACGCGAATGCCGGGAATCGTGTCTGCCAACACGTTGGTCACTTCGCCCCAGATGCGATCGACCTTCTCGAAACCATGACGCAGCCGGTCGCGCACCAGGTGGATCATCCAGGCGATGAACGGCAGCGGCAGCAGCGTCACCAGCGCCAGCCATGGATTGATCGACACCAGAATGGCGGCGGTCATCGCGATCATCAGCACGTCGGTGGCGAAATCGAGCAGATGCAGCGACAGAAAGACGTTGATGCGGTCGGTTTCGGCGCCGATGCGCGCCATCAGGTCGCCGGTGCGCTTACCGCCGAAGTATTCCAGCGACAGCTTCAACAGGTGTTCATAGGTGCTGTTGCGCAGGTCGGCGCCCATCCGCTCGCTGACCAGCGCCAGCACGTAGGTGCGCGCCCAGCCCAGCGCCCAGGCCAGCAACGCCGCGATGAACAGACCGCCCAGATACAGCCCGACCAGCGTCGAGTCGATCGGCACGCCGTTCTGGTAGGGAATCAGCACCTTGTCCATCAAGGGCATCGTCAGGTACGGCGGCACCAGCGTGAAGGCGGTGGACGCCAGCGTCAGCAAGAAGCCCAGCAGCAACTGGCGCTTGTACGGCACCGCGAAACGCCACAGCCGCAGCAGCGTCCAGGTCGATGGCGCTTCCTCGCTGTCGCCATCTTCATCGCGTTCGTCGGCCTCGACGCTGGCGGCGGCCGGCGACGGCGCGGCGTGGCCGGTATGCAACACCGATTCGAGCCGCCCGAGCAGCCGCTGCGCCGCCAGATGCTGGCTCAGCGTAAAGCGCCAGACCGCCAACCGCGCGCGCGCATCACGCAGTTCGAATTGGCCGACGCCGGCGTGATCGGCCAATTCCAGCCGCAGGCCATCGTGCAACGGCCACTGCTGCCACTCCTCACCGTCGTAACGGGCCAACAGTCGCCGGCTGGTCAGCACCAGCGCACCCGAGCGGTAGCGAAGCTGCCGATCCAGGTCGAGATCGAGCCAGGCCAGCACCGCTTCGGCGCCATCCAGGCGCGACGGCAACCCGGTATTCCAATCGTCGGACAGAGCCTGGGCAGCAGCGGACGTAGGCGAGTGGCCGGTATTCATCGGAGCGGATCGACGTGGAGGCAGGCAGCGCCGGTAGAGATCGGCGCAGACAGGCAGGCGCCCGTTTCCGTGCAACACGATGTCATCAGCGCACAGCCGCACCCTGACGTCATCGAAAGAGGGGTAATGAGCACGTAAAAAAAGCCTCTGAAGGCGCGCAAGCTTACAGTATCCTCCGTTCCTCGATTACGGGTCTGCCCCGATTGCGCCGCCCACGCTTTTATAGTCCCCGACTCCCGTGACCTGCCGCTGCCCAAACTGCTGGCCGTCAACCCAATCCGCGCGTGCCGCGTTGAGGGCGGAACAGGCTACGGACCGATCCATGCTCGCACCCCGCCCCGCCACGTCGACCAAGCGCAAAGACATCGTCATTCTCGATGTGACCTACATTCGGGGGCCCAGCCGCTGGACGTACGAGCCGATTCTGGAAGCGGTGATCGACATCGGGGAGTTGGAAGACTATCCATCAAACCTGATCCCCGGTTTCTACGAACGGCTGTCGAGCTGGCTGCCGACGCTGATCGAGCACCGTTGCAGCTACGGCGAACGCGGCGGCTTCCTGCGCCGGGTGCGCGAAGGTACCTGGCCGGCGCACATCCTCGAGCACGTGATGCTCGAACTGCAAGACCTGATCGGCCGCCCCGGCGGTTTCGGCAAGGCGCGCGAAACCTCGGAGCGCGGCGTCTACCGCGTGGTGGTCAGCGCGCTGCATGAAGAAGTGGCGCTCGCCGCGCTGCACAAGGCGCGCGACCTGGTGATGGCGGCGATCGAAGACCGGCCGTTCGACGTGGCCGCCGCGGTCGAAGAGCTGAAGGATCTGGCCGACCGCCGCTACCTGGGCCCCAGCACCGCCTGCATCGTCGAAGCCGCGCACGAACGCCGGATCCCGGCGATCCGGCTCAACGACGGCAACCTGGTGCAGCTCGGTTACGGTGCCCGTCAGCGCCGTATCTGGACGGCCGAAACCGACCGCACCAGCGCGATCGCCGAAGGCATTTCGCGCGACAAGGATCTGACCAAGCGGCTGCTGCAAGGCTGTGGCGTGCCGGTGCCCGAAGGCCGGCTGGTCGACAACGCCGCCGACGCCTGGGCCGCCGCCGAGGAAATCGGCGTGCCGGTGGTGGTCAAGCCTTACGACGGCAACCATGGCCGCGGCGTGTTCACCAACCTGTTCACGCGCCAGGAAGTCGAAGCCGCCTGGGAAGTGGCGAAGGAAGAAGGCAGCGGCGTCATCGTCGAGCGCTTCATGCTCGGCAACGAGCACCGGCTGCTGGTGGTCGGCAATCGCGTGGTGGCAGCGGCCAAGGGCGAATCGGCGATCGTGATCGGCGACGGCCGCTCGACCGTCTTGCAACTGATCGACGCGCAGCTCAATTCCGACCCGCGCCGCGGCGGCACCGAAGATCATCCGCTGAACCTGGTGCGCATCGATTCGGCCGCGCAGATCGAGCTGGCGCGCCAGCAGTGCACGCCCGAATCGGTGCCGGCGATCGGCCAGGCGGTGCTGATCCAGCGCAACGGCAACGTGGCGTTCGACGTCACCGATGAAATACATCCCAGCGTCGCCGCGCACGCGGTGCTGGCCGCCCGAGCGGTCGGCCTCGACATCGCCGGCATCGACCTGGTGGCGCAGGACATCTCGCGGCCGCTGGCCGCGCAGGGCGGCGCGATCGTCGAGGTCAACGCCGGCCCGGGCCTGCTGATGCACCTGAAGCCGGCCGAGGGCTCGCCGCAGCCGGTGGGCAGCGCCATCGTCGAACATCTGTTCCCGGCCGGCGACAACGGCCACATCCCGATCGTCGGCGTCAGCGGTTCGCGCGGCAAGACGCGCGTGGCGCGGCTGGTGGCGCACCTGCTGCAATTCAGCGGCCAGCACACCGGCCTGGCCTGCAGCGACGGCGTCTTCCTGGGCACCCGCCAGATCAGCGACCGCAACGGCGACGACTGGGACGCCGCCAACCGCGTACTGATGAATCGTTCGGTGCAGGCCGCCGTGTTCGAGAACGGCGTGCACAGCATCCTCACCCAGGGCCTGGCTTACGAACGCTGCCGCATCGGCGTAGTCACGCGCATCGATCCGCAGCTGACGCTGCCCGACTACGACGTGCGCACGCCCAAGCAGCTCTACGACATCGTACGCACGCAGGTCGACGTGGTACTGCCCAGCGGCACCGCCGTGCTCAATGCCGCCGATCCGGCGGTGGCCGAAATGGCCGCGTTGTGCGACGGCGACGTGGTGTTCTTCGCCAGCTCGCCCGAGGCGGCGGCGCTGGCCGCGCATCGCGGCGCTGGCCGCCGCACCGTGTTCGTCCGTGACGGCCAGTTGGTGCTGGCGCGCGGCAGCGAAGAAACCGAACTGCTGCCGCTGGCGGCGGTGGCCTCGGCGCGCGGCGCCGACCTGCGCAACGATACCGGCCGCGAACTGGTCGAAGACCTGCTGGCCGCGGTCGGCGCGGCCTGGGCGCTCGACATCGCGCCCGATCTGATCCGCACCGGGCTGGAGACCTTCGAGCCGGTGCCGGCCTGCCCGGTGGCAGCCGCTGCCCGCGCAGCACTGGTCGACTAGGCGTGTTCACGCCCTAGCGCAACGCCGTCCTTTTTCACCGGACATTTCATATGGAAATTTCCCGCCTGCGCGCCCTGCGCGGCCCCAACCTGTGGAGCCGCCACACGTCGATCGAGGCGCTGGTGCACTGCGAAGAGCCCGAGCGCCGGCTCGAAGCCGACTTCGAGGCAAGGTTGCGCGCGCGTTTCCCCGACATAGGCCCGCTGCGGCCGGTGGGGCATCGCGACCGCATCAGCCTGGCTCGCGCGCTCGAAGCCGCGGCGCTGGCGCTGCAGGCGCATGCCGGCTGTCCGGTCAGTTTCAGCCGCTGCTCGCCGACCGTCGAGACCGGCGTCTACCAGGTAGTGGTCGAATATTCCGAAGAACCGGTGGGCAGGCTGGCGTTCCAGTTCGCGATCGAGCT
>JAFKGG010000178.1 GCA_017307915.1 Burkholderiales bacterium | reverse complement strand
GTCGATCAGCCCGCGCAGCGCCGCGGCGGCGGCCTCGGGATCGCGCGCGCCGCGATAGTGCAGCGACAGCGTGCGCGTCTTGTCCTCGAAGCGCACGCCGGGATCGTTCAGCACCGCCGGCAAGCGCTGGCGCAGCGCGGCCAACCAGCGCGCGCAGATCGCGATGGCGGCAGCGGCCTGCGACGACGAGCCGGGCAACCCCTCGTTGCCGTGGTTGCCGACCAGATAACGCGCGCCCACCTCGGCACGCTGGCGCAGATCGGCCGCGCTGCGGCCCGACACGATCGCCAGCGGCGCCAGCGGCGCCAGCGCGCGCAAGGCCTGACGCATGCGTTCGTCGAGCCGGGAGTCTTCAGGGCGCGCCACGATCGGCACCAGTGTGCCGTCGAAATCAAAGGCGATCAGCGTAGGCGCGGCCAGCAACTGCGCCAGCGCGCGTTCGCCATCGGCGTCGAAGATCGATTGCATCGCCGCCGTCCTCACGCCAAGGGCTCGCGGATGCCGTCGCTGCGCGCGCCGATGCGTTCGCGCAGCCGTACGCGCCGGCGCAGCCGCCCGGCATCGAGCAGCATGCGGCCGGCCCAGCGGAACACGTTGAACTCGCGCACGAGCTGCCGCATGCTGCGCATGCGCGCCTGCTGTTCGGCTTCGGACATCATCAGCGCCGCATTCATCGATTCGGCCACCTGGTCGATGTGATAGGGGTTGACGATCAGCGCCTCGGGCAGTTCGCGCGCCGCGCCGGTGAATTGGCTCAGGATCAGCACACCGCGTTCGTCGTCGCGCGAGCTGACGAATTCCTTGGCCACCAGGTTCATGCCGTCGTGCAAGCTGGTCACCACGCACACGTCGCAGGCACGATAGTGATCGAACACCGAGGCGCTGTCGTGATGCTCGATCAGCAAGCGGATCGGCGCCGGTCCGCGGCCTTCGAAGCGCTCGTTGATCTCGGCGGCGGCGGCGCTGACCTGCGCCTCGAAGCGGCGGTATTCATCCAGTGCCGAGCGCGACGGCGCTGCGATCTGCACCAGCGTGAAGCGGCCGATCCAGCGCGGATGCAGTTCGAGCAGCCGTTCGACGGCGCGCATGCGCTCGACGATGCCCTTGGTGTAGTCGAGGCGGTCCACGCCCAGCGCGATGCGATGCGTGGCCGGCAGTCCGTAGCGTTCGCGCAGCGCGGTGCGCGTGTGCGCGATGGCTTCCGGTTCGGTCGGCGCGGGCCATGCGATCGAGATCGGATAAGCCTCGACGCGCGTGCGCCGGCCGCGCACCACGATCGTCGACGATTCGGGCTCGATTCGCGATTCGACGAAGCGGTCGACCGTTTCGGCGAAGTTCTTGCAATGAAACGGCGTGTGAAAGCCCAGGATGTCGCTGCCCAGCAGTCCGTCGAGGATCTCTTCCTTCCACGGGCACACGCCGAACGATTCGGGGTTGGGCCACGGAATGTGCCAGAACATGATGATGGTTGCCTTCGGCAAGCGCTTGCGTACCAGCCGCGGCAGCAGCGCGAAATGGTAGTCGTGCACCAGCACCACCGGATCCTCGGTGCTCGCTTCCTGCACCACGGCGTCGGCGAAGCGGCGATTGATCTCGCGGTAGTGCTTCCAGTCGCGCGAGCGGAACACCGGCCGCACGTGCGCCAGATGGCATAGCGGCCACAGACCTTCGTTGGAAAAGCCGTAGTAGTAGCCGCGCTCTTCCTCGCCGGTGAGCCAGACGCGCCGCAAGGTGTAGGCGGGAGAGTCGGGCGGCACCGCCAGGCGTCCCTGCGGATCGGCGGCACGCCGGTCGGCGCTGCCGCTGCCGTGCGCGATCCAGGTGCCCGAGCAGGCGCGCATCACCGGCTCCACCGCGGTCACCAGGCCGCTGGCCGGCCGCTGCACGCGTATGCCGCCATCGGGTTCATCGATGTGGATGTAGGGTTCGCGGTTCGACACCACGATCACCTCGTCGCCCGACAGCTGTTCGCGCAGCAGCCGGCGCAATGTCTGCGGCGTCCAGCTCATCGTCGCCTCGTCGTGCAGGCGGCGCTCGGTTTCCAGATCGCGCAGCATTTCGCGCAGATCGCCCACCAGCGGCTGCAGCTCGGGGCTGGGCGCGCTGGCAGGCGCGCGTTCGCCGCGCAGCAGGCTGCGAACGCCGGCCACCCAGCCGCGCAGGCTCAGATGCGCCACCAGTGCACTGATCGCTGCCACCACCAGGCCGGCCAGCACGAAGAACATGATCAGCCCGAGGCGCGTTTCGTTGCTGCGACGCTCGACGAAGCTCATGTCGTGCACGATCATCAGCCGGCCGATTTCGTCGCCGTCGGTCTGCAAGGCTTGCGCGGCCAGATGCAGCGCGCCGCCGTTGCGTTCGATCAGACCGCGCAAGCCGCGCCGCCCCGGCTCGGGCACGCCGCAGCCGAAGCTCTGCGGATAAGTGGCGGTGCGCACCACGATGCGGCCATCGGGTGAGCACAGCGCCAGCGCATAGAGCCGCTCGTCATCGAGCACGCGTTCGAGCTGGTCGTCGACCGCGGCCAGATCGCCGTTCGCCAGCGGCGTGGCGATCAGTTGCTGAACCGAGTTGGCCACCAGTTCGCCGCGGATTTCCATGTCGCGCACGAACCATCTGAGCATTAGCGAATCGACCAGCGGCATCACCAGCAAGGCCAGGCCCAGCAGCGCGGCCGTGAGCGGCACGATGAAGCGCAGCGACAGCCTCAATGAACGAAACATCGGCATTCCCCCGCTCGATGCGCTGCTCCGGGCCTTCTCAGCCCGCCCCGATCGAGCGTCGGGGGCGATCGTTTCGCCGGCAGCGCGATCCGTGGGCGTGATCGACGCGGTCCGCGACCATTGCGGGGGCGGGCCCGGCAAGGTATCAACGGCGTCGGTCGTGCTTTGGGTCGTCGATGCTTTCACGATATACGCAACTGCGGCGAATCTGTCAGCAGCATTACGTGCAGCAAATGGCGGGCCAGGGGGGCAGTGGGGCGAAATGGCAAGGCACGGCGCCGACAGGGTTATAGTGGCTGCGTTCTCCATGGCAGTGTGCTGTGATGCTGACACTCGATGACGATGAGTGGCTGCTGGCCGATATCGGCGGCACCTACGCGCGTTTCGCGCATTGGCGCGTGGCGACGGCGGCGGGTCCCTTTCAGCGGCTGCGCAACGAGCATTACGCCGATCTGGCCGAGGCCGTGAGCGCTTTCGAGGCGGCGGCCGGCGCGCATGCGCCGCGGGCGGCGCTGGCGCTGGCCACGCCGATCCTGGGCGACCAGCTCAGACTCACCAATCGTGACTGGCAATTCAGCGCAACGTCGCTGCGCGCGGCTTGCGGCTGGCGCCGGCTGTACATCGTCAACGATTTCGTTGCCGCGGCGGCCGGCTTGCCGGACTTGCATGACGGCGATCGCCAGCCGTTGCAAGCCGGCACGAGCGGCGTTACGAGTGGCGGCACGCGTAGTGTTACCGGTGGTAGTGCGATTGCTGACACGCGTGGCGGCACCATTGGCCGTGCCGGCGCGCGACCCTGGCTGCTGCTGGGCCCCGGCACCGGGCTGGGCTGCGCCGTGCTGCTCGATCCCGGCGCCGCCGCCGAGCACGTGCTGGCCAGCGAGGCGGGGCACATGAGTTTTGCCCCGCCCGATCCGCGCCTGGACCTGCCGTTGCAGCGCGCGGCGAATCAGCGCTGGGGGCGCGTCTCATGGGAACGTCTGTTGAGCGGTAGCGGCCTTGCCTGGCTGCATGGCGAATTGGCGCGAGACCTCGCCGGTGGCGCGCCTGACCCGGTCCGCGCAGGCGAAAGCGCTGAGGGTCGGCCAGATGGCGCCATCGATGCGGCGGAAGTCGTGCGCCGGGCGCTGGCCGGCGACGGCCTGGCCCAGGCCGCCGTCACGCGCTTTTGCGGCTGGCTCGGCGCCTGCGCCGGCGACCTGTGTCTGGCCTTCGGTGCCGATGGTGGCGTGCATCTGACCGGTGGCGTACTCAACGGCCTCGGCGCTGCTTTCGACGTCGAGGCCTTTCTGCGCGCGTTTCGCGACAAGGGGCGCGCCGCCGAACGGCTGGCGCGCGTGCCGATCTGGCGGCTGAACTGCGACGATCTGGCCTTTCGGGGGCTGCGGCGCATCGTTGTCGGCCGCGTACGCGCACCGGGCTTGCTGATCGACGATGGTGGACTGGCCGAACTCGCTTGAGGCGAAGGGCATAGAATCATCGGCCTGCGATCGATCGGCACAATGAACATCAACCTCAAGCAGTTGCGCGCTTTCGTCGCCGTCTATCGCACGCGCCACTTCGGCACCGCTTCCGAGACGCTGTTTCTCACGCATTCCGCGGTCAGCGTGCTGATACGCCAGCTCGAAACCACGCTGGGCCAGAAGCTGTTCGATCGCACCACGCGCATCATGCGGCCGACCGCTGCCGCCGACGACCTGCTGCCGATCGCCGAGCGCGTGCTGCGCGATCTCGGTTCGATCGACGAGCATTTCCGCCATTTCGCCAGCGGCACCCACGGCAAGGTCTGCCTGGCCGTCACCGCGACGGTCGCGGCCGGTTTCGCGCCCAAGGTGGTCGGTGCCTTCGTGCGCGCCAATCCGGGCGTCCAGGTGCAGATCGAGGATTGCGCGCCCGATCAGTTCCTGCCGCGCGTGTTGAGCGAACGCGTCGAGTTCGGGCTGGGCGTGCCCGAGCTGGTCACCTCGGACATCGACACCGAAGTGCTGATCAAGGACTATCTGTGCGCGGTGCTGCCGGTCGATCATCCGCTGGCGCGGGCCGGCCGGCTGCGCTGGGCCGAGCTGAGGGAACATCCGGTGATCGCCGTCAAGCCCGGTTACGGCATCCGGCCGCTGATCGACCAGGTGCAGGGCAAGACCGGCGTCAAGCTGCGCTTCGCCTATGAGGTGGCGTTTCTGTCCACCGTGTTCGGGCTGGCTTCCGAAGGGCTGGGCATCGCCATCATGCCGCAATCGCTGGCCAATCCCACCAACGATCCGCGCCTGACCGTGCGCAAGCTGATCGCGCCGGTCGTGATGCGCAACATCTGCATCGTGATCAAGCGCGATGCGACCTTGTCGCCGGTGGCGCAGAACTTCCTGAAATACGTCAGGAATTTCACAAAGCCTTGAAAAATTTTCACTTCAGCTCGGCCGCGCAGGTCTGCTCTAATCGACTCGCGACTGGACGATAGCCCGGATCGGGGTGCGCCGATGTCGCGAGTACGAGGTGGCGGCTTCGCAATCCCGGCGACTTCGGCGGGATGGCAACACGCAGCGCGACCCGAACCGGAGGCGACATGAGACATTGGCTGTGCATGCTGGCGGCCGCCATCGCGCTGGCGGCACCATCCGCCGCCGCGCTGGCGCAGGAAAAAGACTATCCGAACCGCGTCATCAAGTTCGTCGTGCCGTTCGCGACCGGCAGCGGCGGCGACACTTCGGGGCGTTTCTTCGGCGAGCAGCTTGCCAGGGTGATCGGCCAGCCGGTGGTGGTCGAGAATCGCCCCGGCGGCAGCGGCTCGCTGGGCGCCGTCTCGGTGAAGAATGCGCCGCCCGACGGCTATACCGTGCTGGTGGCCGGCTGGTCGGCGCAGACGGTCAATCCGATCGTCGTCAGCGATCTGCCGTATGACCCGATCAAGGATTTCCGCCCGATCTCGGGATTGACGCGCAGCATGACGTCGATCGTGGTGTCCGGCAGTTCCTCGATCAAGACGCTGGCCGACCTGGTCGCCGCAGCCAAGGCCGCCAAACAGCCGCTGAACGTCGGCACCATCTCGGTCGGGCAGCAGATCGTGCTCGAATGGCTGGCCAGCCTGACCGGCGTGAAGTTCGCCAACGTGCCGTACAAGAGCGGTTCACAGATGCTGGTCGATCTTTCCAGCGGCCAGATCGATGCCGCCATCGAAGGCCTGACGACTGCCGGTCCGGTGATCCATGCCGGCAAGGTGCGCGCCGTTGCGGTGGCCGGCGAAGCGCGTCACGCGCAGTTCCCCGATGTGCCCACCGTCAAGGAAAGCGGGTTTCCCGAATTCATCAACTACGGCTGGTCGGCTCTGTACGTGCGCGCCGATACGCCCGACGCGATCGTCAAGCTGCTGGCCGACGGCATGAGCAAGGCGCTGGCCAATCCTGCTTCGCGCGAGTTCGTCCTCAAGAACGGCAACGAGCTGATGCCGCTGGGGCCGGTGGAGATGCGCCAGTTCGAGGAATCGCAGCTGACGCGTTTTCGCAGCGTCGCCGAGAAGGCCGGCATCGGCAAGTCGTCGATGCGCTGAGCGGACAGGCAATGTCGGACAGCCAATGGCCGGTCTATGACTGGGAGCACGCTACCGTCGGCGACGCAGCGCCGCCCGTCACCGTCGCGGTGACCCAAGAGCAGGTCGAGCGCTATGCGGCAGCGGTAGGCCGGCCGGCTGCTGCCGCGGCCGGCCGCGCCGCGGTGCCGCTGCTGCTGGTGCGTGCCTACGCGCCGCTGCGCAGGCGCGAGCTGGTGGCGCACATGCAAGCACGTTATCCGGCGCATCCGACGCCGGCGATCAAGTGGCAGTGCCAGATGCTGGGCAACGTGCGCGTCGGCGACGTGATCGACAGCGTCACGCGCGTGGCCGACAAGTACGAGCGCAACGGCCGCCGCTTTCTGAAATGGGAAGTGCTGGCGCATCGCGGCGCCGAACTCGTCGCGCGCTTCACTTACGTCAACCTGTGGGAGCCCGGGCGCCCCGAGGACCGGCAACGATGAACCGACCCAAGCCGCTTGCCGCCGAGGCCGGACCACGCGCCGGCGACGTTCTGCCGGTACGACGCTGGACGGTCGGCAAGGACGATCTGCTGCGCTTCGCCGACTTCCTGTATCCGGCACGGCCCGACAACCCGCAGCGTCTGGGCAACCCGCATCTGGACGAGGAATACGCGCGCAAGCACCTCTACGGCGGGCTCATCGTCGATGGCAACCAGACCGTGGCGCTGATCTGCGAGATGGTCGAGGACTGGCTGCCCGGCGTCGAGGCCGGCGCCGCAGCAACCGAAGCCGACTTCAGCTTTCCGAATCCCTGCTGCATCGGCGACGTCATCGAATTCCACGGTGAAGTGATGGGTACGCGCGCCGGCGCCGCACAGCGACTGGTCGATCTGAAGTTCGAGGCACGCAATCAGCACGGCAAGCTGGTGGCGGTCGGCACGCTCGGCGCGGTGCTGCCGCCGGCATGACGCAGGCACCCGGAACAACCGATAGCGAAGGAAACCAACGTGAGCCAGACCCCGGCGGGCACCGCTGCAGCACCGACCTACGAATGGGACGTCGCCGAAGTCGGTGATGCTGCACCGCCCAAGAACACGCCGATCGACGAGGCGGTGCTCGAGCTGTATACGCGCACCTCGGGCGATCACAACCCGCTGTACAGCGACGAAGCGTTCGCGCGATCGAAGGGGCTCGACGGCCTGGGCGTGCCGGTGTCGGCTGCCGTGCGCGTCGCGCCGGGCCGGCGCGCCACGATCATGCGCGTCAAGGGCTATGCGCATCCGGTGCGGCCGACGCCCTTCGCCCGCTGGCAGTGCGAGACCTTCGGGCCGATGAAGGTCGGCGACGTCATCACCGTGCAATCGTTCCTGGATGAAAAGTACGAAAAGCGCGGCCGCAAGTATCTGGTGTGGCGCGTCGAAGGCCGCAACCAGCGCGGTGAGCTGGTCGTCGTCTATCGATCGACCAACGTCTGGGAAGGCGCCAAGCCGGGCGATCGCACGCGCTGAAGCGCTCCTCGGCCCAGTCATCACGTATCGCGTCAGCGCAGCACGCAGCACGGCCCGCATCACCAGAACCCAGCCATCATCGAGACCCCACCATGACCGACCCGCGCGACAGAAGCTTTGCCGACATCGAAGAAGGTGAACGGCTCGGGCCGCTGCACATCTCCGTCACGCAGCAGCACATCAACGACTATCAGGAATTCCTCGGCCACTTCGACGGTGCCGATCCCGACAAGCGCTGGCTGCTCGGCAACAACCTGCACGTCGATGAAGAGTATTCGAAGCGCAACATGTTCGGCGGTCTGGTCGGCGATGGCCATCAGACGATCCAGTACGTGACGCGGCTGCTCACCGACCATCTGCCCTGGGGCACGCTGATCTCGGGTTACAGCACGGTCGACGTCAAGCTGACCAATCCGACGCGGCCCAACGACGAGGTCGAGGCCAGCGGCCACGTCGTCGGCAAATTCACCGAGAACGGCCGCAACTATGTGCTGTGCGAGGTGCAGGCCAGCAAGCAAGGCGGCGTGACGGTCGCGATGGGTACCATCAAGGCCTACGTGCCGCGATGAATCCGATCCCTGTCGATCCGGTTGCCTCGCAGCAGCCCACTGCATCCGCCATGTCTGCCGAGGGCCCGCTGGCCGGGCTGCGCGTACTCGATCTGGGCCAGCAGATCGCCGGGCCGTTCTGCGCGCGCCAGCTTGCCGACCAGGGCGCCGACGTGATCAAGATCGAACGGCCGGTGCACGGCGACCCGGCGCGTGCGATGGCGCCGTTCGCCGGCGACAGCCACCCGGAACGATCGCTGACCTATCTCTATCTGAACTACAACAAGCGCAGCATCACGCTCGATCTGAAGCAGCCGGCCGGCCGCGAGCTGCTGCTGGCGCTGGCGCGTCGCGCCGACGTGCTGATCGAGAACTTCGAGCCGCGCGTCATGCGTTCGCTGGGCCTGTCGTTCGAGACGCTGGCCGCGGTCAATCCGCGGCTGATCATGGTGTCGATCTCGAACTTCGGCCAGACCGGCCCACGCGCCGACTGGCGCGCCAACGATCTGATCGACTATGCGATCAGCGGCATGATGTCGATCTCGGGCACCGCCGATCGCGAGCCGCTGAAGCACGGCTATTTCCAGGCCGGCTACGTGGGTGGACTGGCTGCGACGGTTCCGACGATGGCGGCGGTGCTGCAGCAGCAGTTCGGCGACGTCGGCCAGCACGTCGACGTGTCGATCGCCGAGGCCCTGACCTCGACGCTGGTGCTGACGGTGCCGTACTACACCTACATGGGCGAGACGCAGACGCGGCGCGCGCCGGTCGGCGATTCGTTCGCCAACTGCGCGCCCGCGCGCGACGGCTGGGTCGTGTCGCATTCGCCGCGTAGCGGCGAGTGGGAGGATTTCTGCGAGGTGGTCGGCGCCCCCGAATTGAAGCACCCGAAGTTCAGCACGCCGCGCGGCAAGATCGAGCATGCCGCCGAACTCGATGCGATCCTCGGGGCTGCCTTGCGCCAGCACGATCGTTTCGAGCTGTTCGAGCTGGCCAATCGCAAAAAGATCCTGTTCGGCGTCGTGCAGACACCGGAAGACCTGGCGCGCTGCCCGCAGCTCGACGCGCGTGGCTTCTATCACGAGATCGATCACCCGGTGGTCGGGCGGCTGCGTTATCCGGGCCAGGCCTTCGAAGGCTCGGAGGCCGGTTTTCGCATCACGCGACGACCGCCGCTGCTGGGCGAACACACCGACGAAGTGCTGCGTGAGCTGGGTTGCTCGACGCAGCAACTGACGGCATTGCGCGAGGCG
>JAFKGG010000177.1 GCA_017307915.1 Burkholderiales bacterium | reverse complement strand
TCGGCGTTTCTGCTGGCCACCCATCCCAACAGCGGCATCAAGTCGGTCAAGCAGTTGCTCGATACCGCACGCGCCAAGCCCGGCGCGTTGAAGTTCGCCAGCTCGGGCCTGGGCACCGCTTATCACGTCTGGTCGGAAGCACTGTTCGACAAGGCCGGCGTATCGCTGCTGCACGTACCGTATCGAGGCGCCGCGCAGGCGCAGAACGACCTGATCGGCGGCCAGATCGACGTCATGCTGACCACCGTCGGCGCCCGGCCGCAGGTCGACGCCGGGCAACTGGTGGCATTGGCCACCAGCGGCGAACAGCGCAGCCCCTCGATGCCCACCGTGCCGACCATCAAGGAAGCCGGCCTGGACTGGTCGATGACCACCTGGCTGGGCTTCGGCGCGCCGGCCGGCATCCCGGCGTACGCGCTGGACAAGCTCAGCGCCGCCTTCAAGCACGCGCTGGAATCGAAGGAAGTGCGCGACGTGCTGGCCAGCGATGGCGCCATTGCCCAATACATGACGCCAGCCGAATTCACCACGATGGTCAGGAACGAGATCACCATGGCACGTGAACTGAACAAGCGGCTTAAGATCGAGCTGCAATGACCTCAAGGAAACGCCAACCATGATCGATCTGGTCCTCGTCTGCGGACTGAACAACACGCCCGACATCTGGGATGAGGTGTGCGCCGAACTCGAGCGCATGCTGCCCGGCCAGCTCAACATCCATCGGCCGTTCATGCCGGCGCAGGACAGCACCGAAGCCATCGCGCAGACGCTGCTCGAGACGCTGCCGCCGCGCTTTTCCTACGTCGGCTTTTCGTTCGGCGGCTACGTCGGCATGGCGCTACTGGAAGCGGCGCCGCCGCGCGTCGAGCGCTTCGCGCTGGTATGCTCGAACAGCACTGGCGAACCGGAATCAGCCCGGCCGATGCGGCAAAGAGCGATCGAGATCGCGCAGGCCGGCGGCCATGCCGGACTGATCGCCAAGGTCTATCCGAACACGGTGCACCCGAGCCGCATCGACGATCAGGCGATCATCGCGCGCCGCGAGAAAATGGTGCCCGAATACGGCGCGCAGCGCTTCATCGCGCACACGCAGGCGTGCATGAAACGCCCCGACCGCACGCACCTGCTGGGGGCCTTCAGCGGCCCGGCGCTGCTGGTGGCCACTTCGCATGACAAGGTGGTGTTGCCCGAAGCGATCCGGCGTACGGCCGATGCGGCACCCAACGCACGTTTCGAGCTGATCGAAGACAGCGGGCATCTGCTGCCGCTGGAGCAGCCGCAGGCACTGGCCGCCAGCATCGCCCGCTGGCTGGCGCAACCGGCCGCGGCCTGACGAAGAAATCGACCAGGCCCACCCCGGCCGGGCCTGCCCGGCCGGACCTACCCGGCCGGACCTACCCGGCCAGACCTACCCGGCCGGACCTACCCGGCCAGACCTACAGACGCTCCACGTCGTAGGCCTCGACCGGCTCGCGGCAATGCTCGCATACCACCGCCGGCTGCACGATCTCGCCGCAGACCAGATGGCGCACGCGGATCGTGCCGCGCGCCTTCAGCAGATACTGCTGTCCCCAGCGCGACAGCAGCAGCATGTACATCGACAGCGCCTGCGCCGCTGCACCGGTGCGATAGTAGAAGCGCCGCCCGTCATAGCGGTCTTGCAATTTGTCGAGCAGGCCGAAGCGGGTCAGCATGTCGAGCCGCACGGCCAGCACGCTCGACCCCAGGCCCAGCACTTTCATGATCTCGTCGAAATAGTGGCAGTCGTGCGAAACGGCCACCAGAATCATCATCGAATAGCGATCGGAGAGCAGCCGCGGCAGATGCACCTCTTTCTGCTGCAGCAGTTCCTTGCGGGTCGGCAGACCGCCGGCCCAGCGCCGTGCGCGCACCGCCTTCGGCAGCTCGACGTCACCGGGATCGGTGATCTCGCGTTTGAGATCTTCCAGGCGCAACTCGTGCCCGCAGGTCTCGCAGATCAGCAGCGGTTTGAGTTCATGCCCGCACGTGCGATGGCGCAGGCGGCGCGGCATGTTCGCCGGCGGCTTGCCCCAGCGCATTTCCCAGGCCCAGGCGATCAGCGCGCGCGGGTATAGCGCCAGCCCCATCTTGGTCAGCCGATAGGCCATGCGCGGCGGATGCTCCTGGTACAGCTCCTGGCGCAGCAGGCCGTCGGCCACCAGCGCGCGCAAGCGCGCGCTCAGCGTCTGGCGCGGAATGCCCAGCGCGGTCTGGAAATCATCAAAACGCCTCACGCCCAGGAAGGCCTGCTGCAGGATCTCCCAGGTCCAGCGATCGCCGACCTTCAGCAACACCTGGTTCAGCGCACTGCCGTGCAGTACGCGACGCAGCCTGGCAATGTCGTCTTCGAGCAGTTGACCCATCGGGTGTTCAGTTGTCCGTTGCGCGGTCCATCCAATGTCGGCGAGACCCTACCACATCGCTACCGCCGGTCGATAGCCGGCAAGCGGATTCCATTGACATCGCGAGCAAATCACTTCTATTATCATACTAATAAGTTCGATTAAAGAAGTTACCAAGCCGGCGCGCTGCCATCCGCTGGCATCCGGCCTGCACGCGCCACAAGGAAACGGCCCCATGCTCGAAGTCTTCAACAAAGAACAGTCGACGATCGTCTACCCCACCGACAATCCCTACCTGAACGGCGGCTGGCGCCCGCTCGACACCGAGTGGACGGCATCAACGCCCGACCTGAAGGTGATCGGCGAGATTCCCAAAGACCTGGCCGGCCTGTACATCCGCAACGGCCACAACCCGATCCATGAATCGATCGGCCGCTATCACCCCTATGACGGCGACGGCATGCTGCATGCCATCCGCTTTCGCGACGGCCAGGCGACTTATCGCAACCGCTGGATCCGCACCACCGGCTTTTTCGCCGAGAAGGCCGCCGGCAAGTCGCTGTGGCCCGGCATCATCGAACCGCGCCGTGGCACGCGCCGCGGCTGGGGCTCGATCGGCGCGATGAAAGACAACGCCGGCACCGACGTGATCGTGCACGCCGGCCGCGTACTGGCCGCGATGTCCCAGTGCAGCGAGCCGTACCGGCTCGACCCCGATACGCTGGAAACGCTCGGCCCCGACGAGAGTTGGGCACGCCGGCTGATGCCGCAGGGCATCTGTTCGCATTTCAAGGTGGACGAACACACCAACGAAATGACGATCTTCAATTTCGGCGAGCAGGCTCCGTACATGCATTACGGCGTGGTCGACGCGCGCAACCAGCTCGTGCATTTCGAGCCGATCGAGTTGCCCGGACCGCGCTGGCCGCACGACCTGGGCATGACCGAGCACTATTCGATCCTGCACGATCTGCCGCTGTTCTTCGACCCCGAGGCCCTGAAGAAAGGCGGCCACCGGCTGAAGTTCCACCGCGACGTGCCCAGCCGCTTCGGCATCATCCCGCGTTTCGGCACCAACCGCGACGTACGCTGGTTCGAGGCGCAGCCCTGCTATCTGCTGCATTTGTCGAACTCGTACGAAGACGGCGACGAGATCGTGATGGACGGCTGCATCCAGTATCAGCCGATTCCCGACCTGTCGGGGCTGCCGCACGACGGCTACGCACGCATCATCAAGATGACCAGCCTGCACGACAAGCAGACGCGCATGCACCGCTGGCGCTTCAATCTGAAAACCGGCCAGACCCATGAGGAAGATCTCGACGAGCAGGTCACCGAGTTTCCGATGATCAACGGGCTCTACAACGGCCGGCCGTACCGCTACAGCTACAACGCGATACCGCAGAAAGGCTTCTGGCTGCTCGACGGCCTGAAGAAGTTCGACCTGCAGACCGGCCGCACGCAGACGTACATGATGGAGCCGGGCTGCCACGTCAGCGAAGCGCCGTTCGCACCGCGCATCGTCGCCAAGGAAGAAGACGACGGCTACCTGATCAGCTTCATCACCAACGTGAACACCGGCAAGGGCGAATGCGCGATCTTCGATGCGCGCGACATCACCGTCGGCCCGGTGTGCCGGATCATCCTGCCCGATCACATCCCGACCGGCGCGCACGCTTACTGGGCACCTGAATCGATGCTCAGCGGCAGTTCCACTTCGCAGGCCCAGGCATGAACGACCCGCGTATTCCCGACCACAGCGTCACCGGCCACGGCGACACCACGGTCTTTCTGCTGCACGGCGCCTTCGGCGCCAAGGAATACTGGCGCTACCAGATCCGCGCGCTGTCGCTGGCCGGCTATCGCGTCGTCGCCTGGGATTGCCCCGGCTACGGCTGCTCACCGCTGCCGGCCGACTTCAGCGTCGAGACTTGCGCACGTGCCTTCGGCCTGCTGCTGCGCAAGGAAGGGAGCGCACGCAACATCGTGCTGGGCCACAGCATGGGCGGCATGATCGCGCAGCGCGCCTATGATTATTTTCCCGAGCAGATCCACGGCCTGGTGCTGTCGGCCACCAGCGCCGCCTTCGGCAAGCCCGACGGCGAATGGCAGCGCAAGTTCGTGGCCGACCGCACGGCGCCGCTGGACGCCGGCCGCACGGTGGCCGAACATGCGCGGCTGTTCCTGCCGCGCATGATGGCCGCCGGCGCCAGCGGGCCGGCCGTCGATCTGGTCGTCGACACCGTGGCACAGATGTCACCCGACACCTTTCGCGCCGCCATCGTGGCGATCACCCAATACGAAGGCCGCGCGGTATTGCCGAAGATCACCGTGCCGGTGCTGGCGATCGCCGGCGAACTGGACCAGACCGCACCGGCCGACGTCATGGCCAAGGTGGCGGGCAAGATCAACGGGGCCGAATTCGTGTCGATGCCGGGCGTGGCACATTTCGGCTGGGCCGAGCAGCCGGACGTGTTCAACGCGCATCTGCTGGATTTTCTGGGCCGGCGCTGCCGGTAGCGTGCCCGGCAAAACCGACCGGCAACGCCGATTTGATCGCCGCGCCGGTTTTGCCTACAATCTCGCCTTTCCCCTTCGGGGCGGCTAGCTCAGCGGTAGAGCACTGCCTTCACACGGCAGGGGTCACAGGTTCGAACCCTGTGCCGCCCACCAAAATCCCCATAAAAATCAGCCGGTTACGATCAAAGCGATTTCGCTGCGATCCAGAGTACGGCAACCGTACGGCACGGCATAGCCGGCTTACACAACGAAAAAACCCCGCCGAAGCGGGGCTCATGCCGGGCGCTGGTGGCCTACCGGAAGCCCTGCAGCTTCTCCGGCAGCGCCTTCATGCCGGCCGCCATTTGCTTGCAGCCGCGATTGCGGCGACCGGGCGCACCTTTTCGATGTCTGATCTCTCGATGGTCAGTCGCTCCCCGCCGTTCACGGACTCGACCACGATTTCGGCAAGCCGTTCCATTACGAGCTCTTTCACCATTTTCTGGCCGCTGACGAGAGCGAGCACGACGTATTCGCCAGGGACGCATGACCGACCCGGCTCGACCACGACGAATGACCCGTGCCGAATGGCGGGGTGCATGCTGTCCCCTTTTACGCGCAGGGCGTAGGCGGTCTCGCCGCTCAAACGACGATCGGTTTGCACTGGCACGACCATGTCAACCCCATTATTTGGCATTGTGGCTCTCCAGGAGTCGGCACAAGTCATCGGCGAAGCCCTGTATCGCAACCCTCAAACCTGCCCAGGCGCAATGCATTGACAGGTCGACCCGCTGCTGAATCTCAGCCCTCGGAATGGCGATCCCGTTCGCAATGATCGACCGGGCCTTGCTGCGCTCCAGCGGGAACGGGATGACGTTGCTGGCCGGGTGTGGTGGCGCCTTGGCCGCAGGGGCGGGCTTCTGCTTACGCGGCATGGTCGGCCTCCTCACGAAGCCCTGCAGGAGCGTACAGCCCTGGTATGTCCAGCCCATTGGGGTCGCCCATCGGGAACAGTTGGCGCTCGATGTCGTCCAGCGGCGTATCGGTCCCCAGGCTCATTGCAGCCGTGGCCAGGACCGCGAGTCGGCTGGTCAGCGCATGGACTGCCGGCCACGCATCGCCATTGCAGGTAGACGCCGCCATCCGGGCGATCGCATCGACCTCGAAGGCGACGGTCTTGACGATGCGGTCGATGCGCGGCGGCAGGATGTAGTCGGCGGCGACCGCGGCCGGTCGGGCGCCCTTGCGTCGTTCAGTAGCCATGCTCGATCTCCTCACCGCGAATGATCAGCCCACGGACCTCCGACACGCGTTCGGACAGATCCCACGACAGCCGGTGTGACAGCTCGCGCAGCAGCTGCATGGTCGACTCGGTCAGGTGCAGCGCCTTGAAGTCGCTCTCGTCCATGTCTGCCACGCTGGTGAGCAGCTCCTCGAGCGCGTGCAGCTCGTAGACGCTACCCAGCAGCCGGGAGAAGGAACTGTCCCACTTCGCAAGCAGTTCGGGCGGCACGGCCGGCGTGGCAGCCTGTGGGGCCTGTACGGGCTTCTTACTCGGCATGGCTGACCTCCGGGCGCAGTTCGAGAAACCGCGGCGACTCCTTCGGCTTCCAAGCCGACGGCATCAGCCACTGGTCTTCGTCGCCCCGAATCTGGCTGATGCCGCACGCAGCGGCGCCCCGGTCGGCAAGCCATCCCATACGCTCGATAAGGCCGCGCAGCGTGGCGATGACTGCCTCGGCGTGGCCCAGGCTTTCGATGTGTGCCATGTAGTAGCAGACTTCGTCGGCGTGTGCCGCGCTTGAGGCCACCTCGTGAAACAAGAAAGAGATCTGGCGGAAGGTTTCGCCATCGATTCCGGGTGCAGCCTGCCTCGGCCCCTCATCGGCGCGCCGCACGATGGCGATCGGACCGAGCCGGTGCCAGGCAGGGTCATTGCAGCAGAAGTCGGCTAGCGCCGCGGTATCGGCCACTGCGTAGCGGCCGTCGTCGTGCTCGAACAGCAGCGGCACCTCGTCGGCGCCAGTGGGTTGCGCGCCGCCCTTGCGTGCGGGCTTGGAATGGGCGACATCCGCTGTCGCCGGGCGGGCTTTGTTGGGCATGGTCAATGCTCCTTCTTGCGGTTGAACACCGCCCCCGACGCCAATCGGGTGGGCGGAACCGGCAAGGTTGGCGTACCGGAAGAAGGACCGGCGCTCTCTCGCGAGAGCCCCTGCCGGCCCGCCCATAGAAGGACATGACCAGCGCGCGGACGAAAAAATACCGCCAGATGGCGGTTGTCCGCCTTCTTACCGGGACGCCAATCCCAGGCGCTTGCATTGGCGAGCGCGGGGGCATTGTGGCTCTGCAACGGTAGCCCGTCAAGAGCGGGACCGCTTCGATTCGGCAACCACCTTCGGATACTATCGTCGCCAAGGAGAGCGACATGCGCACACACGAGGTTTGGTATCGGGGTGCATCGGTTCGCTTTACGCATCGTCACAGCATTAGCACGTGACGCGGGCGTACCGAGAGAGGCGGCATCATGAACGCTCGCCGACGATCAACTCTAACGGTATGACCTCAACCAAATCAGAGCTTCTTCCGGGGGAGCAATGCAGCTTTGCCTTCACTACCAAGGTCCGTTGAAGAGTAGCGGCAGCGCTGCCATCAAGCACCGCATTCGAACTGCTCTACACCCACAACTCATGCGTTTCTGTCTGGGGACTGACTTCAGAGAGAGCTTCGAGAAAGCCGATCAAGACGGAAGGCTTTCTGTCCAGTTCGGATTGAAGCGATATCGGTGTCTAGTTTCTGAAAAACTAGACGTCGCGATCGATCTGCAGATCACAATACTTGTTCCCAACAAAGATGCGGCAGCTGTGCGAGAGGGGGGCGATCTCGACAATAGACTCAAGACACTATTTGATGCGCTACGTGCGCCAGCGCAGCCTAATGAGATTCCCGATACCGATGAGTTCGACTACGCCGGGGAGGGAATGTTTTGCTTGATGAGAGATGACAACCTGATCAAGAATATCTCCGTCCAGATGCATCAAGACTATGCGCCAATCGACAAAGACACCGTTCTTTGCTTGATGCTCGTGAATACCAGGCTGCTCGCGATGAGATACGACAATTTGGCATATGTGTGACCGCGCCAGTTGCCCTTGTCGGCCATGTAATACCGGCCAAGATCGCGAAACCACTGCGACCGCTCAGAGCATCGATGAAGGAACAGCCTCTGCTCCTTCCAGATCTTGCGACGGCAGCGCTTTCAAGCGCGCCCCCTGAGCCCCGCGTCGGAGATGAGGTTGGGTGCCCGTAGACTTCCTTACAGCGAGAACCCTCCAGTCGACCCGGGTTCACAGAACATGTGCGATAGGGCAGTATCCGGCGGATCGGATGCATCCCGCTTCGGTAGAGCGCGGAGGGACGTCAGGCCAATGATGATCGAACAGATAGAGTATGGCAGTGCCGAGGGGCTACTTTCCGCGCTCATGCCGTGGGCAGAGCGCAAGAAGATGCAGGGCTACATCTTTAGGGGTGTGACCAAATCTGAATACCCTTTACTGCCCTCGGCACTCCGCCGAGAGTCCTTCTGGCAAAAGGCGGCGGCCTATCGTCCAGCTAAGCCGGTAGAGGAACTGCATCGCCTCGCACAATACGCAGCGGAGTACCACCTGATCCGAGAATTCTACAAACTGGCGAACGGGTGTGGACTTCCTGTTCCTCTTTCCCCGACGCTACGACAGCGCCTATCAAGAAATTATGATTTCGTCGCGTATCAACCAACGGCGGATGAATCATATTGGTTGCCTAACGAATTGCTAGAAGGCGCTGCTTTAGCTCAGCACTATGGCATCCCCACTCGGCTACTTGACTGGTCTTACGATCCATTTGTAGCCCTCTACTTCGCTTCGCAAGTGCTCGACGACAATGAAGGGGCGCTTGCACTTTGGGCTCTCCATGCAGATAACGTCTATTGGGAGGAAGTGATAACTCCCGGCATTCGACTGAAATTCGTCACGCCCCACTACTCAGGCAATCCGAACATTGCGGCTCAACAAGGCGTATTTACTCACTGGCCTATGCATCAGGTTCGGTTCAATGGTGACGTCGAAAGGGCGATTGAAGAGCTCGGCCGGCCCATAGATCGCCGTCCGCTAGATGAACTATTGTTTGAAGTCTACGAAGAAAAGCTCAAGGGCGTTATCAAGAAGCCAATTCTTTACAAGATGATCCTTCCAGCCGCGGAGGCACAGGTGTTGCGAGAACACCTTCTTAGACTGGGATACGGCCCATCCAGAATTTTCCCGGGCTACAGCGGGGTCGCTCATCAGGTTCTCTCAGTCACTAGCAGATCAGCGGCAAGCAAGTCGAACGGCGCCTCAGAAGACTAAGGGGCGGCTTCTTTCTTTAGGCTCTGGATCGCCAGGTGAGCGGCGCGCATTACGCGGCTATCTCCATGCCCGAGCCGCGGTCTATCGCCGTGATTCTCGCCGTGCGCTTCGTACTCTCACGCATCAGGCCGCCACATCCGTGCCGGTGTACTGCGCCTGCGCCATGCGCTCCATCAGATCGGCCGCCGCCTCCATTCGCCGAGCCGATTCGCCCATCGAATTGACGTACTGGCCGAACTCGTTCACGGTGCCGCTGAACACATCATTGGCCTGCGCCTGCTGCTGGAGCGCGTTGACCTGGTTAGCCGTCGTGCG
>JAFKGG010000176.1:18594-22756 GCA_017307915.1 Burkholderiales bacterium | reverse complement strand
CAGGTGCTCAAAGGGATACGCGAAGTGCAGCTCGGCAAGGTCTTCTGCCTTTCGCTGCCGCTCGACCTGCCGGGTGCGGTGGGTTCGCCCGTTACGCCCATCGCCACCATTTGATGCGCCAGCGATTGCCATGAACTTCCATACGTTGCTCAGCCGACATGCGAACGCCTTTCCGGGCAAGCTGGCGCTTCAGGACGAGGGCAGGGCCATTCACTATGCCGAGCTTGCTGCAGAGGTCGACAGGTTGGCCGCATACATGCAGCAGCAAGGCGCCCGCCGAGGCGAGCGGCTGGCGCTATGGATGCCCAATTGCATCGAATGGCTGGTGAGCTTTCTTGCTTGCGCCAAGCTGGGCATGACGGTGGTCACCGTCAATACGCGCTTTCGTGAGCGTGAGGTAGGGCTGTTGCTGGAGCGCGGCCGCTGCACCTGGCTGGTGATGTGGCCGGCCTTCAAGGGTCTGCCCTTCGTTGAGATCCTCTCCCGAATCGATCCCGAACGGCTGAGCCGGCTCAAGTACGTCCTAGGGGTAGGGGACTGCACGGCACTGCAAGAGATGCTGAGCAACAGGCTGCCTGGATTGAGTCTGCTGCCTTACGAAGCCGCACCGCCCCAGGCTGATCGGGCGATTACCGATCCGGGGCAGGAAACCGACGCGGCGCTGGTCTACACCACGTCAGGCACCACCTCGGAACCCAAGCTGGTGATGCATCGCCAGGCCGGATTGTTGCGCCATGGCGAGATTGCAGCCCAGGCCTACGGGGTGAGCACGGATAGCGTCGTGCTGCTGGCAGCCCCACTGTGCGGCGCCTTTGGTTTCTCCACGCTGCTCAGCGGCTTCGCGGTAGGGGCGAGCTTCGTATCGCTACCGGTGTTCGATGCAGCGCTGACGGTGCGCCAGATCCGGGAACTGGGCGTGACTCACACCTTCGCGAACAACGAACTCATCAGCTTGTTGCTCGATCAGGTGCCGGGCCAGGACAGGCCATTTCCTTCGTTGCGGTACGTGGGCTTTGCCAGCTTTGCGCCGGCCATGGATGGTCTGCCCGAGCGCGCCTTGCAGGCCGGCATTCCGATTGCCGGGCTTTACGGTTCGAGTGAATTGCAGGCGCTGGTGGCCGGTCACACCTTGGATACCGAATGGAAGTGGCGCCGTGCGGCCGGCGGCACCATTGCCTCGCCGCAAGGCCGCGTGCGTGCCGTGCACGAGCAAACGGGCGCCAAGCTGCCGCATGGAGAAGTCGGGCTGATAGAAATCAAGGCGCCCAGCATCATGTCCGAATACCTCGACAACCCCGAAGCCACGCGAAACGCCATCACGGCCGACGGCTACTTCCGCACCGGCGATCTGGGCTATACGGTTCATGAACGCCTGTTCGTATTCCAGGGGCGTGCCGGCGAGCACCTGCGCTTGGGCGGTTTTCTCGTCAATCCGATGGAAATCGAGGAATTCATTGAAGACTTGCCCGGCGTGGCAGCGGTACAGGTGGTGGGAGCCGAGCATCGGGGCAAGACGGTGCCGGTGGCCTTCGTCATTGCGCAAGCGGATGCGGATGTGGACGAACCGGGGATTGTTTCCCGCTGCAAGGCGGAGATGGCCAAGTTCAAAGTGCCCGAACGGGTCGTCTTCGTCGACGAGTTTCCGGTCGTGCAGAGCGCCAATTCCAACAAGGTGCAAAGACATGTGCTGCGGCAGATGGCGCAAGTACTATTGAAGACTTGAGCAAACCCCATTCCTGATCATGACGACTTCCTCGGCTGCCGATGCAGCGGCTCGGCCCTCGGCGAAAGCGCGTGCCTCTGAAGTGCTCACGCGCAGCAGGCAGCCGATCTACTTGCAATTGGCAGCCGAGTTCAAGCGCAATATCGAGCAAGGCATCTGGGCGCCGGGCGACCAGATGCCGTCACTGGAAGAATTGATGGAGCGCTACCAGGTAGCGCGCATGACGATTCGCAACGCGATCGGCATTCTCGAGGCCGAAGGCTACATACGCCGCGGGCGGGGCATCGGTACTTTCGTGCAGGCCAAGATACCCAGCGTAGCGGAGCTGCAGATTCCTTCCAATTGGGAGGAAACCGTGGCGCTCAGCGATTTGCTGGGCACGGAGACCATCTTCGACGGCGAGGACGCGGTCGCCCGCCTGCCCGAGCTAGGCATGAAATTTTCGGGCAGCTTTGCCGATGCCTACAGGCAGTTGTGCCGGCGGCACGTCAAGGATGGCGTGCCTTACTGCTTCAGCGAGGTGTTCGTGGCCGAAGACCTTTTCCGAAGGTACAAGGCGGCATTCAAGAAATCGGCTGCGGCCTCGGTGCTGGCGCGCATTCCCGGGCTGACTTTGAGCGAGGCCAGGCAAAAGATCACCATTGCCGGAGCGGGCATTCAGTCAGCGCAGTCTTTGAATCTGAATCTGGGCGATAGCGTTGCCGAGGTGCGTCGCTATGCCTGCGATGGCCGGCGCTTGATCTATTTCGCGCGGCTCGAGTTCCCCACCAAGTTTGTAAAAATGGAGTTCGACCTGCTCAAGTGAGATTTAAAGTTGCCGGCGAGTACTCGATCGCTGACATCGCGATCTATCCCTGGGCGGTGCCCGCGGCGCGCCAGGGGCAGGATCTTGCAAGCTATCCGGCCGTGCAGCGCTGGCTGGAGCGGGTAGGGGCGCGCGTCCCCGTCAGGCGCGGCATGGATGCGGGGGCGGATTTGCGCAGGTGATGGGAGAGCCCGCGCTCGGCTTCGACTCATCGGCACGGCGCGGCCTCTTGAACGGCGAGCCGGCCGCCTTATCCGACGGCGCATACGGCTGAGCAACGCAGCGCGGGCGCCTGTCGGGTATATTGCGCTGAGCCGTTACGTATCGAGCCGTCTGCGCCGTCCTTCATGTCCCCTGTCTTGCGAGCCCCACTGATCGCCCGCGGTCTGTTGCTGCTGATCGTCGCCGCCGGCGTCTACTTTCTGCGGGGCTTCCTGGTGCCCGTGCTGGCGGCGCTGATCATCGGCTTCGCGAGCTGGCCGCTGTACCGGCGCGGCGTGCGGCTGTGCGGCGGCAACACCACGCTGGCGGCCAGCCTGGCGCTGGTGATCGTGATCGTCGTGCTGGTGGTGCCCATGGTGCTGGCGGCGCACTACGCATTGCAGGAGGCGCGCACCTGGTGGACCTGGTTGATCGAGGCCAATCGCCATGGCGCGCCGGTACCAGGCTGGATCGAAGCGCTGCCCTGGGTCGGTCTGACGCTGGCCGACTACTGGCGCTCGCACCTGGGCGAACCGCAGGCGCTGGGGCAATGGATCCAGCTTCTGAGCGGCGAGCATCTCGGCAACATCTCGCGGCTGGTGCTGTCCTTCACCGGTGATCTGGCCAATCTGGCGCTGACCTTGCTGTTCATGCTGATCACGCTGTTCTTCGTCTACAAGGACGGCAGCCGCATCGCGGCGCAGCTCGACGTCGTCGGCGAGCATCTGCTGCCCAAGCGCTGGCAGCGCTTTTCGCGCGTGGTGCCGGCCACCGTCAGCGCCACCGTTACCGGCCTGGGCCTGATCGCGGTGGGCGAGGGTGTGGTGCTCGGCGTGGCCTACTGGATTGCCGGTGTGCCCTCGCCGGTGCTGCTGGGCGTGGCCACGGGTTTCATGGCGCTGGTCCCCGGCGGTGCGCCGCTGTCGTTCACGCTGGTGTCGCTGTATCTGATCGGCTCGGGCAAGTTGCTGGCCGGGCTGGGCCTGTTTGCGTGGGGTTCGATCGAGCTGTTCATCGTCGACAAGACGCTGCGGCCGAGGCTGGTGGGTGGGCCGGTCAAGCTGCCGTTCCTGCCGACTTTCTTCGGGCTGATCGGCGGCGTCAAGACGATGGGCGTGGTCGGCCTGTTCGTCGGCCCGGTGCTGATGGCGCTGCTGGTGGCGATCTGGCGCGAGTGGCTGTACAGCCTGAACAAACCGCCGGAAGACGCGGACGGCCAGCCGCCGATGATCGGCTAAGCTATCGAGCGGTGCGGGCGCGTCAGCGGCGCCTGCGCGCAGCCTCATCCCAGGAGTTTCCGCTCATGTCCTTGCAGCCTTTCCATCTTGCGTTTCCGGTGCACAGCCTGTCGGCCGCGCGCGCTTTCTACGGCGAGCTGCTCGGCTGTCCGGAAGGTCGCAGTTCCGACGACTGGGTCGACTTCAATCTGTACG